>JANOTG010000337.1:0-1629 GCA_031416215.1 Betaproteobacteria bacterium
GTTTGCCGGCGCGGCGAATCCGGTGGACATCACCGGCCAGGTCACCAACGATGCGCAATTGGTGGAGCGCACGGTACGCCTGATGCTCGAACAGGGCAATTACGCGAGCTGGGTCGGTTTTCTGTCGGCAGCCGGCCTGTCGGAGAAGTTCTGGCCCATCCTGCAGTCGCTGGCGACGCTGCTGCGGCGCGACTATCCCGACACGGTGGCCGCCTTCAGCACCCTGATGTCGGCGGCGCGCCGGCGCACGCTGGAGTCCATGGGCTGCCTGGTGTACAGCGAACCCGCCGATGCGGTGCGCGCCGTCGCCGCGCTGGCGCGTTTTGCCGAGGCTTTCCGCACGCCGGTTACCCTGCCGTTGGCGCCGAGCGATCCGACACATCCCTTGCCGGGCGGCACCTTGTCGGAGCCAGAGGCACTGGCGGCACTGGCCAGTGCCGGCATCAGCACGGTGCCGCACCAGGTGGTGCACTCCGCCGATGCTGCCGCCTCCGCCGCACAGGCGCTTGGTGGCAGCGTGGTGCTCAAGATCGTGTCGCGCGACATCACCCACAAGTCGGACATCGGTGGTGTGGCGCTCGGGCTGCGCGACGCCGACGCGGTGCGTACGGCATTTGCCGCCATGCAGCAAGCCGTGGCACAGGCGGTGCCAACGGCAGCTATCGATGGCGTGCTTGTCGCCCCCATGCTGGGCGGCGGCGTGGAGTGTATTCTGGGCGCCCACAACGACCCGGTGTTCGGCCCCATGGTGGTGTTCGGCCTGGGCGGCGTTTTTGTCGAGTTGCTGGCAGACGTCGCGCTGCATTCGGCGCCGGTGACCCACGCGCAGGCGCTGCAGATGATCCGTTCTACCCGCGGCTTCGCCCTGCTGGCGGGTGCACGAGGCCGCGCACCGGCAGACCTCGACTTCCTGGCCGCCAACCTGGTGGCGTTGTCCAGACTGGCAGTCGCCGCCGGCGACAGTCTGGTGAGCATCGATATCAACCCCTTCATCGCCATGCCGCGCAGTGCCGGCGGTGGTTGTGCCGTGGACGCGGTGGTGGTGGGCCGTGCGAAGGTCAAGCAATGACCAATGGCTACTCCGTGCAGACGCGCCTGGGGCGCACGCTGGGCATCACCTACCCGATTTTCGGTTTCTCGCACAGTGCAGCGGTGGTCGCGGCGATCTGCCGCGCGGGTGGTTTTGGCGTGCTGGGGGCAACACGCCACACGCCAGAGCAGATCCGGCACGAACTGGCCTGGATTCGCCAGGCGGTCGGCACACGACCCTTTGGTGTCAACCTGGTGCTGCCCGACGGCATGCCCGAGAGCAACGACCGCGCCGCCATCGAGGCGCAGTTGCCTGCAGCGCACCGATCGTTTGTACAGGGGATCTATCGAAAATTTGGCGTGCCCGCAGCGACTGGTCCGGGTGAACGATCCAAGTTCGTGCGCTCCAACGAAGTCGCCAGCCAGCAACTCGACGCGGTACTGCGCTCGGATGTGAATCTGCTGGCCTGCGGCATCGGCTCACCGGTGGAGGTGATCGAGCAGGCCAAGGCCATGGGCAAACTGGTGCTGGCCCTGATCGGCTCACCCAAACATGCCAAACGCGCACTGTCCAAGCCGATCGACATCCTGGTGGCGCAG
>JANOTG010000338.1:0-6394 GCA_031416215.1 Betaproteobacteria bacterium
AGCGAACGCAGCGAGTTCCGCGATGCGGCCGCAAGACCGAGCACCACAAGGCAGTCTGCGCGTTCAGCGCCAGACCGCCACAGTGAAGCGCCGCGCGCTGTCCCCACGGGCCAGTGCCGCCCCCTTGCGAAAGTCTGCTGCGACACGCGCCGAAGCACTCAACGCGAAGACAAACCAATGACCGGAACGGGCCGGGTGCAGGTGCTTGAGTTGCAGAAGCTGGCGCCACATTGCCGACCTTTCAAGGCATACCTGAACGATCGGTCTGGAGCGTGCAGTTCCGATCGTCGAACGTCGCCTGGCAATCTGAAGCGGTCGGTCGTCTCGCCAAAGGTCCCGGTAGACTCGCCCAGTTCATACCCAACGCTCAGGAGCGCCTCATGGCAACACAACAACGCCACCGCGGCCGTCTGATCGACCACATCGGCCTGGTCGTGCGCGATCTGCCAGCCAGCAAAGACTTCTACTGCGCCGTCTTCGGCGCGCTGAATATCCCGATCGGTGGATCGGACGACAGCGACCTGTGGGCGGATGAACTGTCATATCAGCGCCTGCCAGTGCCGAGGTGCAGGGCCAATTGACCGGGCGTCAACACATCGCCTTTCAGGCCATAAGCCGCGCCATGGTGGATGCGTTCCATCAGGCCGCCCTGGCGCACGGTGGACGGGACAATGGCGCTCCGGGTGAGCGGCTGTATCACCCCGGCTACTATGCGGCGTTTGTGCTGGACCCCGATGGCAACAACATCGAAGCGGTGTGTCGCGATGGCGCTGTGCGCAGTGCGGCGTCGGTGCAGATCAATTATTGACAGTTGCGTGGCACATCGTGCGTGTGCTGTTCTACCGACACCCAAACGAAATATGGCCGCCAAATGGGCATATCGGGTTGACCGCAGCTGTGGCGGGCAAGATGCAGTAAGCTGAACCCCGTTCGCATAGCAGGAGTTCTGGCATGCCTCTCATATCCTGGTTCACCTCGCGCCTGTGCGCCGTAGCCTGCGTATCGACCCTGACACTTGCCTTGGGCATTGCAGCACTGCCCGCCGCCGCACAACAAAAGGGCCCGCTGAACCGCCAGCAGGCCCTGCAGGCTCTCACACATGCCGACCCCTTGCGACGCCTGGAAGGCATGATCCGCCTGGCGGACATCGGCAGCGCGGCCGATGCCGACGCGCTGATGCCGCGCCTGCAAGACCGTGACCCGACCCTGCGCCAGGCGGCGCTGGCCATGATCTGGCGCCTCTGGGGCCGCTCGGGCGACGCGGCCATCGACAAGCTGTACGAGGAAGGCGTGGGCCTGATGCAGTCGGGCAACCTGCCCCGGGCGGTGGCGGTGTTCAGCGACATCATCAACCAGCGACCGGCCTTCGCCGAAGCCTGGAACAAACGCGCCACCGTCTACTACATGCTTGACCAGTACGACTTGTCGATGAAGGACTGCGACGAGGTGCTCAAACGGGTGCCGAACCATTTTGGCGCCCTGTCGGGTTACGCGCAGATGCTGGTCACACGGGATCAGCCCGAACGTGCCCTGGAACTTCTGGAGCGCGCCTACCGGGTGAACCCGAATTCAGGCAACGCCGAGCCGATGATCGAATACCTGCGCCAGCAAATCGAAGCCAAGCGCAAGAAGTCGACCTGACCGGCGCTCGCCAGGCGCTCGCGCCTCAGCCTGGAATCACCGGCTCCACCAGGCAAGCCAGTTGCGCCAGGGACTCTTGCCAGCCGAGATAACACATCTCGGTCGGGATCAGCTCCGGTATGCCCGATTGCACGATGTCCACCTCGGTGCCGCAGGACACCTGCTTGAGCAGCACCGTCACCTCCATCTCGCCCGGCAGGTTGGGGTCGTCGAACTTGTCCGAATAACGAATACGCGTGTGCGGCAGCAGCTCGTGGTATTCGCCGCCAAAGGCATGGCTGTGGCCGGTCGAGAAATTGGTAAACGCCATGCGAAAACCACCGCCCACCCGGGCGTCCATATGGTGCACCTTGCAGGTGAAACCGTAAGGCGGCAGCCATTTGGCCATGGCGTCGGCGTCGAGAAATGCGCGGTAGATACGCTCCGGGCTGGCACGCAGCACACGGTGAAATCGGACAGTTCCTGTAGGCATGGTTTTCCTTGTCGTGACGGGTGGTTCAAGACCGGCGCGCGGCCAAGCAATGGTCGTCGGGGTCAGCGCGCCAATTGTCCTTGGACAGATAGGCGAGACAAAGGTATTTCATGGCGGGTTCTGGAAGTTTCACCCGCGCGCTGCGATGTAGCGGGCAAAGTTGTTCAGTATGGCTTGCCAGCCCTGGCGCTGCATGTCGACAGGATTCTCCGACTCGGCATCGAATGTCACACGCACCGTGGTGCCACCGGCGCCGGAGACAAATTCGACCACACACACGCGGTCGCCAAATGAGTACTCCAGCAACTCGTTGGCCACTATCCTGGTGTAGGTACCGGCGAAGTCAAAACCGAAGCTGCCGTCTTTTGCCTCCATGCGCGAGCTGAACTGCCCGCCGACACGCAGATCGACGCTGGCACTGGTGGTGTGCCAATCGTCCGACGCGGCATTCCATTGCTTGATGTCATCCGGCGCTGTGTAGGCGCCCCAGACGGTGGCGACCGGCGCCTTGACGACGGTTTCGACTGTGATTTTCATGGGGTGGCTTCCTTTCAGTGGGTTATGGTGAATACCAAATCCGCGCTTGCCGTTCAAATTGAATCAGCGGCGTCCCGATTCCCTTCTTGCCCTGGTCCAATGTCTTGTTCCTGCAGCGATTCTGTCAGCAATACACGACAGAAGCACTGCGACCATCCACCAACGCCCCGCACCCGCGACAGCCCCGCCGCCTGCTATCATCGCCGCCCCATGAATGAGCGGCCCGGCAACTTCCCCCCGCCCGCCGCCCCGTTGTGGCACAACCGCGACTACATGCTGTTATGGAGCGGACAGGTGGTCTCCACCCTGGGCTCCAGCGCGGCGTCCATCATCTATCCGCTGCTGATCCTGGCGATCACCAACTCACCAGGGGCGGCTGGCGTGGCCGCGGCACTGCGCGCCCTTCCCTACCTGCTGTTCAGCCTGCCGGTGGGCGCGCTGGTGGACCGATGGAACCGCAAACGCGTGATGATCGTCTGCGACCTGTTGCGCGCCGTGGTCGTGCTGACGATTCCCCTGGCGCTGTGGTTCGATCTGCTGACGCTGTGGCAGATCTACCTGGTGGCGTTCATCGAGGGCAGCCTGTACGTGTTTTTCAACCTCGCCGAGGTAGCGGCACTGGCACGCGTGGTACCGGCAGTGGACTTGCCACGTGCTGCAGCACAGAACGAGGCTGCCTTTGGCGCAGCGCAAATTGCCGGGCCATCGCTGGGCACCATGCTGTTTCAGACCCTGGGTCGCAGCGCACCGTTTGTGGCGGACGCACTGACCTACCTCGTGTCGGCAGCCGCCTTGGCCCGGATCCAGACCGATTTCCGCCCTGCGCCGCCGACCACTTCCCGAAAGTTGCGCGCTGAAATCATGGAAGGCCTGCACTGGTTGTGGCAGCAGCGCTTGATCCGCTACATGGCGGTGCTGACCGGCAGCATGAACTTCGTCTACGCCGCCACGCCGCTGATCCTGATCGTGCTGGCCAAACAGATGGGAGCCAGCGACATCGAGATCGGCCTGGTGTTCAGCATCGGTGGCGTCAGCGGCATCGCCGGTGCGCTGATTGGCGGGCGCATCCAGCGCCGCTTCAGCTTTGGCCAGGTCATCACCAGCGTGGTGTGGGCGCAGGCATTGCTGTTCCCGCTGTATCTGGTGGTGCCGAAGTTTTACCTGTTGGGCGTCATCTTCGCGCTGATCTACACGCTGTCGCCGGTCTACAACGTGGTGCAGTTCAGCTACCGCCTGGCGCTGATTCCACAGGCGCTGCAAGGGCGCGTGAACAGCAGCTTTCGGCTTCTTGCCTTTGGCTTCAACCCGCTGGGCGCCCTGCTCTGCGGCCTGTTGCTGGAACATGCGGGCAGCACAACAACCGTCATGTTCTTTGCCGCCTGGTACTTCACCATGGCATTGGTCACGCAACTCAACCCGCATGTGCGCAATGCGCCGCCTGCACCGATGGGAACACGGTGAGGCCGCAGCGCCCTGCTGCGCCACGCGTCACGGGCTCGCCGTGACCGCCATGGTGTTCTCAAACCGTGCCATCAACGCCGCATTTTCCGGTTGCCAGCGCTGCAAACCGGTTTTGTCGAGGGAAAAAACCTGGTTCAAAAACGCCAGCGCCAGCTGCCGGGTGGCCAGCTTGATCTTCGGATTGAGCCCGCTGCCGCCGGTACGACCGCGGTCAGTGAACACGCTGTGCGAGCCTTCCTTGAAAACCGCCAGCACCTTGGACGCTGCCTGCGAGGTACCGGTTGCACCGTAGATCGCCAGCCGGTCGTCCAGGCCCGAGCTATAGCCGGGTATGTTGATGACGTCCTCGGTAGCGGTGACGTGCAGCGTCGGGATGCGGATGTCCGACAGGATCTGCGCCGGATTGCCGTAGCCGTAAAACGGCGGCGCCGACAACAGGACGGCCGCCGTGACCCGCTCGTCGCGCAGCATCGCCGACAGGCCTTTGACCGGCGGATTGGCTCCAGCCACCAGCATGGCCGTGTTCGCGCCATAAGAATGGCCAGCTACCGCAATGCGCCGGCCATCGATACGCAGCAGCTCCGGCCGGCTCAGAATCTGGTCCAGCGCATAACGCACATCCTGCACGCGGTGCAACGCCTCACTCTCCTGCGCCGCGTCGGTCAGACGCGACACCAGCGACAAAATTCCGCCGGACCACAATGTCGAGTCGCTGCCGACATGTTGCACATGCAGGCTGGCATAACCTTGCGATGCGAGGTATCGGCCGATATACGAATACCCTTCGCGTGAGCCGCCGATGCCGTGTGAGAAGACGACCAGCGGCAGGCCGGCCTCAGGCGCTGGTGCCGACGCCAGGTACAGCTTCGCGGGCACGCGCCGCGTGCGCTGGGCGTCCAGCCATTCGAATGTCTGGGTGGTGTAAGTGGCCGGGTCGACTGCGAGCAGTGCGCTGTTGACCGCTGATTCGGGCCTCGGCGTTGCTGGGGTCGCGGCCGTGGTGTCTGCCGATGTCGCGGCACCGACCGGCTGCGCTGCAACCCATGGCGCAGTGGCCAGCAGGGCAACCAGCAGCGTCGTCGAGAACCATGCATTGGGTGCCATGGAGAGCGCCTTTCGGAGTGAATGGAGACTGCACCGCTGTCATGTCAGCGGATGCAGCCAATCGTTGAACAAATGGCGCCGACCGATACGACACCCTGCCACCAATTATCAACGCCTCACCGCGCGACGGCAATTCCACAAACCCGCGTTGCAGATAACCACCAATGTGGACTTGGCGCAGGCAGTGTCGTGCCGGCAAAGACCCCCAGTCGAACAGGCAGTATGGCGAATGGGGTCTTGGCACCTTTCGCGGTCCGCGCGGATGACAATTCCTGCAATCGCAACCACCAAGGACTCCGGTGCCGACCACACTCGATGTTTCCCCCGAATCTGCCGCTGCGGCAGCCGCCGACCCGCTACCCGACGACTGGCAACCTGCCTTGCCGCTGCAGCACCTGCGCGACGCGGGCGCGCAGGTGGTGAAGCTGCAGGGCAAGCAGATCGCCGTGTTCCTGCAGGATGGCCAGCTCCACGCCTGCAACAACCGCTGCCCGCACGAAGGGTTTCCGCTGGTCGAGGGTTCGCTGGACGCGGGATGTGTGCTGAACTGCCAATGGCACAACTGGAAGTTCGATCTGCACAATGGCGCCAACCTGGTCGGTGGTGACGCGCTGCGCATCTATCCGGTGCAGCTGCGTGGTGACACGGTGTGGGTGAACCTGGTCGATGCACCGCCAGCGGTGCGGATAGAACGTGCGCTGATGCAACTGGAGCAGGCCATGGACGATCTGGACCGCCCGCGTATCGCGCGCGAGCTGGCCCGCGTCGAGCAGGCCGGAGGCAGCACGCAAGGCGCGATCGCCCGCGCCCTGGTGCGCGGCCACGACCGGCTGCCCTATGGCATGACCCATGCCGAGGCAGGTGCTGACGCCTGGTTGCGCCTGCGTGACGAACTGGAAGATCCCGTAGAACGGCTGATCTGCGCCTCGGAGGCACTGGGGTATATCGCCTTTGAAGTGCTGCGCGAGCCGCCAAGACCATTCGACCGTGGGAGATGCTATGGATGCCTCCCTGCCTACGGGCAAGGAAACTGGAGCGCTGAGATGAACAGCCGTTTATCAGGAAGAGAAGTCCCGAGCACTCGGGGTGGATCCTCTGATGGATACGGCATCAAAGTGCCCAAAGCGTGATAGACCACGGTCTTCACAAACACCATAGAGGATCCGTCATGAATCGTAA
>JANOTG010000339.1:0-2030 GCA_031416215.1 Betaproteobacteria bacterium
TGCCTACAACACCAACACCTTCAACAACGGCTGGGGTGCCATGGACCGTGCCGTATGGCAAGACCAGATCACCCAATACGCCGATCTCGGCCAGTTCACCAAGCGGGTGCCCAAGGTCGACGAGGTGATGACCATGGACATACTGAACGCCACCCGCGAATACCGGCTGCGCAACTCCTGAGCGGCGCTGCCGCCAGCACCACCATGATCGAGACCCCTGCAATTGCGCCGACTGCGCAAGGCCCCACTGTTGCCCGCTCCGACTTGCCGCAGGCAGCGGGCGGCCGCCTGGCGGTGTCTTGTCGTGCCGTGTCGGTGCGCTTCTTCACCGACAGACGCAGTGTCACGGCCTTGAAGGGTGTCGACCTGGACGTAGCGACTGGCGAATTCATGAGCCTTCTGGGCCCCTCGGGTTGCGGCAAATCGACGTTTCTGCGCGTGGTGGCTGACCTGATCGCCCCCACATCCGGCTCGGTGCGGGTGCTCGGTGTCACGCCGGATGCGGCGCGGCTGCGGCGCGACATCGGTTTTGTGTTCCAGGACGCCGCCCTGCTGCCATGGCGCACGGCGCTGCAAAACGTCGAGCTGCCGCTGGAAGTGGCACGCGGGCGGACCCAGAGCAACAAGGCGGCGCGCGCCACGCCGCGTGAGCTGCTGCAGTTGGTGGGCTTGTCCGGCAGCGAAAACGCCTATCCGCATGAACTCTCGGGCGGCATGCGCCAGCGTGTGTCGATTGCGCGCGCCCTGGTCACCGACCCGCGCATCCTGCTGATGGACGAGCCCTTCGGCGCGCTGGACGAGATCACCCGGGATCGCTTGAACGAAGAACTGCTGCGGGTCTGGCGCGAGCTCGGGATGACGGTGCTGTTTGTCACCCACAGCATTTATGAAGCGGCCTTCCTGGCGCAGCGGGTGTTGATGCTGGCCGCCAACCCGGGACGCGTGCAGGAAATCGTGCCGGTAGACCTGCCGACGGACCGCACGCTGGCGATCCGCGAAACACCCGAGTTCGTGCGACTCACCGCCAAACTGCGGCGTGTGCTCGAAACCTGCTGAAAGTGACCAGGCCATGAACACCAGCGCCCTCGATCTGCCCGGCCAGCGGCCGGAACACGACGCCGACCTGCAGGCCCACCAGGCGCATGTGCGCCGCCAGCGGTGGCTCACCCGCGCCATGCCGGCACTGGGGGTTTTTGTGCTGCTGTTCCTGTGGTGGGCCATCGTCGAGGGGCTGCAGGTCAAGCCCTTCATCGCGCCCTCTCCCTTCCTGGTGCTCGAAACCCTGTACGCCAAACGCGCGGTGTTGCTGGACAACCTGATTCCGACCGCGATGGAAGCGGCCGGCGGCTTTCTGCTGGGCAACCTGGTGGCGATCCTGCTGGCCACCGTGTTTGTGCACAACAAGACCCTGAACGACATCTTCTTCCCGGTGGCGCTGATGCTCAACGCGATACCCATCGTGGCCAAGGCGCCGGTGCTGGTGCTGATCCTGGGCAACGGCGTGGAGCCCAAGATCGCGATTGCCGCGCTGGTGTGTTTTTTCCCGACCCTGGTCAACATGGTGCGCGGGCTGGACGCCGCGAATCCGCAGGCGATGGAGCTGATGCGCGTGTTGTCGGCCAGCAAGACCGAGGTGTTCTTCAAGCTGCGGCTGTTCAGCTCGCTGCCCTACCTGTTCTCGGCCCTGCGCATCGCGGCGTCAATGTCGGTGATTGGTGCGGTGGTCGGTGGATGGATCGGCTCCACACGGGGCATCGGTGCGCTGATCCTGCAGGCCACCTACAACTTCAACTCCGCGCTCCTGTACTCGGCCATCGTGATGAGCGCCACTCTGTCGGGCACCTTCTTCCTGATCATCGCCCTGCTGGAGCGCGCCATTGTCAAGTGGCATCCGCAGCAGAGCCATTGAAGCTGCGGGCGCTGGCCTGCCTCCCCACCATTAGGAGACCTATGAACACTTCCCTACCTTCCGTGCGGCAACCGGCGCGCGACGTCAAGGTCGCCTCGCAGTCCGACGTCGTCGTGGTCGG
>JANOTG010000340.1:0-3987 GCA_031416215.1 Betaproteobacteria bacterium
CCGCCGAAAGCGGTGCCGAATACACCGGCCACCAGGGCGCCCACCAGCGGCGCCAACGCCACCGTGAGCAAGGTCGAGGCGGAAAGGGATTGACTCATTGTGCTGACTAACCCTTGAGCGTGTTGAGTTCGTCCACGTTGATGTTCGACTTGTTGCGGAACAACTGGACCAGGATCGCAAGACCGATGGCAGACTCGGCCGCCGCCACCGTGAGGATGAAGAACACAAATATCTGGCCATGCATGTCGCCCAGGTAGTAGGAGAAGGCGACAAAGTTCATGTTGACGGCCAGCAACATCAACTCGATGGCCATCAGCAGGATGATCAGATTCTTGCGGTTGAGGAAGATGCCGATCACCGACAGGGCGAACAACATCGCCCCGAGGGAGAGAAAATGTCCCAGCGTCAGGCTCATGGCTGCTTCTCCTGCGGCGCCGGCTGGGTGGCAGCGACCTTCACCAACTGCAGGCGATCCGAGGCCTTGACGGCTATCTGTGCGCTGGCACCGATATGTTTGCTGTCCTTGCGCTCGCGCAGAGTCAGGGCGATGGCGGCGATGATGGCCACCAGCAGGATCACCGCGGCAATCTGCACCGGATAGACATAACCCGAGTACAGCAAGCGCCCGAGACTTTGCGAGTTGGACACCTGCGCGCCGGCCTGGCCTGCGGCAGCAAGCGCCTTGGGCTCTTCACTCAGGCGAAACCCGCCCATCAACACGGCGGCCATCTCCAGGGCGATCAACGCGCCTACCGTGCCAGCGAGCGGAAAGTGACGCCAGAAGCCCTTGCGCACGCCGTCGATATGGATATCCAGCATCATCACCACAAACAGGAACAACACCATCACGGCACCCACATACACCAGCACCAGCGTGATCGCCAAAAATTCCGCCTTGAGCAACATCCAGATCATCGCGGCCTGGAAAAATGCCAGCACCAGATACAGCGCGGCGTGCACCGGGTTGCGCGCCGTCACGACACGAAATGCGGCAAACAGCAACACAGCTGAAAACAGATAGAACACGCCGGCTATGGTGTCCATGGCTGGGCTTCTTGTGTGAAGGAATCAGCGGTACTTGACATCCGCCTCACGACGGGTGGCGATTTCGCCTTCATACCGGTCACCGACGGCCAACAACATGTCCTTGGTGAAATACAGATCGCCACGTTTCTCGCCGTGGTATTCGAAGATATGCGTCTCGACGATCGAGTCCACCGGGCAGCTCTCTTCACAAAAGCCGCAGAAGATGCACTTGGTCAGGTCGATGTCGTAGCGCGTGGTGCGGCGTGAACCATCGGAGCGCACCTCAGACTCGATGGTGATGGCCATCGCCGGGCAGACCGCTTCGCACAACTTGCACGCAATGCAGCGCTCCTCACCATTGTCATAACGGCGCAGCGCATGCAGGCCGCGAAAACGCGGGCTTGCAGGTGTCTTCTCTTCCGGGAACTGCACCGTGATCTTGCGCCGGAACATGTAGCGTCCGGTCACAGCCATGCCCTTGAAAAGCTCCAGCAGCATGAAACTCGACAGGAAATCACGCAGCGAAAAGGGCGCGCCAGCTGGCGCAACAGTGGGGGCGAGAACAGCCATGGTGTTATTTCCAGATATTGAACGGGGTCTGCATCCAGCCACCCACCACAACCAGCCAGACCAGCGTGACCGGGATGAAAATCTTCCAGCCCAGGCGCATGATCTGGTCATAACGGTAACGCGGGAAGGTCGCGCGAACCCACAGGAACATGGTGACCACCACAAATGTCTTCAGGGCAAGCCAGATCCAGCCCGGAATCCAGTCGAGAAACGCAAAAGGCGGCAACCAGCCCCCCAGGAACATCAACACACACAGCGTTGACACCAGGATCATGTTGGCGTATTCCGCCAGGAAGAACATGGCAAACGACATGCCGGAATACTCAACCATATGGCCGGCCACAATCTCGGACTCGCCTTCGACGACATCGAAGGGATGGCGATTGGTTTCGGCCAGGCCGGCAATGAAATACACCAGGAAGATCGGCAACAGCGACAACCAGTTCCACGACAACAGTCCTACGCCGCGCTCGGCGAAGATGCCGCGACCCTGCCCCATCACGATGTCGGTGAGGTTCATGCTGGCCGACACCATCAGCACCACGACCAGGCAAAAGCCCATCGCGATTTCATAACTCACCATCTGGGCCGAGGCGCGCAGCGCGCCGAGGAATGCGTACTTCGAGTTGGATGCCCAACCGGCAATGATGACGCCATACACCTCCAGCGAGGTGATCGCCATCACGAACAACAGTCCGGCGTTCACGTTGGCCAGCACCACCTCTGGCCCGAATGGAATGACAGCCCAGGCCGCCAGCGCCGGCATGATCGTCATGATGGGGCCCAGCAGGAACAATCCCTTGCTGGCCGCCGTCGGCATGATGATCTCCTTGGTCATCAACTTCAAGGCGTCGGCGATCGGCGTCAACAGCCCCATCGGACCGACCCGGTTCGGCCCGTTGCGCAGCTGGGTAAATGCAATCGCCTTGCGCTCCCACAACGTCAGGTAGGCCACACAGCCCATCAACGGCGCCAGCACAGCGACAATTTTCACCAGTGTCCAGAGCACTGGCCACGCCACGACCGTCCACCATGGGGCGGACAACAATCCCAGCCCGGCTGCATGGATCTGATCAATCATGCAGGTACCTCCTGGACGGCCGCGGCGACAGCCACTGGCCCGGCGCCACGCGCATCCGCGGTCGCCTGCAACGCAGGGGCACGCCGCACGATGGAATCGAGCTGGTAGATCGACGCCACGCAGGGCTGGCCAGGAGACGGACGAAGGTCAATCGGGGCCGCAGTGGTATTGGACAACAACGCCGCGTCGACGAAGTCCTTGTCCGCCAAGGCGCCAAAACCGGCGCGCTCCAGGACATCCTTCGTGGATTCGAAATCAAATGCCGCCAGGCCCAGCATATTGCCCAGCACGCGCAAGACCTTCCAGGCAGGCCGGGCTTCGCCAGCCGGCTTGACGACGGCGTGAAAGCCCTGCAGGCGGCCTTCGGCGTTGACAAAGCTGCCAGGTGTCTCGGTGAACGGCGCGATCGGCAACAACACATCGCTGATGTCCAGGTTCGCCTTGAACGGGCTGAGGGTCACGACCATGGCGCCGCCAGCCAGTGCCACCGCACCAGCTGCAGAGTCAAACGCCGGCTCGGTATTGAGCAGCAACACGGCCTTGAGGGCTCCGTCAAGCATCTGACCGGCATGTTTTCCGCCCGGCCCCGGCAGGGCTCCGGCAAGCTGGGCGCCCACCGTATTGGCGGCCTCGGTCAGATACCCGACCGAACATCCGGTCTGACTGCCGATCCAGTTGGCCAGAGCCAGCAGGCTGGAGGCCCCGGCATGGTGCGCAGCGGCATTGCCCAACAGAATGGCCTTGCGTTGCCCACCCAGCAAGGATTTGGCAACCGCAGCCGCCATGGCAGTCGCGGTACCCGTGGCAGGCGCGGTTATGCCCAGTTCGGACGCCACAGCCACCGCAACATTGGCCAGCGTCTGCACCCAGTCCGACACGTCGGCCAGCATCGTGTGGGCCACCGGCATGGCCCAGTCCTGGCGCTCACTCGCCAGCACATGCACCGCGCAACCGCTGCGTGTGGCTTGGCGCAGGCGCTGGGCAAACAGCGGATGGTCCTTGCGCAGGTTGGAACCCACCACCAGCGCACGCTGCAGATGCGACAAGGCGGCGATTCGGGTACCCAAGTAACGGGCGCCCGGCGCTGGAGTGAAATCCGCATGCCGCATGCGGAAATCGATGTTCTCGCTACCCAGCCCGCGCACCAGGGCGCCGGCCAGGAACAACTCCTCCAGCGTGTTGTGTGCACTGACCAGCGCACCGATGGACGATGCCCCGTGGTCACTCTTGATCTGGCGCAAGCCATTGGCCACATATTCCAGCGCCACCTGCCATTCCACCTCGCGCCATGTGCCGCCCTGCTTGAGCAT
>JANOTG010000341.1:0-2385 GCA_031416215.1 Betaproteobacteria bacterium
GCCCGCCGTACCGTACTGGCCGCTTCGCTGGCCGTCGCTGCTTCCACCCTGGTGCTGCCGATGGCAGCCCAGGCACAGGCACTCAAGCCGGGTCGCTTGCGGGTGGCGATCCTGGCTGACGTAGTCAACTTCGACCCAGCGCAGTTCTCGTCGCAGAACTTCCCCGTCATCAAGAGCCTGTACGACAGCCTGATCGAATACACACCGGAAGGAAAGGCGGTACCGAGCCTGGCCTCAGATTGGAAGATCGGGGCCGGTAACGAGTCCGTGACACTGACGCTGCAGCGCGGTGTGCGCTTTCATAGCGGTTCACTGATGACCTCGAAGGCAGTATCTGAAACACTAAAGAAGGCGGCCGATCCAAAGCTTGGCAAAAACCTGTACGCCACGATGGTGGTGGTCAAGGACTGGACGGTCATCGACCCGTTCACAATTCGCCTGAACTTCACCGGACCTGTACCAGACAAGCAAATCACCGACCTGTTGCAATTCATCTCTCCGATTGAGCCGGAAGGAATCGAAACGGTTGAGACCAAGCCGGCTGGGACCGGCCCCTTCATGCTGGCAGAGCGTGTGTTGGGTCAGCGTGTGCGCTTGGTGGCAAATCCAAAATACTGGCGACCCGAGAAGACTTTGCTGACTGAGGTGTTGCTGACTTTTTTTAGCGACAACGACGCCGCCAATGCGGCGCTTGAATCCGGTGCTGTGGACATGATTTATGGCGGAGATTCGCGTTCGGCGCTGCGCCTGCGGGCGGCAGGTTACCAATTGATTCAGGGACCAGGTCCGCTGGTGCAGGTGTTTCGCATCAACACGACGCAAGGGCCTTTTCGCAACGAAAAATTCCGTCAGGCATTCAATTACCTGATCGACCGTAGCGCGATTCTGAAAGTGGGTTACGCCGGTCTTGGCGAGGTGACGGCCCTGCCTTGGGCGCCAGCGAGCCCGGCAGCGGACAAGTCGTACAACACCAAGTACGCATTCGATCTGAAAAAGGGACGAGCCTTGCTCAAGGAGTCGGGCTTGTCGCAGGCCGACATGAACGACTGGAAGATGCTGGTTAATGGTGGCGATCAGGTGGCAGTTGCCATCAGTCAGCTGCAGCAGAGCACCCTTGCAAAAGCAGGTATCGACATCAAGCTTGAAGTGATGGGAACGTCGGAATTCACCACGGCACTTCTAGCAGGGAAATTCTCGGCACTTTTTGGTGGGATTGGAAATATCCAGAAGTTCCCGACCCGGGTGGCGACCAACAGCATTTACCGGACAGTGAAAAACCCGGTGCTGGGCGACCCCCATCCGCATCCCGCCTATGTGGCCGCGATCGACCGAGTCACCAAGACTTTCGGTTCGCGTGCCGACGTCAAGGCCTCCTACGACAACCTCAACAAGGTACTTGTCGATTCGGCCTTCGCCATTCCGACCAACACGTTCGACGTTGGCCTGATCGTGGCAGCCAAGAACGTCGGCGGCATCACGCGCGAGATCGACAACATGCCGGTGTTTCGCACCATAGGGTTCCGTTGACGCTCCGCGTCCGTGGACTGACGGTCACGTTTGTCGGATCCGGGCGGCCGGTGCCGGCGGTGCGCGGCATCGACTTCGACGTCGATGCCAACGAGGTGCTGGGCATCGTCGGTGAGTCCGGTTCCGGCAAGAGCGTGACCTCGCTGGCCATAACCGGCTTGTTGCCACCGACGGCGCAGGTCCATGGGTCGATCCAACTCGACGGAATTGAAGTCACCACACTGGACGCCGAGTCGCTGCGCAAGATGCGTGGGCGTGCCGTCGGCATGGTGTTCCAGGACCCGACCACAACACTCAATCCGGTGTTTCCGATTGGCCGCCAGGTCATCGAAGGCCAGGTGTCGCATGGCCAAGTCGCGCCCAGCGACGCAGCGCGACGCTCTGTCGAATTGCTGCGCGAAGTGGACATCCCCGACCCGCAGAGCCGCGTCGACCAGTACCCACACCAGTTCTCCGGCGGCATGCGCCAGCGGGCGGTGATCGCGATGGCGATGGCAGGTCGGCCCAGGCTCATCATCGCCGACGAGCCCACCACGGCGCTCGACGTGACGGTGCAGGCGCAAGTGCTGGCGGTGCTGGCCAAACGCCAGGCCGATACCGGTGCTGCTGTGATCCTGATCACGCACGATCTGGGCGTGGTGGCCGAGGTGGCGCACAAGGTGGCCGTCATGTACGGTGGGCGCATCGTCGAATCCGGCCCGGTGCAGGACATCTTCAAGCGCCCACGCCACCCCTACACCGTGGGTCTGCTGCGCAGTGTGCCGCGTATTGATACGGTGGACACGCGTCTCGTGCCCATCATCGGGCAGCCGCCTTTGCCCGCGCGGCTGCCCAGCGGCTGCACTTTTCACCCACGTT
>JANOTG010000342.1:0-6834 GCA_031416215.1 Betaproteobacteria bacterium
CACCGACCCGGCGGTGTTGGCGGCGCTGGCGCAGGCCGGGGTGCCGACGGTGGATACGCAGGACACGGGCACAGTGCAGGCCGTGGCAGGCCTGAGCCGACTCGACGATGACGCCTTGATTCTCTTTACCTCGGGTTCCACCGGCGCCCCGAAGGGTGTGGTGCATACACACCGCTCCCTGCGCGCGCGCTGGATCTCGCTGCGCGAGCAACTCGGTGTGGCGGATTTCGAGCGTACGCTGTGTTTGTTGCCCACCCATTTCGGCCACGGCCTGATCTGCAACTGCCTGTTCCCCTGGTTGTCGGGGCAGGATCTGTTCATCACCCCGCCGTTTCGCCCCGACATCCTGATGCGCCTGGGCAAGCTGCTCGATGAGCACCGCATCACCTTCATGTCCTCGGTACCTTCGGTCTGGAAGATGGCACTCAAGCTGGCCCAACCGCCGCGCGCCGGCACGCTCAAACGCGCGCATGTCGGATCGGCGCCGCTGTCCGCCCATGCCTGGGAGGAGATACGCCGCTGGACCGGCACGCGCCAGGTTTGCAACGCCTATGGCATCACCGAGACCGGCAGCTGGGTGGTGGGCCTGGCAGATGCCGATGTGGCAGCCGAGGATGGTCTGGTCGGGGAAGGCTGGGGTGCCGTGGTCAAGGTTTTGCGCACGGCCGAGACGACGCAGCCACTGACAGCGCAGGCCGAGTGCGCCGTGGGCGAGTCTGGTTATGTGTGGCTGAACACGCCGGCTCTCATGAAGGGCTACTTCCAGCGTGACGACCTGACGCAGGCCGCGGTCATCGACGGCTGGTTCTTCACCGGTGACATCGGGCTGCTGAACGAGCGCGGACAACTGGTGCTCAAGGGTCGGGAACGCGACGAGATCAACAAGGGCGGCATGAAAATCTACCCGGCCGACGTGGACGCCGTGGTCGAGCGCTTCGAACAGGCCCGCGATGTGTGCACATTTGCGCTGGACGACGACCTGTACGGCCAGATTGTCGGCATCGCCGTGGTGCTCGGTGACGCGCAGGACAGCACGGTGCGGGCCCTGCATGCATGGATGGTGCAACACCTGGCCGAACCCAAGATGCCGTCGCGCTGGTGGCTGGTGGACGAGATCCCGCGCACCTCGCGCGGCAAGATCAACCGCGAAGCGGTCAAGGCGGCATGTGTCGACCGACCGGCGCTGGACCTGCTGCGCATACTCGGCGCGGCAGATCGGTCATGAGCGATTCGCCAGAGCAGGTGCTGGAGCAGCTCAAGGCATTCTTGCGCACCATCCAGAAACCCAACAAGCCGGTCGACAGCGTGGGTGTCGACGAGCCGCTGGTGGCTTCCGGCCTGGTTGATTCGCTGGCCATCATGCAGATCGTGGTCTACCTGGAGGAGCGTTACAGCATCGACTTCGCCGCCGGCGGCTTCGACCCTGACCGCCTGGCGACGATGGCTGGCATCGTCGCCCTGGTGCTGCAGCCGCGCGCCTGATCTTTCGCCAGCAACCGCGCGAGCAGGCCGCTCAGCTGAGGACCACGCTGCTCAGGCGCCGCCGGTAGGTGGCCACGGTCGGGTCGGTCGGTGGTATCTGGCCGTCCGCCACCTTCACCTTGGGCGGCTCGATGATCTCCAGTATGGCGATGAAGGTCTTGCGCGCCAGGTCCTCGCTCCAGCTCTTGTCGCGCATCAGGATGTCGAGCAATTCGTCCATGGCCTGGGTCCAGGCGCCGTCTGCCATCAACAGCTGGGCACGGCCAAAGCGGGCCTCGAAATCACGCTTGTTGGTGCTGATGCGGGCGTCCAGTGCGGCCAGCATGGCACCCTGGTTGCCAGCGGCGGCGGCGTCGATGGCCGCAATCCAACGCTGCAGGGCGTCGATCCGGCGTACCATGCCGGCACGGGGCGCGGCCGGCGCAAAGGCGGCCTTGGCATCGGCCAGGCGACCGCGCAGCAGCAACTCGCGAACGTAGTCGAAACATGCATCGTCGTTGTCCGGGCTTTTCAGGGCCGCCTGGTGCAGCGCCTCCAGCCGGGCCTGCGGATCGTCCTCGGCCGGGGCGTCTTCAACCGCCACGCCAGTGACCTCCGCCTCCAGCACATCGACCTCGGGCAGATGTTTGTCCAGAAAGGCCTTGACCTGTCCTTCGGGAATGGCACCCATGAAGCCGTCCACCGGTTTGCCGGCCACCATCAGCACACAGGTCGGGATGCTGCGGATGCCGAAGGCCTGGCTGAGCTCCTGCTCCTGGTCCGAGTCGATCTTCACCAGCTTGAAGCGCCCGGCGTAGTCGGTCTCCACCTTTTCCAGCAGCGGCCCGATCACCTTGCAGGGGCCACACCACGGGGCCCAGAAATCGACCAGCACCGGAATCGATGCGGATGCCTCGATCACTTCGGCTTCAAAATTTTCTACTGTGACATTGATCATTGTGTTTCACTCTGGGTACGAATGTCGGGGCTATGCGCCGACAAACTAAAATTGCGTTACGGGCAGTGTGCGACCACGGTGGTTTGCCTGCAGAGCCGACAACACCATGAACATACACATCGGCGTCGTCATGGGCTCCAGTTCCGACTGGGACACCATGCAACACGCAGTGCAGATTCTCCAACAGTTCGGCATCGGCCATGAATCGCGCGTGGTTTCGGCGCATCGCATGCCCGACGACCTGTTTGCCTATGCGCACACAGCGCGCGCCCGCGGCCTCAAGGCGCTCATCGCCGGTGCCGGTGGCGCCGCGCATTTGCCTGGCATGCTGGCAGCCAAGACGACGCTGCCGGTGCTCGGGGTGCCGGTAGCCAGCAAACACCTGGCGGGCCTGGATTCCTTGTACAGCATCGTGCAGATGCCCCGGGGCGTGCCGGTGGCCACCTTCGCCATCGGCGCTGCCGGGGCCGCCAATGCGGCCCTGTTTGCGGTGTCGTTGCTCGCCGCTCACGACGCCGGCTTGCTGGAGCAACTGGAAGCCTTCCGGCTGGAGCAAACGCAGGCTGCGCGTGCCATGCAGGTGCCACCGGCATGACGCGGCGCAGCCCAATGGCACCGGCTGGAGTCCTGCCATGAGCCGTCAAACGATCTATCCCGGCACCACGGCCAATGGGCAACAGACCACCCTGGGTGTCATGGGTGGCGGCCAGTTGGGACGCATGTTTGTACAGGCGGCCCAGCGCATGGGTTATTTCACGGCCGTGCTGGATCCGGACCCGGCGAGCCCGGCGGGCCTGGTCAGCCACTACCACGTGCAGGCCGACTACCTTGACGAGCAGGCGCTGGCGCAGATGATGCAGCGTTGCGCGGCGATCACGACCGAGTTCGAAAACGTGCCGTCGGCTGCCATTTTCACGCTGGGGGCGCACCGCCCGGTGGCGCCGGCTGCCGATGCGCTCAAGATCGCGCAGGACCGGATCCGCGAGAAGGCACATTTTGGTGCCTGCGGTGTGGCCTGTGCGCCGTATGCCGTCGTTGCGGATGTTGCCCAGTTGGCTGCCGTACCAGAGCATCTGCTGCCTGGCATCCTGAAGACCGCGCGCCTGGGTTACGACGGCCGGGGCCAGCGCCTGGTGCCCGACCGCAACGCCTTGGCCGCTGCCTGGGCGGAGCTGGGTGGCGTGCCCTGTGTGCTGGAGCAACAACTGGCACTGGACCTGGAGTGTTCGGTGATCGTGGCGCGTGGTTGGGACGGCGCGATGGTGAACCTGCCGGTACAGCGCAACCTGCACCGTGGCGGCATCCTGGCCAGCACCGAGGTGTATGAAGGCAATTTGCCCGCGCCTCTGGCGGCGCGGGCGGTTGCCGCGGCGGGCTCGATTGCGCTGGCGCTGGACTATGTCGGCGTGTTGTGCGTCGAGTTCTTTGTCGTCGCCGGGGAGTTGCTGGTCAACGAGATTGCGCCGCGCCCGCACAACAGCGGGCATTACTCGCTCGACGCCTGTGACCAGTCGCAATTTGACCTGCAGGTGCGCACCCTGGCCGGCCTGCCGCTGGTAGCACCGCGCCTGCACAGTGCGGCCGTGATGTTGAATCTGCTGGGCGATCTCTGGTTGCGAGCCTCGGGTGGTGCGCCGGATTGGTCGGCCGTGCTGGCTTTGCCGGGCACCCATCTGCATCTGTACGGCAAACTGGGTGCACGCGCCGGGCGCAAGATGGGGCATCTGACGATCACTGCAGCCACTGGCGCCGAGGCCCGCACCACGGCCGCGCAGGTAGCGGGTTTGTTGGGCCTGCCCTTCGCCTGAGCAGGATACCGCTGATGGTGCTGGACGGGCTCTCCCAAGCGGTGGTGCAGGACTGTGCCGCTGCCCTGCAGGCAGGCGAACTGGTGGCGTTTGCTACCGAAACCGTCTACGGGTTGGGCGCCGACGCCGGCAACGACGCAGCGGTCGCCAAAATTTTCGCTGCCAAGGGCCGCCCGAGCAACCATCCGCTGATCGTGCATGTGGCCGATCAGTTACAGGGCGCCGACGGCCTAGCGCGGTTTGCCGCAGAGATGCCTGGGTATGCGCAACGCTTGATAAAGCGCTTTTGGCCGGGGCCGCTGACACTTATCCTGCCACGCCGGCCCGACGCCGGGTTGGCCGCTGCTGGCGGTCAGGACTCGATCGGTCTGCGCTGCCCGGCCCATCCGGTGGCGCAGGCGCTGCTGCAGGCCTGCGCAGCACGCGGCGTGTTCGGGCTTGCGGCACCGAGTGCGAACAAGTTTGGCCGCGTCAGCCCGACCACCGCAGCCCATGTTCGCAGCGAGTTTGGTGATGCCTTGCGTATCCTCGACGGCGGTGCCTGTGTTGTCGGCATCGAGTCCACCATCGTCGACTGCACCCGCCCCGGGCCGGTGTTGCTGCGGCCAGGGGCGGTAACCCGGTTGCAACTGGCGGAGGCCTGCGCTCAGGCGGTATTGACGGTCGACGCGGCTGACGCGTTGTGGCCGCAGGCCGCTACACCGCGTGCCTCGGGAACGCTGGAGGCGCACTATGCGCCGCACGCCCGGCTGCGCCTGATGGACGCCCGTGCCCTGCAGACAGCGCTTGACGTGCTGGGTGCGGGCATCGTCGGGCAGACCCCGGTGATTGCCACCTATGCGCGCACCAGTCTGCGCATGTCGTCGCAGGCAGTGTTGCAGCGGCGCATGCCGAACGACGCCGAAACCACAGCCCAGCAACTGTTTGCGGTGTTGCGTGGCTTTGACGACCAGGGTGTCAAACTGATCTGGGTCGAGACACCGCCGGCCGACGCCGCCTGGGATGGCGTGCGGGACCGGCTGCAGCGCGCCGCTGCGGCCTGAGCACCCAGCCCTGTCAACCGCCGCTGCGGCGCGTTGGCGGGTGCTGTGCGCGAAAACGCAGTTTCATCACCAGAATGGCCAGCACCAGCGCCAGCGTAACGCCATTGGCAATCACCACCGGCCAGGCGTCGAGCAACAGCCCGTAACTGAGCCACAACACCGAGCCGGCGACAAACACGCTGTACATGCCCAGTGAGATGCCAGCCACGTCGCGGGTGCGCAAGGTATGCCAGACCTGCGGCACAAAGCTGCCGGTCGTCAACATCGCCGCGCCGTATCCGACCATCTCTGCCAATGTCATCTAGGGTCCGTCTTTCATGGTCCAGTCGAGCAAGGCGTCAAACGCGGGCCTGGCCGCACTGGCGTTGGGGTGGTTGACGATGGCAATCAGCACATAACGCCTGCCGCTGCTGGCGTGTACAAAACCCGCCACGGCGGCGACATCACGCAGGCTGCCGGTCTTGAGATGGGCGTTGCCGGCGGCCCGTGAGCGGTTGCGCCGCATCGTGCCATCGATACCGGCCACCGGCAGCGAGGCCAGCAATTCCGGCATCTGGGGCGACAGGTAGGCGGTTTGCAGCATCTTCGCCAGCGCCAGGGCGGTAATCCGCTCGCTGCGCGACAGGCCCGAGCCGTTGTCCAGGGTCGGTGCCTCCGCCCCCGCCATGCGCTCTTGCCACCAGCGCCGCACGACCTCGCGCGCGCCCTCCAGTGTGGCTGCGCCGGCGCTGTTGCGCGCCTGCAGGCCCAGCGTCAGGAACAACTGCTGCGCCATCACGTTGTTGCTGAACTTGTTGATGTCCCGGATCACCTCTGCCAGGCTGGGCGACAGCAGCTCGAAGGTCGGCGCCGGTGTCACGCCGGCAGCCGCTGCCAGTCGGCCCTCGCGCACAGTGCCTCCCAATTTGCCGCCCATTTCCAGCCACATCGCCTCCACCACCCGGCTGGAATAACTGCGTGGGTCGGCATAGGCCACGGGCCAGACCTTTTCCTGACATGCCGTGGGGTAACTGCCGGCAAAACGGATACGCCCGGGGTCGGAAAAATCGGCCTTGAGCGTGCCGCGGTAGTCACCGCAGTCGCCGCCAGACAAGGGTACGGTGGTCTGAACCACGACCCCGGCCAATGGCGGGTCGAACTGCACCTGGGCGCTGTTGTTGGTGCGATCCGGCACGAAGGTCATGACGACCGACTTGTAGTTGAGCAGCAGGGCATCGGGCGCCACGTTGTAGGGGCGCAGCGGTTCGCCGTCAAACTGGCCCGGATCGGCTTCGCTGCGGGCGAAGGCGCTGTGGTCGAGCACGATGTCGCCACTGATGGTCCGCACACCCAGGCCCTGCACGCGGCGCAACAGCAGCCAGAGCCGCTCCAGTACCAGCTTCGGGTCGCCCTGGCCGCGGATATGCAGGTTGCCATACAGGGTGCCGTCGCGCACCGCGCCTTCCACATAGACCGGGGTGCTCCAGGTAAACGCCGGTCCCAGCAGGTCGAGTGCCGCGTAGGTGGTGACCAGCTTCATGACCGACGCCGGGTTCATCGCCACCCCGGCGCGGTGGCTGAGGCG
>JANOTG010000343.1:0-3590 GCA_031416215.1 Betaproteobacteria bacterium
GAGCATCTGCATCTGGCCGCCAGCGGGCAGGGCATGCCGGCCACGGTGGTGCTGGCCGAGCACCTGGGCGACTCCTCGATCATCCATCTGCGTGTCGACGGCATCAACGAGCTGCTGACCGCCAAGGTGGGCATCGAACACGCCAACGTCGACGCCGGCCAGACGGTGGGACTGGCCCCCGACGCTGGCTGGGCATTGGTATTCGGCGCCGACGGACGGCGCGTCTAGCTGAGAGAGGCGCAACATGACAAAAGCACAAGCAGGCAAGCCACGCTGGAAACTGGTCTGGAGCGACGAGTTCGACGGTGACCGGGTCGACACCACGAAGTGGGACTTCGACATCGGCAACGGTTTCTACGACTACAAGCACAACACCTGGATCCCGGGCTGGGGCAACGAGGAGCTGCAGTACTACACCCGCGAACCCGACAACGTGTCGGTCAAGGACAGCCTGCTGACCATCCGCGCGGTGAAGGAATCCCTGCATGGCTGCGGGTACACCTCGGCGCGGCTCAAGACGCGCCAGCGCGACGGCACCGCGCTGTTCACCACGCTGTACGGTCGGGTCGAATTCCGTGCCAAGGTTCCCTGGGGCAAGGGCTTGTGGCCGGCGCTGTGGATGTTGCCACAGGAAGACAAATACGGTGGCTGGGCGGCGTCCGGTGAGATCGACCTGATGGAGATCGTCGGCGAGAAGCCCCATGAGGTGCTCAACAGCATCCATTTCGGCTCGGTGTATCCGAAACGCTCCCTGATTACCACGGTGTACAAGCTGCCGGGTGGCAGCACGGTGGCCGACTGGCACACCTATACCGTGGAATGGGAACCGGGCGAAATCCGCTTCTATGTCGACAACGTGCAAACCTGTACCTACGACCATTGGTGGAGCAGTAGCAAGACGCGATCCGGCGCCGGTCTCGAGGCCAAGCGCGCCAGTGACCTGAACGCCTGGCCGGCACCCTTCGACCAACCGTTTTACCTGGTGATGAACGTGGCGGTGGGCGGCAACTTTCCCGGTGCACCCAACGACGCCACCCGGTTTCCGGCCGAGCTGGTGGTGGACTACGTGCGCGTGTACGACAAGCCCGGCGGTTATGGCACGACCAAGCCTATCGGCAAGGGCGCGTTTCCGTGGCAGAAGAAGTCCTGATTGGATCCGAGATGTCTAAACCCAAGACCCCTGAACAAGGCGCCGCCACCGGCGACCACCCCGCACCCGAACAGGTGCGCTCCGGCGCCATGCCGATACACGCCGCGCAGGGCGGCACCTGGTCACACGTGAAGCCCGAGGTGTGGAGCGAGACCGAGCGCACGTCGCTGCAGACCGCGTTCCAGGGTGTGCTCCAGCGCGGCGTACACGGCCTGTGTTACAGCCCCTACCTGGAAGGCCAGTCGCCGGGTTCGCAGATTGGCGAGTCGCAAATCCGCGAGCGCATGACGATCATCCAGCCCACGACCCGCTGGATACGCAGCTTCTCGTGCACCGACGGCCATGAGCACACACCGCGCATCGCCCACGAGTTGGGCCTCAAGACCCTGGTGGGCGCCTGGCTCGGCACCGACGAAGACATCAACGAGCGTGAAATCCAGGGCGTGATTGCAGTCGCACAGGCCGGCCACGCCGACATTGTCGCGGTCGGCAACGAGGTGCTGCTGCGCGAGGACATGGGCGAGGACCGGCTGCTGGCCTACATCCAGCGCGTCAAGGATGCCTTGCCCGGAGTGCCGGTCGGTTATGTCGACGCCTACTACCTGTTCGAGTTGCACCCGCGCATCACTGCGGCCTGCGACGTCGTGTTGACCAACTGCTATCCGTTCTGGGAGGGCTGTCCGCGCGAGGGCGCCCTGGCCTACATGCAGAACATGGTGCGGCGCACACGCGCGGCAGCACCCGGCAAGCGCATTGTGATCAGCGAGACCGGCTGGCCCGACAAGGGCAGCGCCTTCCATGGCGCCGTGCCCTCCACCGAAGGCGCGATGGCGTATTTCGTCGACACCGTCCAGTGGGCCGAGGCCGACGGCATCGAGGTGTTCTACTTCGCCGCCTTCGACGAAGCCTGGAAGGTGGGTGCCGAGGGCGACGTGGGAGCGTATTGGGGGCTGTGGGACAAAGACGGCCAACCCAAGTTCACATGACCACCATGAAGCCCCACCAGACCACCACCACGCTCAGACTGCCCAGCGGCAACGCGATCTGCTACTCCGGCTACCGGCACGGCCAGAGCCCGGACACACGGAGTTACCCGAGCGAACAGGAGATCCGCGAGGACCTGCACATCCTGAAGAAGCACTGGCGCAACCTGCGACTGTACGACTGCAGCCAACACGCCGAGCGGGTGTTGTCGGTGATACGGCAGGACAAGCTGGACTTCCAGGTCATGTTGGGCGCCTACCTGGGCCCCGAGATGAACAATTTCGGCTGCCCCTGGGGCGGCACCTACACCGAGGAACAACTCGACGCCAGCCAGCTGGCCAATGCCGTCGAACTCGAGCGCCTGGTGATGCTGGCCGAGCAACACCGCGACATCGTTTTTTCGCTGGCGGTCGGCAACGAGGCCACGGTGGACTGGACCGACCATTTTGTACCGGTCAGCCGGATGATCGAGTATGTGCGCTGGGTCAAGCAACGCGCAACGCAACCCGTGACCTTCTGCGAGAACTACGTGCCGTGGCAACACAAGCTGCGCGATCTGGTGCCGGAGGTTGATTTCATCTCGCTGCACACCTACCCGGTGTGGGAATACAAACACATCCACGAGGCGCTGGAATACACCAAGGACAACGTGCACAGCGTGACCAGCCTGTACCCTGACAAACCGATCGTGATCACCGAAGCCGGCTGGGCTACCAACTCGAACGGCCGCGGCATCCAGCCGCATGCCTCGTCGCAGGAACTGCAGGCCATCTACTATGCCGACCTGATGCAGTGGAGCCGCGAGGCCGGCATCCTGACCTTTGTCTTCGAGGCTTTTGATGAGCCGTGGAAGGGTTCGCCCGACCCGATGGAGCCGGAGAAACACTGGGGACTGTTCACCGTCGATCGCCAGCCCAAGCTGGTGATGCGTGAACTGTTTGGCGAGTTGCTGGTCGAGGCACCAGCGCTTTCGCAGTGACATGGTGGATCAGTCCATGCAGACCCACAGGACGCCAGACGTCGCGTTGTGGGACCAGTACCGCGCGCTGCGCGAACAATGGACACACGAGGACAACCTGGTGCACCACCGCATGAGCTGGCTGATCGTCTCCGAGGGCCTGCTGTTCACGGCCTATGGCGGCCAGCTGGCAAGCACGTTCAGCTGGCTTTTGATGGGTTTCCCGGCCTTCGGCATCCTGTTGGCAGCCTTGATCGGTGTCAGTATCTACACCGCACTGGGTGCCACCGACGAAATCAAGAAGCAGTTCGAACTTGCCGGGCTCGCCGACCTGTGCCAGCTGGCCCCGGCAAGCCACATCGCGCACCGCGGCCGCTGGGCCGCCAAGTCGCTGCCCTTTGTCTTCGGCGCGCTGTGGCTGCTCGCGCTGGCGAGTTCTCTG
The DNA here is from genome assembly GCA_031416215.1 of Betaproteobacteria bacterium. GTDB lineage: Bacteria > Pseudomonadota > Gammaproteobacteria > Burkholderiales > Burkholderiaceae_C > CAISIP01. Next base: position 3,535 of record JANOTG010000343.1, read on the forward strand.
CAACGTTAGCGACTCTTTCATACACAACACTTTGCCGGTCTTGACCGGCGCACGGA
>JANOTG010000344.1:0-2213 GCA_031416215.1 Betaproteobacteria bacterium
GCGTTTTCCGCAACTTCAACCGCGTGGCCTTCGTCGTTGAGGATTTCCTGTAGCAGGTCGCGAATGCCGAGTTCGTCGTCGACCACCAGAATGTTTGCCATGATTTCTACGCCGTATCCCTTGCCCGTTGCGAAGCTGCTGAACCATTCGGCCCGTCAGCGGGCGGCAGATGGCCTGTGGCGAATGATAACGACACTTGCGCACCCAGCACCCGGCCGTCTTCGATGCGGTTGCTGATGTCCACCCGGGACGCATGTTCGTCGGCGATCTTCTTCACCACCGCCAGGCCCAGGCCGGTGCCCTTGGCCTTGGTGGTGACATACGGTTCGAAGGCGCGCTTGAGGATGTTGTCGGGGAAACCGGCACCGTGGTCGAGCACTGTCAGGCGCACGCGCCGGCTGGCTTCCAGCCACTGTGTGCGCACCAATACCGCCGCCTCGGGGTCGGCTGCCGCCAATGTCGCGTCCTGGGCGTTTTGCAGCAGGTTGTGCACCACCTGGCGCAATTGCTGCGCGTCACCCAGGATCGGTGGGCAAGCGGCGTCGAGCTCCATACGCACCGGCACGTGCGTGGTTTCGCTCTCGTACAACTGCAACACATCGGCCACCAGGGCATTGAGATCGAGCGGCTTGAGTTCGGCCGCCGGCAGCCGCGCATAGTCGCGGAATTCATTCACCAGCCGCTTCATGGCGTCCACCTGATCGACGATGGTCTTGACCGACTTGGTGAGTATGGCCTGCTCGGCGGCGGCCACCTTGCCCGAGAGCTTCATCTCCAGCCGCTCGGCGGACAGCTGTATCGGCGTCAGCGGGTTCTTGATTTCGTGCGCCAGCCGACGCGCCACCTCGCCCCAGGCCTGCGAGCGTTGCGCCGAGACAATTTCCGAGATGTCGTCGAACACCAGCAGGCGGTTGGTACCCGGCAACTTGGCGCCACGCGCCACCAGCACGATGGTGTGGCCCGACTGAAACGCCGGCAGGCCGGGCGCGGCGGCGCCCAGTTCGAACGACTGTTGCCAGTGGTCCAGCCCGTCTTCGCTGCGTTCACCAAGAAAGGAGTCGAAGCGGGCCTGCACCTGAGCGGCAAAGTCCTGCAGGCCGTCGATATCAGCCAGCCGACGGCCCTCGAAGGCCGCCAGCGGCAGGCGCAGGATGCGGGTCGCGCCCGGGTTGGAAGACTGGATCACACCGTGCACATCGAGCACCACGACACCGGCGGTCAGGTTGTCCAGGATGGTCTGCAGGTTGGCGCGTGCGGCATCCACCTGCTCCATGCTGTGGCCCACCGCCTCACGTGCATCCGACAGCTGCTGTGTCATGTCGGCAAAGGTGCGGGTCAGGCCGCCGAGTTCATCACGCCCCTGCAGTGCCACCTTGGGCGTCAGGTCGCCCGCAGCCACCCGGCCCATGCCGTCGGCCAGCAGCAGCAAGGGCCGCACGATCTGGTTACCCAGCAACACGGCCAGCAATACCGCGCCGAACACGGCCAGAAACAGGCTCAGGGTGAGGGTGCCGATGTACATGCGCTTGAGGCCCTCACGCGCCAGCGAACGCTCCTGGTACTCACGGTTCGCCTGGGTGACGGCCAGCGCATTGGTCACCAGCGCACTGGGCAAGGCACGGGTGACGAGCACAAAGCGGGCCTCGCCCTGCAGGTCGAACGCCGGGTTGGGCACCAGCACCAGGGCCTTGATGCGGGCGTCGTTCACGGTGGCCGCCGTCGCCTCGTCCAGTCCTTCGACCCAGGTCGTCACCCTGGCGCTGCGTGCGCTGCGAAACTGTTGTGGTTGCGGGCGCGCCGCACTGAGCGCAAAGGCCGACTGGCTGACCGCCGCCAGTTGCTGGCCGGTGCCGGTGAACAGCACCACTTCGGTGGCGCCGAGCTGGTCACGCAGGCGCTCCAGCGGCAGGGTGGCGGCGCCGTCACGCAAGCCCTCCAGCGCCGTCACCGACAGGCGCGCCTTGTTGGCCAGATCCGTGCTGAGGGTTTCCAGCGAGACACGGCCCAGGTTGAGCCCGGCATCGAGCGCGCGTTCGACCTTGACGTCAAACCAGCTTTCGATCGAGCGCGACACAAACTGGTACGACACCACATAGATCAACATGCCGGGTGCGAACCCGGCCAGCGCAAAGATCGCCGCCAGCTTGAGCAGCAACCGGCTGCCAAATCGTTTGCGCCGCAGACGCAGCAGCAGGCGCACCACCACCCACACG
>JANOTG010000345.1:0-4134 GCA_031416215.1 Betaproteobacteria bacterium
CGCCGGTCTGCTGAAAGTATTCGCGCATGCCACAGAGTCACGCACTCCCGCATCTGGGGTCGCGCCAACCCCATGGTGTGCTGCAACACCATCTGCGCGAGACTGCAAGCAGAACGGCGCGGACACCCGCCGCGCTGGCCCAGGACTGGGCATCGCGCCCGCCGAAATGCCAACGTCGGCAACGGGCCGAATGCGGTCGCACGGAGCCTTGACGATCAGGCGATAGTACGTTTTGCACAACGCCTGAAATAGACCTGTATCAAGAACAGGTTGCAAAACGGCGTTACGCTGGCCACTTCCCAGCAGCGAGTGCAAACATGGAGCCCCAACCCAGCAACCAGCCCTCCAGCAGCCTGATGCGCAACCTACGCACAGAGTTGATGCACTTCCCGCCTTTCTCGCAGATGCTGGCGGCCGATGTGGATCGCTTCATCGCCGCCGCAGAACAGGCGTATTTCGCACCGGGCGAGGTATTGCTGTCACCGTCCAGTGGTACACCGGCCCATCTTTGGTGTATCCGACAAGGTCACGTCACCGGACGCATCGGTGACGATGACAAGGCAACCGGCTTCGAATACGACGTGGGAGACATCTTCCCGGTGGGCGCGGTCATGGGTGAGCGGCCGGTGGCTGCCACCTACCACGCCCAGCAGGACGTTTTCTGTCTGCAGGTCAAGCTGGCGGACGTGCGCGCACTGGCCCAGCGCAGCGTAGCATTTGCCGCGTTTCTGGGGCAGCGCGCCCTGCGTTATCTCGAGCAGTCGCAACGCAGCACCCGCGCAAGCTTTGCCGCGCAAGCCCTGGACGAGCAATCGCTGGAGTCGCCACTGGGGCAACTGCAACTCAAGGCCCCGGTGATGGTGGCGCCGGACACTGCGCTACTGGCCGCGTTGACAACCATGCACGAGCGCCGCATCGGCTCGGTGCTGGTGGCAGACGAGCATGGCGGCGCGCTCGGCATCTTGACGCGGTACGACATCCTGTCGCGTGTCACGCTGGCGCGTGTGGACCTGCACATCCCCATCAGCCAGGTGATGAGCAAGCCGGTGCATAGCTTGAGCGTCGCACACACAGCGCATGACGCCGCGCTGCTGATGTCGCGCCATAGCGTGCGCCATGTGCCGGTCACCCGGGACGGGCGCGTGGTCGGCCTGGTCTCCGATCGTGACCTGTTCGCCATGCAACGCCTCTCGCTCAAGAACGTGAGCTCGGGTCTGCGCGCGGCTGCCAGCGTCGAGGCCATGGTGCCGCTGGCGCAGGAGATTCGGCGTTTTGCCCGCAGCCTGCTGGCCCAGGGTGTTGCGGCACGTCAGCTGACGCAGCTGATCAGCCACCTGAATGACGTGTTGACCCAGCGCCTGGTGGTCCTGGTCGCCCAGGACAGCGCGGTGGATATGCAACAGGCCTGCTGGCTGGCGTTCGGCTCGGAAGGCCGCGGCGAGCAGACCATCGCCACGGATCAGGACAACGGTCTGGTTTTCGTCAGCGATGACCCGCACCGTGATCGCCCGCGCTGGCTGGCATTTGCACAAAGCGTGAACAACGCACTGGATGCCTGTGGTTATCCGCTGTGCAAAGGCAATGTGATGGCCAGCAACCCCGACTGTTGCCTGAGCCAGCAGGAATGGCTGCAACGGTTCGCCAACTGGATGGAGCACGGCGCACCCGAAGACCTGCTGCACGCCAGCATCTACTTCGACCTGCGGCCGCTGGCGGGCCATCTCGCGCTGGCCGAACCACTACGCACGCTGGTGAACGAACGAGCCGCCAGACTGCCCCGCTTCATCAAACAAATGGCCGACAACAGCCTGCGCAGCCGGCCGGCCCTGACCTGGCTTGGAGGCCTGGAAACGAAGGACGTCGGTGGCCGCGCCATGCTGGGCCTCAAACAGGGCGGCACGGCTATCTTCGTCGATGTCGCCCGCCTGTATGGGCTGGCCCACGGTGTTACAGCCCTGGGCACACGCGAACGCTTCGAGTCCCTGGGCCCCTTGATGCAGGTGCCAGCGCAGGAGAGCCAGGCCTGGATTGCGGCCTTTGAATACCTGCAGATGCTGCGCCTTCAGGTACAGATGCAACCGGTCGCCGCCGATGACGGGACAGACAGCGCCAACATGGTGGAACTGGGCTCGCTCAACGACATCGACCAGCGCATGCTCAAGGAGAGCCTGCGCGTGGCACGCCGGCTGCAGCAAAAGATCGAGCTCGACTACCAGCGATGAAGCTGCTGCAATCACTGCAGCACTTGCTGCGGCCTCCGCTTCCCGTGGACGACACACGCTGGGTAGTCCTGGACGTCGAATCCAGCGGCCTGAACCCGAAGTCCGACCGGCTGCTGGCCATCGCCGCCATTGCCGTGGCGAACGACGGCCCGCACGCACGCATCATGCTGGGGGACAGCTTTGAAGTCGTGCTGCAGCAGCCCGTGGCGGTGGCTGACAAGGCCAACATCCTGCTGCATGGCATTGGCGTGGGCGCACAAAACAACGGTATGGCACAGGAAGCTGCGTTGCTGGCGTTCGAACGCTTCATAGCCAACTCGCCGCTGATTGCCTTTCATGCCGCTTTCGACCAGACGCTGATCCTGCGCGCTTTCGACGCGGTACTGGGCCGCCAACCAAACAACCCGTGGCTGGACCTGGAGCCACTGGCCGCCGTGCTCATGCCCAAGGTGCGCGCACGTTCCCTGGACGAATGGATGGCTACACTGCAGATCCGCTGCGCCGTGCGGCACCAGGCCGCCGCCGACACCCTGGCCACGGCCGAGTTGTTGCAGAAGCTGTGGCCCGCGGCGGTACGCGAAATGGGTGGTCATGTACGTTTCGCCGTCGCCAGCAAACTGGCAGCGCAACGCAACTGGATGCCCGGCTGAACCGCATGGCCGCACAGTCCGCGACTCTGCCTGGTGCCGTGAGCGGGGGTAACGCACTGCTGGACGGCAACATCCTGCCCACCTTGCTGCGCCTGGCCGTCCCGAATGTGGTTGCCATGATTTTCGCGGTATTGGTGGGAATTGCCGAGACCCGTTATGTCGGCCTGCTGGGCACGGTACCACTCGCCGCCATGGCGCTGGTGTTCCCGTTTGCCATGCTGACGCAGATGATGTCGGCCGGCGCCATGGGTGGTGGCGTTTCTTCCGCGATCAGCCGCGCGCTGGGCGCCTCGGACCTCGCGCGAGCGCAGACCCTGGCGCTGCACGCGCTGGTGATTGGTGTGGTGGCAGGCACAGTGCACGGCGCCCTCTTCATCATGCTCGGGCCGGTGTTGTACCGCTGGTTGGGTGGGCAGGGCGAGGTGTTGGCGCAGGCCATCCAGTTTTCGCAGGTGTTGTTCCTGGGTGCGGCCCCCGTGTGGGTGATGAACGCGCTGGCTTCGGTGGTGCGCGGCACCGGCAACATGCGTGTGCCGTCGCTCGTCATCCTGGCGACCTCGTTGTTGCAGATCCTGGTCGGCGGTGTGCTGGGCCTGGGGTTCGGACCGATCCCGCGTTATGGCATGCCGGGTGTCGCGATCGGCTCCATCGTTGCCTTCAGTGCCGGGTCGGCCTATCTGTTGTGGTACCTGGGCACCGGGCGCGGTCGCCTCCGGCTGAAATTTCGCGGCGTGCCGCTGCAGCGCAGCATGTTCTGGGACATCCTGCGTGTCGGCGCATTGGCCTGCCTGTCGCCGCTGCAGTCGGTGCTTGCCATCGTGGTGATGACCGGGCTGATGGCACGGCTCGGCATGGTGCCGCTGGCCGGCTACAGCATCGGGCAGCGGCTGGAGTTCCTGCTGATTCCGATCGCCTTTGGCATCGGCGTGGCCTCTGTGCCCATGGTCGGCATGGCCATGGGCGCCGGCCAGGTGGCGCGGGCGCGCCGCGTGGCGTGGATCGCTGGCGCCGTCTCGGGAATCAACCTGGCGGCCATCGGCCTGCTGGTGGCCTTGTTCCCCCAGCTGTGGGCCGGCATGTTCAGCAGCGACCCGGCAGTACTCGACGCTGCCTGCCAGTACCTGCGCTGGGCCGGGCCCGGATTCGGCTTTTTCGGCTTCGGCCTGACACTCTATTTCGCCGCCCAGGGCTCGGGCAAGATCCTCGGGCCGGTGCTGGCGTCCACTGTGCGTCTGGTCGTCGTAGCGGGAGTCGGCGCCTGG
>JANOTG010000346.1:0-1558 GCA_031416215.1 Betaproteobacteria bacterium
TGTTGCAGCTGATCTGGCTTGCGTCGCCCGCTTTGCCGGTGGGCGGGTTCTCATATTCCGAAGTGCTGGAGGCCGCCGTCGACCGCGCTGGCGTGCGCGATGAAGCCAGCGCCCGGCAGTGGCTACGCGACCAGCTGCACCTGAGCCTGGCGCGCTCGGACTTGCCCGCCATTGCCCACGCCATACCCGCGTGGCGGGCCGGTGATGACATGCGAATCAAAGAGTTGAACGACTGGGTGCTACAAACCCGCGAGAGCAGTGAGTTGCGCCTGCAAACCGAACAGATGGGCCGTTCCATGATGGACTGGCTGCGCACCCAGCATGCAGACGACGCGGCACTGCAACAGCGCACACGCCTGTGTGCCTCGCCCTGTTACCCGATAGCCAGCGCGCTGGCGTTGTCCATGACACAAGCGGGCGTGCCCGACTGTTTGCTGAGTTATGCCTTTGGCTGGGCCGAGAACATGACACAGGCCGCCGTCCGGGCGGTGCCACTGGGCCAGAGTTCCGGGCAGCGCATACTGGCGCAGCTCGCGAGCGAGATACCGCAGGCGGTGGCACAGGCTTTGCATGTGCAAGATGACGAGCGCCAGGCGTTCGCACCCATGCTCGCCATCCTGTCAGCGCAACACGAAACCCAATACTCGAGGTTATTTCGATCATGAACAACTTGCACGCCATCGCCCGCCGCACCAAAAAGCTGCCACCGCTGCGCGTCGGCATCGGCGGCCCGGTCGGCTCCGGCAAGACCACCCTGCTGGAGATGTTGTGCAAAGCCATGCGCGACAAATACGACCTGGTGGCCATCACCAACGACATCTACACCAAGGAAGACCAGCGCATCCTCACAGTGAGCGGCGCGCTGGCGGCCGAACGCATCATGGGGGTGGAGACCGGCGGCTGCCCGCATACCGCCATCCGGGAAGATGCGTCCATCAACCTGGAAGCCATCGACCGCATGCTGGAAGACTTCCCCGATGCCGACATCGTGTTTGTGGAAAGTGGTGGCGACAACCTGGCCGCCACCTTCAGCCCCGAACTCAGCGATCTCACCATTTATGTGATCGACGTCGCCGCCGGCGAGAAGATCCCGCGCAAGGGTGGACCCGGCATCACCAAGAGCGACCTGTTCGTCATCAACAAGACCGACCTGGCGCCCTATGTGGGCGCCAGCCTGCAAGTGATGGAAACCGACACCCGGCGCATGCGCACCAACAGCGCCGGCCAGATGAAACCTTTTGTGATGACCAACCTGCGCACCAATAGCGGGCTGGACGATGTGGTGGCGTTTATCGAAAGCCGCGGCATGCTGGTGCCCGGGTAAACTAAAATCGCCGCACAGGAAGCTTGGCCGAGCGGTTGAAGGCACCGGTCTTGAAAACCGGCGAGGATGTGAGTCCTCCGTGGGTTCGAATCCCACAGCTTCCGCCAAAAAGCCAATAGACACGGGCCATTTCGGCCCGTTTTTTATTTCTGCCCATTTTTCTGCCCATGATTGAATGGCTGAACATCGGCCGGCAACGGTGACGGTGACGGCCCACTATCTGTTGACGCCGAC
>JANOTG010000347.1:0-3296 GCA_031416215.1 Betaproteobacteria bacterium
TGGGAGGTGAACGAGGCGTTTGCCGTGGTGCCGATGGCGCTGATGGCCGAGCTCAAGGTGGCACACGAGATCGTCAACGTGCATGGTGGCGCCTGCGCCCTGGGCCACCCCATCGGCGCCAGCGGCGCTCGCATCATGGTGACGCTGATGTATGCGCTCAAAGCGCGCGGTCTCAAGCGTGGCTTGGCGACCCTGTGTATCGGCGGTGGCGAGGCAACGGCAGTGGCGTTGGAGCTGGTCTAGCATGCGATATCGATTGCGGCCTGATCGGTTCTTGCTGCCCGACGTTGTCGGCCTCTGGAGCGCACCATGTTGTTGACGCAGGACCAGGAGATGGTGCGCGATGCGGTGCGCGCCTTCGCACAGCAGGAGCTGTGGCCGCACGCCGCGCGCTGGGACAAGGAGCACCATTTTCCGAAAGATGCCCACCGCGGGCTGGCGGCGTTGGGAGCCTATGGCATCTGTGTGCCGGAGGAATACGGTGGCGCCAATCTGGACTACCTGACGCTGGCCCTGGTGCTGGAGGAAATTGCAGCGGGCGATGGCGGCACCAGCACCGCCATATCGGTCACCAACTGTCCGGTCAATGCGATCCTGCTGCGTTACGGCAGCCCGGCCCAGAAGAAACAATGGCTGACGCCGCTGGCGCAAGGCGAGATGCTGGGCGCTTTTGCACTGACCGAGCCGCATGTGGGGTCTGATGCCTCGGCATTGCGCACTACGGCGCAGAAGGATGCGGATGGTTATCTGCTCAATGGTGTGAAGCAGTTCATCACCAGTGGCCGCAATGGCGATGTGGTGGTGGTGATAGCGGTCACCGACAAGGCCGCCGGCAAGAAGGGCATGAGTGCCTTTCTGGTGCCGACCACGGCCCCCGGTTATCGCGTCGACCGGCTGGAGGACAAGCTGGGCCAGCACTCCAGCGATACGGCCCAGATCAGTTTCGACCATTGCCGCATCGCGCATGAAAACCTGATTGGTCAGGAAGGCGAGGGTTACAAGATCGCCCTCGGTGGATTGGAGGGTGGCCGAATAGGTATCGCCGCCCAGAGTGTCGGCATGGCGCGCAGCGCGTTCGAGGTCGCGTTGGCCTATGCCAAGCAGCGTGAGAGTTTCGGCCAACCGATTTTCAGTCACCAGGCGGTCGGATTCCGGCTGGCCGATTGCGCCACCCGCATCGAGGCCGCGCGGCAGCTGATCTGGCACGCTGCCAGCTTGCGCGACGCTGGTCGCCCCTGCCTGAAGGAGGCCGCCATGGCCAAACTGTTTGCGAGTGAAATGGCGGAACAGGTGTGTTCTGCAGCTATCCAGACGCTGGGTGGTTATGGTTACGTGAACGACTTCCCGCTCGAGCGCATATACCGCGACGTACGGGTGTGCCAGATTTACGAAGGCACCAGTGACGTGCAAAAGATGCTGATCCAGCGCGCCCTCGCATGACACCGATGCACCTCAATAACGGGTCGAGATTTGACGCGGTCTTGTTCGACTGTGACGGCGTGCTGGTCGACTCGGAGCCCATTACCAATGCGGTTCTGCGTGCCATGCTCGGCGAACTTGGATGGCAGCTCACGCAGGAGGAATGCATGGCGCATTTTGTCGGCAAGGCACTGAAGGAAGAAGTCGCCCTGATCGCCCGGCAGACAGGGCGCGCCGTGGGTGATGCCTGGCTCGCCGCATTCCAGCAGCGCCGCAACGCCGCGTTGCTGGAGCAACTGACAGCCATTCCCAATATTCACGCAGCGGTGCACGCCATCCACGCCCACCATGGCGCGCGAATCGCCTGCGCCTCGGGTGCGGACCGCTTCAAGGTCGAGATGCAACTGCGCAAGGTGGGCCTGATGGACTACTTTGTCGGCCGTATTTTCAGTGGTTACGAAACGCCCCGCTCCAAGCCGTATCCCGACGTGTACCTGGCGGCTGCCGACGCGCTGCAGGCCAATCCACGGCGTTGCGCGGTGGTGGAGGACACGGTCACCGGAGTTGTGGCCGGTGTCGCGGCCGGCGCTTTTGTCTTTGCCTATGCCCCGCTCGGGGATGGCGCCGCGTTGCGTGCGGCTGGGGCGTCCCGGGTGTTTGCAGACATGGCAGAGTTGCCTGCGTTATTGGTGTAGTCAGGCCCTTCCTCAGGAGTCACGATGCCGGTTCTCGAATCCAAGCTCAATGCACGTTCGGCCGAGTTTCAGGCCAATGCGACCGCCATGCGCGGCCTGGTGGTCGACTTGCAAACCCGCATTGCACTGGCCCAGGCAGGCGGTGGGGACTCGGCGCGCGCCAAACACACGGCGCGCGGGAAACTGTTGCCGCGCGACCGGGTGCAGATGCTGCTCGATCCAGGCACACCATTCCTCGAACTCAGCCCGCTGGCGGCGCTGGGCATGTACCCGGACCGCGATGGCAGCGACAGCGCGCCCTGTGGTGGCCTGATCACGGGTATCGGGCGTATCAGTGGCGTCGACTGCATGGTGGTGTGCAACGACGCCACCGTCAAAGGCGGCACCTATTACCCGTTGACCGTCAAGAAGCACCTGCGTGCGCAGGAGGTGGCGCAGCAGAACAACCTGCCGTGTGTGTATCTGGTGGATTCGGGTGGCGCCAATCTGCCGAACCAGGACGAGGTGTTCCCGGATCGGGACCACTTCGGCCGCATTTTCTACAACCAGGCCAACATGAGCGCGCAAGGCATTGCGCAGATCGCGGTGGTCATGGGCAGCTGTACGGCGGGTGGCGCCTATGTGCCGGCGATGAGCGACGAGAGCATCATCGTGCGCAACCAGGGTACGATTTTTCTCGGCGGCCCTCCGCTGGTGAAGGCGGCGACTGGCGAAGTGGTCAGTGCCGAAGATCTCGGCGGCGGTGATGTGCATACCCGCCTGTCCGGTGTCGCGGACCACCTCGCGGAAAACGACCTGCATGCGCTGGCGCTGGCGCGCAACGCGGTGAAGAACCTGAACCGGGTCAAGGCCGGCAACACCCGGGTGGCCGCCGACCCCGGCTTCGACGCACAGGAGCTGTACGGCGTCATTCCGATCGACACGCGCAAACCTTTCGATGTGCGTGAAATCATCGCCCGTATCGTGGACAGCTCGGAGCTGGACGAGTTCAAGGCCCGTTACGGCACAACCCTGGTGTGTGGTTTTGCCCATGTCGAGGGGATGCCGGTCGGCATCATCGCCAACAACGGCATCCTGTTCAGCGAATCCGCGCTCAAGGGCGCGCACTTCATCGAGTTGTGCTGCCAGCGCAAGGTGCCGCTGGTGTTCCTGCAGAACATCACCGGCTTCATGGTCGGGCGC
>JANOTG010000348.1:0-1747 GCA_031416215.1 Betaproteobacteria bacterium
TTGCCGCCGATGGTGAGTTGCTTCTGCGGGTTGCGCGAAGTAAGGGTGAACGTGGACGGCGCGGTGCGCAGACCCTTCTCCACCAACTCGCGGTCCAGACGCACGTTCATGGTCTTGAAGTCAACCTCGGCCCCGGCGGCCTTGAAGATGTCCAGCGCGCGCGGCGACATCACTTCGACGCCCAGTTCTTCCAGGATCCTCAGTGACGTCAGGTGAATTGATTCAACCTGGTCCGCCGACAGCAGCTCCATGGGCGCATAGGGGTTGACCACCGACTGCCAGGGCAATTGCGGTAGCGGTGCGTTGCCCGAACGCCGGGCTCTGCCACCTTCGCGTCGTCGTGTGTGTTCCATCGCGGCGGTCTTTCGTCTTGGTCCAGTGCCCCATCCTAGGTAAAGCCCGGCCCGAGGGTCCCCCGCAAACGGACGAACACTGTGCGCCATGCGACATCCTGCGCAGCGCTTCCTATAATTCCAAAACACGCCCATGGACAATCACAACGCGACTTCCAACGCGCCCTCGATAGCCGCATTCTCCACGCCGACGGTGGTCAGCGTGGTGCCATTCCCTTCGTTCTCCATGATGGCGTTGGCGTCCACCACTGAGCCCCTGCGGGCCGCCAATCTGCTGTCTGGCAAGACTCTGTACCAATGGTCCGTCGTGTCGCTGGACTCCCACGATCTGGTGTCGAGCAGCGGCTTCCGGCTGGCCGCCGACCACTACGACCTGGCGACTCCACCCTCTGACCTGGTACTGGTCATCGCGAGCCTCGACTTCGACCACCTGCTGCAGCCTCGCCTGCTTGACCGCCTCCTGCGCGCCACGGAATCGGGCAAGGCCGTCGGTGCGGTGAGCCACGGCAGTATCGTGCTGGCCAGGGCGGGTCTGCTGGACGGTTACCGTTGCACCGGTCACTGGGATCGCCTGCGGGAACTGCAAGAACGGCACCCATTGGCGCACACCACCCGGGAGGTCTTCTGCATCGACCGCAACCGTTGGACCGCCAGCGGCGGTACTGCCGCAATGGACATGATGCTGGCCCTGATTCGCGCGCAACACGGCCAAAACCTGGCCATGAACGTGGCCAACAACTTCATCCACGGGCGGATGCGCTTGCCCGGCGAGACGCAGCCGATGGAGGTGCGTTGGCGCTACGGCGTGAAGGACCGCCGGTTGGTCAAGGCCATCAGCTTCATGGAACAGTCCATCGAGGCACCCCGGCCACTGGCACAGATCGCGGACCTTGCCGGTCTGTCCCCTCGCCAGCTGCAACGGCTGTTCATGTCCGAACTCGCGCGCACACCAGAACAGTTTTTCGTCGAGATGCGCCTGCGCGCGGCCAGCGACTTGTTGACCCACACGGACGACTTGATCGGCGATATTGCTTTGCAATGCGGATTCGGAAACCAGTCGCATTTCGCGCGCTCGTTCCAGACCACCTTCGGCCACCGGCCAAGCGACGTCCGCCGTGCATCCAGAGGCCCGAAGCGCGGCGCAGCCTGAGCAGGCCGATTCATGGGGGTTAACCCTTTGGCGGGGCGCGTCGGACTTCTAGCACGGGCCTTGGCGGGCGTGCTGGCGTCGCATGGCGCACATTTCTTGTCCGCTTGTGCGCCTTCCGCCGTGAGGACTTCTCATACGATTGGCCTTTATCCGTGTTGACACGGCACCAGCAAAGGGAACGCATGGAAACGCTGGCCTACATGGCCAAGAACCTGCCCATGATCGGCATGCGGGCCATGGAGCA
>JANOTG010000349.1:0-6381 GCA_031416215.1 Betaproteobacteria bacterium
TCTGGCGGGCAAAGACCCTACTGCGCGGCAATTGCTCGACGCTGTGTTGGAAACCACGCGCAGCGCCGAGTTCGCCGCCTGGAGCCGGGACAAGGCGTCAGGCGTCGGATTGACCTTTACTGACCGCTGGATTGCCGACCGCCAGGCACTGGTACGGGCATTGGCGATTCAAAACGCCGAGAACAACTCGACAGGCCAAGTAGTCGATCAACGGATTGCGCCTGATCGGACAACCCAATTCAGTTATGTCGGCGGTGCGATACCTGGGAATGAGGCTCAGGCCTCACGCCACACGCTTTTTGCGCAAAGCAGACCAGGACAGCCCAGCCAGATCATCTTCTTCGGCACCGACGGTGATGACGTTGCCGCTGGCAACGGCAACGCATTGGGTGACCACCTCTACGCTGGCGCAGGCACCGATCAGCTCGACGGCCTGGCAGGCAGCGACTACCTCGAAGGCGGCAGCGGCGCCGACAGCTACCTCTTCGCCGCCAACTTTGGCCACGACACCATCGTTGACGTCGATGGCCAGGGCTCGTTGACCATCGACGGCCAGTTACTGAGCGGTGGCAAGGCCTCCGGCAAGGCCGGTGAGTGGCTGGGGCAGGACGGTGCTGGCCATATCGAGCGCTACGTCTTGCAAGACAACCGGCAGTCGTCCACCGGCCAGCAACTGGTGGTGTCTCGCCTGGGCGGAGTTGGCGACAGTGTCACTATCAACCACTTCGATCTCGCCGCCGCGAAGGGCGGGGCCGGTTACCTCGGCTTGTTTCTGGACGATAGCCAGCAACTGGTGGTAGCGCAGGCTGCAGCCGTTCCGTCCAATGGCGATTCACCGTTTCAGGCCTGGAATTTCGACCCCAACACCTTTACCGGCCAATCTGCCGTGGCCGAGGGCGGCGCCAGTGTGTTCACGGTATTCCTGCGCTCCGCCGCGAGGGCGGGCGACAGCCTGGTGCTGGCGTTGTCTGCCCTGGGAGACAAGTTTCGGGTTCTCACCGGGCGGACATCGGTGGCGGCGAATGGTGCCGTCATTGACCTTCAAGAGGGTCAGACCCAGGTCAGCGTCAGCCTGCTGCAGGAGGGCGCGGTAGACGGTGGTGGTACGGCGGTGCTGACGGCCCACGTCAACGGTGGCGGCGTATCCGTTGCATCGAATGCGTGGACGATCCAGTTGCAGGACGCCGGTGCGCCGGGGCAGACCCTCAGCGGCGACAACACGGTATTTGAGATCACCAGCAACGGCACGCTGGTGCGCGATGGGCGGGTGGTGGTACCCGCTGGCAGCGTCAGGTATGCGGTAAGCGTTGACAACAACCTTGTGGGTGGCGCGGGCACACTGATTACCCACAACGTGTTGTACGGCGCGGGCGGCAACGACCAGCTCAGTGGCCTGGGCGGCAACGACGCACTTGATGGTGGTGCCGGCAACGATGTGTTGTGGGGCGGCGACGGCGACGACCTGATTGCCGGCGGTGCGGGCACCAATCAGATCGATGGCGGCGACGGGCGCGACTTCATCGCGGCTGGCGGGCGCCTGAGTGCGAATCTGCAGCAGATCGGGCCGCTCGATACCTGGTTGGCGCCGGTAGGCAAGCCGGTGTTGGCAACTGGTGCGACCTGGGGCGTGGTGGTTGAGAGCGCAGACTTGACGGTGTGGGATGGCATGGCCGACGCGGGCACGGGTGTCGATGGCAATGACGTCGATGCCGGTGCGGGCGACGACCGTGTGATCGGAGGTGGTGGTGACGACCGTATCGCCGGTGGCCTTGGCGACGACCACATCGACGGCATGGGCGGCGCCGACTTCATCGAGGCGGGCGACGGCAATGACACGGTGCGTGCGGATGGCATGGTGCTGCCGGGTTACCTGAACTCCACTCTGGCGGTGCATCATGCTGCCGACTTCGTCGATGGTGGCGAGGGCGACGACCACCTGCAGGGCGGGGGCAATGCCGACATCCTGTACGGCGGCAGTGGCGCCGACCAACTTTATGGCGACAGTGCCGGTCGCACCGACAGCGAATTTTTTGTGCGCCTGGAATCGCATGGTGCGGACTACCTGGACGGCGAAGCCGGGGATGACTACCTCGAAGGTGGTGGTGGCGACGATGTGCTGATGGGTGACGAAGGCGCAGATGTCGTGTGGGGTGATTCCACGGCGGCCCATGTTGTCGGCAATAGCAACGGGCAGTCGGCAGCAGACCTGGCACTGTGGGCCTACGGAGATGACACGCTCGATGGCGGCGCAGGCAACGATCGTCTGGTCGGCGGCGGCGGCAACGACGATCTGGCGGGGGCCGATGGTAACGACAGTTTGTGGGGCGACGAGAGCAGTTTGGCGCTTGCCGGGCCATTGCAGGGCTCCGACGAACTGGACGGCGGGGCCGGGGACGATGTGCTGGTCGGTGGCGGGGCCGACGACGTGTTGCTCGGCGGTACGGGTCAGGACCAGTTGTCGGGCGACGATGTGCTGGCGGTTCTGGCCGGCGAGTTTCATGGAGACGATTACCTCGACGGCGGCAGCGATAACGACGTCCTGATTGGCGGCGGCGGCAGTGATGTCTTGTTTGGCGGCACGGGTGACGACTGGTTGCGTGGCGACCAGGCGCTGGGTGATGCCGCTGCTGTTGCGTTCGACAACGAAGACTGGTTGTATGGGGAAGACGGCAATGATCGCCTGTTTGGAGGTGGGTTGTCCGACCAGCTGTTGGGCGGCGCGGGCAACGACCTGCTGGACGGTGGCCTGGGTGCCGACATCATGGATGGCGGCACGGGAGATGACCATTACCTCGTGGACGACCTGCTTGATCTGGTCTTGGAATCAGACGCTGGCGGCATCGATTCGATAACCAGCTCGGTCAGCCTGGTGCTGCCGGAGCATGTGGAACACCTCACCTTGGTAGTTGTGGCGGGCGGCGCATCGGACATCAGTGCGGATGGCAACGACGCCGACAACCGCCTGACCGGCAATTCAGGCGCCAACATTCTGACGGGCTGGGGTGGCAACGACACACTCGACGGCGGTGCCGGAGTCGACACCCTGCGTGGTGGCCTGGGCGACGACAGTTATGTCGTCGACGATGCGGGTGACTCGGTGATTGAGTTTGCCAACGAGGGCACGGACACCGTGCAAACGTCTGTGAGTTATGTGCTCGGTGCGCATCTGGAGCGGCTGGTGGCCAGCGGCAGCGCGGCATTGCAGCTGACGGGCAATGTGTTGGATAACAGCATATTTGGCAACAGCGGTAACAACCAGATCAGCGGTGGCGCGGGCAACGACTTCCTGCGTGGCGGCGCCGGCAACGATATCTATGTATTCAACCGCGGTGCAGGCCAAAACTCCATCGATAACCAGGACCTGATTGCTGCGACCGACACCTTGCGTTTCGCTGCCGGCATTACCCCTGGCGAGGTGATTGGCTCGCGTGCTCAGGATGACGTCGTGCTGCACCTGCGCGGCAGCGCCGATCAGGTCGTGTTGCTGAACTACTTTGCGCCCGCCACGGGCGGATCCACCGCGTCGGACTCCAAGATCGACCGGGTGGAGTTTGCCTCCGGTGCCGTGTGGGACCAAGCTGCCCTGCAAGAGGTTGTTGCTCGCGCGGCAAGCAACCGTGCACCGGTGCTGGGTGTCGCTCTGCCGACCCTGCAAACCCGGGCTGACGCGCTGTTCTCTTACACCGTGCCGCTTGGCGCCGTCACCGACCCGGACGTGTGGGACTCGCTTGTCTACAGCGCCACGCTGGCCGACGGATCGCGCTTGCCAGCCTGGTTGAGTTTCGATGCTGCGACACGGACATTTTCTGGCAACCCGCTGGCGGCTGATGTCGGCAGCAAGTCCCTGGTGTTTTGGGGTACCGACGCGTATGGTTTGTCAGCCGGGGCGGTGGTATCGTTGGCGGTCGCGCCACCCAATCGGTCGCCGGTGCTGACGATTCCACTTCCCGACCGTGCCGCGTTCCAGTCGGAGTTTCTCTCCTTCAGTCTTGCCGGTGGCTCGTTTACTGACCCCGACCCATCCGACAGCCTGCAGTACGTGGCGGCTATGGAGAGTGGTGCCGCATTGCCATCGTGGTTGCAGTTCGCGGCACGGTCTCGCACGTTTTTCGGCATACCGCCCGGGGTTGGCACTGTCAACGTTCGGGTCACCGCCAAGGACAGCGGCAACCTGTCGGTATCGGATGTCTTTGCCATCGTTGTGCCCGACCCCAGCGACTCTGGCGTCGTCCTGCCTGGGACGGCCGACAACGACAGCCTGAACGGCACGCTGTTGAACGAGACCTTGATGGGCCTCGGAGGCAATGACCAGCTGCGCGGCGGCGGTGGCTACAACACGCTCGATGGTGGTGACGGTGACGACAGCCTGTTCGCCGATGCCGGATCGACAGGCAACATCCTGCTCGGTGGTGCGGGCAACGACACCCTGAGTGCGGACCGGTTGGCGCGCGGCAACAGTTTTACTGGCGACACTGGTGACGACACTCTGCTTGGCAGTGGTTATGGCGACGTCTACCGCGTAGGCCTCGGCGCCGGCCTGGACAACATTACAGAGAAAGCCTCAGTGTCGGGTCAGCCCGACACACTGGTCTTCGGCCCGGGCATTGGGTCGGCCGATGTCACGGCACTGCGGTCTTTGAATCACCTGGTTTTCCGCCATGTGAATGGCGTTGACCAGATTACCGTGAAGGACTGGTTCACCAGCACCGACCTTTGGATAGAACGTGTCGAGTTTGCCGATGGTTCGGTGTGGGGCGCGGCAGATTTGAGCGCCGCCGCCCTGGTCGTGCACGGCACGAATGGCAATGACGTGTTGACCGGGACACCGATGGACGACACGCTGCGCGGGCTGGATGGCAATGACACTTTGACTGGCGGTTACGGCAAAAATACGCTGGATGGCGGGAATGGCGACGATGTAGTCTCAGCTGGCAGCCAGGGCTTCGGGTCCGACCACAACCTGCTGCTCGGTGGCCCCGGCAATGACAATCTGAGTGTGACAGTCGTGACCTGGGACAACGTGTTCGTTGGCGGGCCAGGACGGGACCGGATGACCGGTGGCGGTTTGCGCGACAGTTACCAATTCAACCTCGGTGACGGGCAGGACACCATTGTCGAGACCGAGCGTATTGCGGGCGAGGGGGCCAATGACCTGCTGGAATTTGGCGCTGGTATTGCGCCGGGCGAGATGGGTGCAGCGCGCAGCGGCAATGACATGCTGTTTCGCCACGCGAACGGTAGCGACGAGGTGCTGGTATTGGACTGGTTTGCGACGGTGGCGACTTTCTCTGCCACTGCCAACCAGATCGAACAGGTGCGATTTTTTGATGGTACGGTCTGGACTGCTGCGGCCCTCACGTCCGCCGCCTTGGTGGTGCAGGGGACAGTCGGCAATGACGTCATGGTGGGATCGGACCTGGACGATACCCTGCGCGGATTAGGTGGTGATGACCAGATCCGTGGTGGTCGGGGTCGCAACGTGATGGATGGTGGTGACGGCGATGACCGAATTTTTGGTCAAACCGGCTATTACTATGTCAATACGATTTCGCCCTCTGGTTGGGTTCAATTCAGTGAGTATTGGGGCAGCAACCTTCTGCTGGGTGGCGCCGGCAATGACTTTTTGTCGGTTGAAAGGTCAGCCAAGGACAGTGTTTTTGCAGGTGGGCCGGGCAATGACCGGATCAGCGGTAGCCGCTACAACGACACCTATCAGTTCAACCTGGGTGACGGGCAGGACCTGATCTCCGACTATTTTGCCGAGGCCGGGTACACGGACAAACTGGTGTTTGGCCCGGGCATCGCTCCTTCGGATATCCGCCTGGTGCGCTCGGGTGAGAACCTGCAGTTGCGGCATGTGAACCTGCTCGATCTGGTGACCGTGGAGTCCTGGTTTTCGTTGCCGACATTGCGTATCGAAACCGTGGAATTTGATTCCGGCATTGTCTGGAGCATCGATGACGTGGTGGCAAACCTGCTGCCAGACTTGGTCGGCACTGCACAAGGCGAGACCCTGACCGGCAGTGCCAATGCTGACAACCTGCTGGCGCTGGCAGGCAATGACGTGGTGACCGGCTTGGCCGGCGCGGACTGGATCGATGGTGGCAGCGGCAGCGACAAACTTTACGGCGGCGACGGCAACGACGTGCTGCTGGGAGATACGCCTGGTGAGATGCCTGCAATGGTACAGATTGGTAGTGTGGGGAGCGTTGCGTCAGGCGAAGTGGCGGCCATGGAGCACATCAACACCCTGGTGGTTTATGCCCGCGGCAGCATCTGCGAAGGAATCTGGCCGACCATGGAGGTCTGGCTGGGTGGTGTGCGGGTACAGAGCTTCACCGTGGCCGGTGCCGACTTTGCCGCCTATGAGGTGACGGCGCC
>JANOTG010000350.1:0-5966 GCA_031416215.1 Betaproteobacteria bacterium
AGCCCGGGGGTCGGTGCGCGCAGCGCACTTCGTCAACATGCTCATCGCGGCTGTCTGAGCGTAGAGAGCGCAGCGAACGCAGCGAGTTCCGCGATGCGACCGCTGGGCGCGCACCGCAGGGCAGTCGGACACGCAGTGCCGACCGCCCCAGTGTGAGCCAGTGCCGCTGTGCGCCTGCCGCGACGCGCGCCAGAACATGTCAATGCACATCCTCACCAAGATAGGCCGCCTGAACATTCGGGTCGCTGCGGATCTGCGCCGGCGTACCGCTGGCGATGACCTGCCCATTGACCATCACGGTCAGGTGGTCGGCCAGCGTGAACACGGCATCCATGTCATGCTCCACCAGCAGAATCGCGTGGTCAGCCTTCAGGCGCAACAACAGGGCGACCATCGTTTCGGCTTCGGCCTGCCCCATGCCAGCCAGTGGCTCGTCGAGCAGCAGCACCTGGGGTTCAGTGGCCAAGGTCATGGCGATTTCAAGCTGGCGTTGCTCGCCGTGGCTGATGGTGGCGGCGATCGCGTCGCGACGTGCCGTAAGCCCGGCCAGCTCGAGGGCTGACTCACACCGTTGCCGCGCCGCCACCGCCTGTGCAGCGGGGCGCAGCCAGCGCAGCGGGTTCCAGGGTTGTTGCGGCTCACGCGACTGGGCGGCCAGAAACACGTTGCCCCACACGCTGAAGGGAAGAAAAATGTTGGTCTTCTGGTAACTGCGCCCCAGTCCCTGGCGCGAAATCGTCTCGGGGCTCCAGCCCGTCACATCCTGCTGACCCAGCGTCACCCTTCCGGAGCTTGGCGGCAGATCACCCGAGAGCAGGTTGGCCAACGTCGACTTGCCGGCGCCATTGGGGCCGATGACCGCATGGATGTGGTCGCGCCACAGCTCCAGCGATACGTCGTTCACCGCGGCCAGGCCGCCAAAACGTTTGGTCAGCTTGCTGGCGCGCAGCAGCACTTCAGACACCGCCGCCATCCTTCCCAGGGCGGCCCGATGCGGTCAGGCGCTGCAACAGCCCCAACACACCGCGCGGCGCATACACCACCACCAGAACAATGAACAGCCCCATCCACAACTGCCAGTGTTTGCCGAGGTTGACGCCGCCCACGGTCGGCAGGTCCTTGAAAACGTGCAACACAAACTCGAAGGTGAAGGCACCGACGATGGCGCCGGCGAAGTTGCCCATACCGCCCAGAATGACCATCATGATGGCGTGTGCGCTCATGTGAAAACCCATCAGCTCGGGATTGATATAGCCGCTTTGCACACCCCACAGGTAGCCGGCCAGCCCGGCCAGCGCGCCGGCCAGGGTGAATGCCGACAGCTTGTAGCCGAAGGTGCCAAAACCCATGGCCCGCATGCGGTGCTCGTTCACGCGGATACCCGCCAGTGCGCGGCCAAACGGACTCCACAACAGCCGCCGCAAAAACAGGTACACCAGCAGCACCATGGCCAGCGTGGCGAAATACAGCACACGCTTGTTGTCCAGGTCCAGCAGGGTCAGGCCACCGATCGCGACAGTCGGTTTGAAGTTGACATACAGGCCGTCGGAGCCGCCCAAAACCTTGTTGTCGAAGAAAAGATAAAACACCATCTGGGCGAATGCCATGGTCACCATGATGAAGTAGATGCCATGGGTACGCACGACAAAAAAGCCGATCACCAAAGCCGCCAGGGCGGACGCCAGGACGGCGACCGGCATGGTCCACCAGATGCTCACGGCTTCGTTTTGTGGCATCAGAAACGCCAGCGCATAACCGGCCAGGCCGAAGTAGGCCGCATGGCCCAGCGACACCAGGCCGGTGAGGCCCTGCAGCAGATCCAGGCTCATGGCAAAAATCGCCATGATCATCATGCGCGTGACCATCTGGGTGTAAAAATCGGTGCCGACAAAAGGGAACACGAGCAAGGCTGCCAAGGCCAGGCCGAGTGCCACTTGCACTCCTTTCGGAAAGCTCTCCAGATTACCGACGGTCATTGCTTGAACAGCCCTTCCGGCTTCCAGAGCAAGACGGCGGCCATCAGCATGTAGACCAGCATGCCAGCCACCTGTGGCAGCAACACCTTGCCAAAGGTATCCACCAAACCCACCAGCAGGGCCGAAATCAGCGCACCGCGCACCGAGCCGATGCCACCGATCACCACCACCACAAAACACAGGATCAGCACCTGCGAGCCCATGTTCGGGTAGACGCTCGATACCGGCGCGGCGATGATGCCGGCCACCGCTGCGAGCCCGACGCCGAGCGCAAACACCAGCGCATGGATGCGTTTGATGTTGACGCCCAGCGCCTCCGCCATGTCGCGGTTGAAAGCCCCTGCGCGGATCTTCATGCCCAATCGCGTTTTCGAGATCAGCAGGTACAGGCCCAGCGCCAGCGCGATACAAACGCCGGACATGAACAGGCGGTATACCGGATACGCTTGGTTGTCGGTCAGCTGAATCGACGCCGCCAGCAGCTCGGGCACTTTGACACCGTGCACGTCGTCGCCCCACAGCATGGAGCGCAACTCTTCAAAAACGTAGATCAGACCGAAGGTCAGCAGCACCTGATCGAGGTGGTCTCGATGGTAGAAGTGGCGAAACAGCAGGCGCTCCAGAAGCAGGCCGAACAACACCGCCAGCACCACGCCGCCGATGATCGCCAGCGTCAGGCTGCCAAACAGGCTGCTGAGGGAGTAGGCCAGGTAGGCGCCCAGCATGTAGAAGCTGCCGTGTGCCAGGTTCACCACGCCCATGATGCCGAAGATCAGCGTCAAGCCGGCGGCCAGCATGAACAGCAGCAGGCCGTACTGCACGCTGTTGAGCAACTGGATCAGAAAGGTCGCGAAGTCCATCACCAAGCCAGAGGGTGCGAAGATCTAGTTACGACTAACTTGTGCACAAGTGAGTCTGCACTGAATCACTGTTTTCATCGCGAGCGGGGGAAGTTGGCTCCGATGCGCGGAATCGTACCAGCGTGCGGTGAGCACTGCAGGTGTCAGATGGGCCCGCGCAGCAGAAAGAACGCTGCCCCTCAGCCCATCTTGCAGCCGGCTCCGCTATCGGCCAGCGCCTTGGCTGCGACACCGATGACCTTGTTTTCCTTGTTCTCGACCACGCGCAGGTAGATGTCCTGTATCGGGTTGTGCGAACTGCTCATCTTCCATTTGCCGCGCGGGCTGTCGACGGTCGCCGACTCCATGGCTTTGTAGAGGGTTGCCTTGTTGTTGAGATCGCCCTTGACCGCGTTGGCGCCTTGCACCAGCAGCAATCCGGTGTCGTAACCCTGTACCGCATACACATCAGGTTGCAGTTTGAAGGTCTTGGCGTAGGCCAGCCGAAAGGCCTTGTTGCGTGGTGTCTCGATGCCGTCGCCGTAATGCAGCGTGGTGATCACGCCGTCGGCGGCTGGCCCTGCGGCCTCGAGCACGCCCTCGGTCAGGAAGCCAGAGCCATATAGAGGGATCTTTCCCTTGAGCCCGGCCGCTGCGTAGTCGCGGATGAACTTGGCCGCACCACCGCCAGCAAAGAAGCAGGCCACGGCGTCGGGTTTGAGCGCGGCGATTTCAGTCAGCAAAGCCTGGAATTCCACATTGGGGAAGGGCAGACCGAGCTCCTTCACGATGGTGCCGCCGGCAGCGGTGTAGCTTTCCTTGAAACCTTCAAATGCCTCATCTCCGGCGGCATATTTCCAGGTGATCCAGACCGCCTTTTTGTGGCCCTTGGCCATCATGGCCGATCCCAGGGCACGGGTGGGTTGGGAATTGCTGAACGAGGTGCGAAACACGTTGGGTGCGCACTGGGCGCGGGTGGCCACATGGACACCGGCATTCGGGATCAGGCTCAGCACGCCGCTGTCGCGTGCCACCTTGTGGATGCCCATCTGCACACCTGAATGGACGGTGCCCACCAGCACGTCGACCTTGTCGCGTTGCACCAGCTTGTTGGCGTTCTCGATGCCCTTGGACGGCTCGGACTCGTCGTCTACCTTGAAATATTCGATCTCTCGCCCGCCCAGCTTGCCGCCTTGCTCGTCGACCGCAAGGCGAAAACCGTTCTCGATCGCCACGCCGAGTTGGGCAAATGTACCGGTGTAGGGCAACATCAGCCCGACACGCAGCTTGCCACCCTGTGCATGGGTCAGCCGAGGCAACAACAATCCGCTGGTGGCGGCGCCAATCAGGGCGGCGCTGCGCGACAGGACAAGGCGGCGTGAGGTCATGGAAATCTCCTTGGGCTAAAAGTGGCAGTGCAACCACTGAATGATCGTACTGCGATGGTAGTGGCCTGCTGCAGCGCGGCAATAGAGAAAAACCCGAGCTTTATGGATGAATTGTTTAAGTGTAAACAAATACTGGCTGGTTATGTGGATACCGACGCATCACGCCGTTTGCGCCGCGTGTCGAGATGCCAGGCCAGAAAAGGCAGGATCAGCACCGACCCAGGCAGGACCCAGACCAACAGGTAGGGGCTCAGCGCCGACACCCGCTGCAATATTGCCTTGAGCTCGCGTTTGTCATCCGCAGTCCATTTGCCGCCATTACGCTGTTTCATCAGCAGGCTGATGCCACCACGTATCTGGCCGAGCTCGGCACGCAGGCGCTCTTTCTCCCGGCTGTTGCCCGCCACCATGGAAGAAAACCAGGCCGGCGCCGAAGGCATGCGGGCTTGAAATTTTGGTGTCGAATCGGGGTCGAAACCCGACCGCTGTTCAACTGCGGTGGGCTTGGAATCGTCGGCGTTGGATCGCATGCCTCAACTATTTCCAAGAACCTGCAACTGCAATACCTGCCGCTCGAAGTCCTCTGCCGACATGGGCTTGGCAAACAGGTAGCCCTGACCCTGGGTGCAGCCCAGGTCGGCCAGCTGCTCGCGGGTCTCCTGGTCCTCGATACCTTCAGCGGTGGTGGTCAGGTTCAGGCTGCGTGCGATCTGGATGATCGCCGAGACGATGGCCAGATCCTGCGGGCCTTGACGCAGACGGCGCACGAACGACTGGTCGATCTTGAGTTTGTCGATCGAGAAGCGTTGCAGGTAGGACAGGTTGGAGTAGCCGGTACCGAAATCGTCAATCGATATCCGCACGCCCAGCGCCTTGAGTTTCTGCAGCGAGATGATGAATTTCTCGGAGTCCTGGATCAGCGTGGACTCGGTCACCTCGAGTTCCAGCCAGGCCGGGTCGAGCCCGGTGCTGTCCAGCACCCGGGTCAACAGCATTTCCACATTGCCGCGACGGAACTGCACCGGCGACAGGTTCACGGCCAGCACAAAGGGTGCGTGGCCAGCGGCCTGCCAGCGCACCAACTGGCGGCAGGCCTGCAGCAGCACCCATTCGCCGATCTCCACAATCAGGCCCGACTTTTCGGCCGCCGGAATGAACAGGCCCGGAGCCACCAGCGTTCCGTCGCTGGCACGCCATCGCACCAGCGCCTCGGCACCCACCAGTTGCCCACTGTGAATGTCCACCACCGGCTGGTAATGCAGCACGAACTCCTCCAGGCCCAGTGCCGCGCGCAGACCGGCCACGAGCTGCAGGTTCTCCTGCATCAGCGTGTTCATGGACTCGTCGAAAAACCGGAACATATTGCGACCGGCGTCCTTGGCGTGGTAGACGCTGATGTCGGCATTGCGCAGCAGGGTTTCGAAATCGCGGCCGTTGTCGGGGTACACCGCGATGCCGATGGAGCACGAGGTCGACAGCTCGGTGCCGCGCACCATGAAAAACGCGCTCATGCGTGCCAGTATCTTGTTGGCGACGGTCGATACCGCCTCACCCTGGGCGATGTCCGTGATGCCGACCAGAAATTCGTCGCCGCCCTGGCGGCTTACGACATCGGTCTCGCGCACCTCAGCCACCAGACGCTGCGCCACCTGGCGCAAAAAGTCGTCGCCGGCCGAGTGGCCGAGTGAGTCGTTGATGGTTTTGAAATTGTCAAGGTCGACAAACAGCAACGCCACATGACCACCGTTGCGTCGTGCGTTGGC
>JANOTG010000351.1:0-3462 GCA_031416215.1 Betaproteobacteria bacterium
TCGGCAACCGCCAGTACGGCCACCAGACGTTTGTCGCTGGCCAGCAGCATGGCAGTCTTGCCATCGGCCTCCAGGCGCTCCATCTCGAGCTGCACCTGGGCGACTGCCACGCCTTCGCGCTGCATCAGCCGGCGGTTGCCGAGCAGCACCGGCTCAGCATCGATGCGGCCCTGCACCCCATGGCCTGGCACCGAATCGAAACCTTCCACCTTGACCGGTGCTGCGCCAGCCTCGCGCGCGCCGCGCACGATGGCCGCCGCCAGCGGGTGCTCCGAACCGGATTCAAGGCTCGCGGCCAGCCGCAGCGCCTGCTGTTTCGTCCACCCGGGCTGCAGCAGCACGTCGGTGAGCGCCGGCTCGCCACGTGTGAGCGTTCCGGTCTTGTCGAAAACTACCGTGTCGAGCTTCTGCGCCTTCTCCAGAACTTCGGCGCCGCGGATCAGGATGCCGGCCTGCGCGCCGCGCCCCACGCCGACCATCAGCGCGGCCGGTGTTGCGATGCCGAGCGCGCAGGGGCAGGCAATGATGAGGACTGCGATGAAGGCCAGCAGCCCTTGCGGGAAATCGCCAGCCAGCCACCAGCCGGCGAAGGCCAGGACCGCCGTGCCGACGACGGCCGGCACAAAATAGCGCGTCACCTCGTCGGCTATGCGCTGGATCGGGGCACTGCTGGCCTGGGCATCCTCGACCATCTTGACGATCTGGGCCAGTGCGGTGTCAGCGCCGACGCGCGTGGCCTGGAAACGGAACGAGCCGGTGCGGTTCAGCGTGCCGCCAATGACCTTGGAACCAACCTGCTTTTCGACCGGCATGGACTCGCCGGTCAGCATCGATTCATCCACCGCCGAGGCACCCTCCAGCACCACCCCATCGGTGGCAATACGCTGGCCCGGACGCATGACGACGGTCTCGCCGACCATCACGCCCTCGGCCGGCACCTCCATCTCGACGCCATTGCGCACCACATGGGCGGTGGCGGGCTTCAGGTCGAGCAGCTTGCGCACCGCTGCGGAGGAGTGCTTCTTGATGATCTCCTCCATATACTTGCCGAGCAGCACGAAGGCGATGATGACGGCGGAGACTTCGAAATAGACCGCACGCTGATCGACCTCGACCGGTAACACGTCGGGGAAAAAAACCACGGCCACACTGTAGAAATAGGCCACCGAGGTGCCCATCGCGATCAGGAAATCCATGTTGATGCGGCGGCTGCGAATGGCGTTCCAGGCCCCCTTGTAGAAGCTCCAGCCGCCGATAAACTGCACCGGCGTCACCAGCAGGAACAGCCACATGCCCCAGGTAAACCAGGGCAGCGCAGACACTGGCGCCCAGCTGACTATGGTGGCGCCGGTGGCCAGCGCAAGGAATGCGCCGGCCCGCATCACGGCCAGCATCAACACCCCGGTCAGGGCGATCGCCACCCGCGTGCGCATCGATTTGAGCTCCTGCTCGGGCGACTCGAAGGTGCGCTGACAACCGACGCTGCAGAAGTAGTAGCTGCGTCCGCCACGCTCGGAGCTCAGTGCGCCCGCCTTGTCAACCATCATGCCGCAGATCGGATCCCTGGCCTGGCCCGGCTGAGCGCGACGCAACGCGGCCTGCATCGGCATGCCTTGCTCCGGCGCCTGCGGGGCCAGGGCGGATACCGGCGCGCCAGTGGCATCCGGTACCGGGGCCGCCGCAATCGGCGTGCCGAGGTACTTCTTCGGGTCGAGCTCAAACTTGTGCTGGCAATTTGTAGAACAGAACAGGTACGGCCTGCCATCAAACTCCAGCCGGGCCGCCGCCTGGTCGGCCTGAACGCGCATCCCGCAGACCGGATCGATGGCCGCAGTCGGAGCGGCAAAGCTGCTGGCTCGGGTGGGGCTCGTGGGGCTCGCGGTGTTCATGGTGTTGCTCTCTTGCACTCTGGTGTTGATCTGGTGCTGTTACAGCTGCTTGCGCCATTCCATTTTTTTGCGTCTTCGGTCGTTCAAAGTTGCCAGCGAAATATTCGGGCTGCCGATTCACCGCGCCGGTGGATCCGGAGTTCGATCGTTTTGGGCCGCGGCGCCGGCACATCAAAGGCCAGCAGCCCCTCGCGGTGGTGCGCGTCGCCCGCCGCGCCGGTCCAGCGCACGGGCTTCAGCGTGCGCCCATCGCTGGTCGTCAAGCTGGCGCTTTGACTCAGGTCATCGCTCAGGTCGGCACTGTGCGTGTCCAGTACCACGGCGAATTCCCACCGGTTGTCGGGCGATCCCATGGCCTTCGGCGTCACCTTGACCGTCACACCTTGGTCGCTCGACGACTGCGTGGCCATGGCATCGGCGCTGGTTTGCGCCAGTGCCGGCAAAGGCATGGCAGCCAGCATGCATGCGGCCAGCGCGACCGAACCCGCGAACCACCAGAGCTTGCTTGGGAATGTGAGTTTCATGGGCAAGCTTTCAGGCCAACACGCGAAAGTTGATCATCATTCCGGCGTCTGCGTGTTCGAGGTTGTGGCAATGGAACACATAGGTCTGGTTGCCGGGGAAATCGTGGGCGAAGCGTATCGCCACACGTACTGTTTCGCCCGGCCAAACCAGTACCGTGTCCTTCCAGCCCAGGTCGCTCACCGTGCGTCGGTTGCCGAAACGTGCCAGGGCTTGCAGCGGCGGCGGGCTGTTCAGCCGTTCAATCACCTGGAACGAAAAGCCGTGCAGGTGTATGGGGTGCGGCATGCCAATCGCGGGGTTGCTGATGTTCCAGATTTCCACCGCGCCGCGTTTCACGTCGAACGCGATCTCTTCCATGCGAAAGCTTTTTCCATTGATGAGGAAGCGCATCATGTCCATCGACAGTTCCAGTTTGCGCTCGGTGGCGCCTTCGGTGCGGATCGGCATGATTTTGGACAGCACGGGCGGCAACCTGGCGACGCTGCGGTCACCAGCCGTGACACTCAGCTTCAGCAGATTGAACGCATGGCCGAGCGGCAGCCTTGATGAGCCCATGCCCGCCATCATTTGCCCCATTCCGTGGTTCATTCCCGGCATTCCCTGCATGCCCGACTTCCCCGACATGCCCCCGGCCATCCCTTCGTTTTCCATCGGGTCGAACGCCAGGCTTCTGAAAAAGACATCGGTGCCGGGTGGTACCTGCCCGGCGTCGAACACCACATCAAGGCGCTCGCCCGGCGCCAGAAAGGCTTCGGTCACGGTTTCAGGCCGCTCGATCAGCCCGCCGTCGGTGCCGATGACGACGAACTCCAGTGGTGTTTTTTCCTTGACGAAGGCGAGCCGGTAGATGCGTGCGTTGGATCCGTTGAGCAGCCGGAAACGGTAGCTGCGCGGACTGACGCTCAGGACCGCGTTGGGGGTCAGGTTGGTGAGCACGATGTCGCCCACCCAGCCCATCATCATGTCCATCGGGTTCGGCTGGTACTGCAGCTTGCCCTGCGCGTCGAAGCGCTTGTCCTGTATGACCAGCGGCAGGTCGGTCACGCCG
>JANOTG010000352.1:0-7573 GCA_031416215.1 Betaproteobacteria bacterium
CGCTGGGTCGAAGTTGACTACGTCAGCCAGGATCGCCACCCGCAAGCGACCCGGCTTGAGTGCCTGTGCCTGGGCTGCCATCGGCAGCACCAGGGTGGAAGCAGCGACGGCCAGCGAAGCGGCCAGTACGGTACGGCGGGCAATCGGGTGTTTCATGGCTTGGGTTCCTCGTGAAGTAAAGGTAGGGCGCTGACCATCATGGCGCCTTGGCGCGCCACTCGTCAATAGGGTCTAACGGGTATACCGGGCGCGGGATGCGCGACCACGGCAGGGTGAAAACGTCCGACTGCCCGGACCGGTGGTGTCGACCCGGATCACCTGCGACGTGAGCGGCGCAAAGAACTGGAAGTTCGACGCGGTTTTCAGCACCGCCGCCTTGTACTGCTTCGGGTCGATGCCCATGAATTCGTAGACGTCGGGCAGGTTGCCCGCCACGCCCCGGTACTCGCTCACCAGCAGCGTCACCGGGCCGACCTGGAACACCACCGCACACCCCATGTCGATCTCTGCCTGCCAGTAGTTGCGCAGCGGCACCATGCCGCGCGTAATACGGCCCACCTTGCCGGTCACCGTCAGCGGCGTGAAAAAACGCGGGGCAGCATGGCCGCCCACGGCCAGTGTCACGGTGGCGCCCTCGCCCGCCGCCACCAGCGCGGCCACGGTTTGCGGCTCGATCAGGGGCATCAAAACCGGATACTGCACACCCAGGCGCAGGATGGACTCGAGGATCAGGTTGCTGTCGCCGGACGAGCCGCCAAATACGGTGTCGCCGGTGTCACTCAGCACCACCAATCCGCGCGGCGCGCGCTCAGCCATGCGCACCGCGTCGTCGATGGGCACGGCGTCCTTCTTCTGAAACTCGGAGCGCAATGACCATGCGAGATCGGCCAGCTCGTCGGCCAGCTTCTCGGCCAGGGCCTGGTCGTTGTCTGTCACCACCACCGTCGACCAGCCCGCCTCAGCCACATCGAGCCAGGGCTGCATCGGGTAATTCGATGCCTGCAGCACACGCACGTCGGCTTCGACCGCACGCGCCCGGTCAAACCAGACCTTCATCGGACCCTGTGCCGTCAAAAACTGCTCCTGGTGCGACAACAGCGGCAATTTGCGCCAGGCCATGACCGGCCTGGCTCCTCCATAAAGGATCTTGAGCATGAGTTCGGCGGCAACGCGGCCGGTGTCATAGACATCGTGCGGCTGCGTCCGGTGGCCCACGATGGCCGTGGCCAGCGCAACGATTCTGCGGGTCACATTGCCATGGTGATCGAGGCCCAGCACGATGGGCACGTCCGGCCCCAGCACGGCGCGGCAGGTCTCCAGCTGCGCGCCTTCGACATCGTCCATGCCGTCTGCCGCACAGGCGCCGTGCAACTGCAATGCCAGGGCATCGATCTTGCGCGCCGCCAGCAAGCCAAGACGGATCTTCTGCTCAAAAAAATCATAAGCCTCGCGCGTAATGCGTCCACCCGCCACCGCCCAACCACGCACGATGGGCACCATCTCTATGTCGCGCCCCGAGCGCTCGACCACATCCAGAAAACCGCCGATCTCACCAACTCCCCTGAACGTGTCAAGGATCGCGGCACCCTCGACGATGCCAAACGATTCGTAGTCCCGCAGCGTGGTGGGGACCGGGTTGAAGTCGTTGGTCTCCTGACCGATATGGATCAAGGCGATGCGCATTTTTTGATGATAGCCATTGGGCTCTGGCGGGCCGCTTCAGCGACGTTTCATGCGGCGAAACAAGGCAGGGCACCGCTACAGACAACCCAGCTGGGTACGCACTACCGCCAGGGCAACGGCCACTGCCGCCAGCACCTCCTCCAGGTCCGCCGATGTATGCACCGCCGAGAAACCATGGTGCGGAGATGGCTGGAAGTACACCCCGCTGGCAAAGCAGCTGCGGATGAAGATGTTCTCGGCGTCGTGGTTCTTGCGTGCAGCCTGCCGGTAGTGTGTGACCTCGTCCCGAACACCGAAGTAGAGACCGAACCGGGGCCCCAGGAACTGCAGCCGAACCGTCACTCCGCTGCCGGTGATCAGGGCCTGAAACTCCCGGTAGAAGTCATCGCACCGGGTTGACAGATCGCGGTAGAAATTCGGGGCGCCATAGATATCCAGTGCGGCACGCGCCGCCATCACACCGGTGAGGTGCGCCAGATAGGTGCCGCTCATCTGGCTCGTTCCCAGCGGCTTGAGGTGCTGCATCACCGCCCGCCTCCCGGCCAGCGCACTGATCGGCATCCCGGCACCGAAGGCCTTGCCGAGCACACACAGATCAGGGTTGACGCCCAGGGTTTCCTGTGCAGAACCTGGCGCGACACGAAATGCCGTCAACACCTCATCAAAGAACAACAGCGCACCGTACTGGTCGCACAACTCCCGACAACGCTGCGCAAAACCCGGCAGCGGCAGGATGCAGCCCTGATCGTAATTGACCGGCTCCATCAGCAGGGCAGCCACAGCATGGCCGTGTTCGGCGAAGGCCGCCTCGAGCGCCGGCACATCGTTGAACGGGACCACGATCACGTCATCACCGGCCTGCGGTGGCATGCCGGCCGACTCGGGATAAACCAGCGGCCGATGGGCGGGACCGGCATGCTCCAGCGGCGGCATGACGCTGAAATTGAGGGCGTCGGCGTAGCCGTGAAAATGCCCCTCGAACTTGATGAAGCGGTTGCGTCCGGTGGCGCATCGCACCAGACGCAATCCGTGCATCACTGTTTCGGTGCCCGAGCCGGCAAACCGCACCATCTCTGCACACGGCACCATCTCGGCCAAACGCCTGGCCAGCAATACCTGGTGTTCGGTCTCACAGGCACACAGGATGCCGAGATCCAGCGCCGCTTGAACCGCCGCCTTGATGGCCGGATGGTTGTGCCCCAGCAGCGAGGCACCGTGCGAGGTGCACATGTCCACATAACGTCGGCCCTGCAGGTCAAACAGGGCGGCGCCGTCGCCACGGGACACATGAAACGGGTGGCCCAGCGCCACGTTGGCGCGGGCCGACGCACAAACACCCCCCGGCAGCACCTGTTGCGCCAGCGCATACAGACTGTTGCGGTCGGCCACATCCGTGTCCTGCACTTGCAGCCCCCGCCCCTACAGGATGCCGAAGCGCTTGAACACCACCGCCAGCGGTTCACCCTTGCGCAAGGCGTCGCGGGTATGGTTTTCGCCCGTGACCTTCTCCAG
This sequence comes from Betaproteobacteria bacterium, assembly GCA_031416215.1. Classification (GTDB taxonomy): domain Bacteria; phylum Pseudomonadota; class Gammaproteobacteria; order Burkholderiales; family Burkholderiaceae_C; genus CAISIP01. The sequence continues at coordinate 3,196 of JANOTG010000352.1, forward strand.
CGCGCGACCGATGACTTCGTGCTCGCGGGCCCGCGGTACGACGACAACACCGTCCACATCGCCAAAAACGATATCGCCGGGGTCAATGGACACGCCGGCACACTCGACGCGACCATCCCGCTCCACCATGCGGGCACGGCCCTTGGTGTCCAATGGGCCAATGCCGCCATGGAACACCGGGAAATTCATCTCCCGTATCTGCCGCACGTCACGCACCAGGCCATCGGTCACGCAACCGGCCGAGCCACGGGCGACCGCGGCGGTGGACAGCAGTTCACCCCAGGGGGCGATGCGCTCGGTCGGCCCGTTACATGCCAGCACCACGACTTCACCGGGCTTGAGGTCGTCCACCAGGGCAATCTCCACGTCGTACGGGTTCTCGCCGTCACGCAGGGCATAGGCCGGCATGTACAAGCCGGTGCGCGCGCGGCCAACCAGGATACTGGCCTCATCTGCCGGACGCACAAAAGGCCGCATGGCGCGACGCACCAGACCCAGACTGTCCATCACGTCAGACAGGACAGCAGCACTGAGCGCACGCCATTGCGCTGGATCAATTGATTGCATGGGGACTCCTTGTTATGGTCGACAGGTCGGAACGCTCAGGTTGCGGGATTCGTTTGGTTACATTGCGGGGCATGCTAATACAGCGCGCGGCCAGGCCATTGCGGCAGAGTCAGGGTTTTCCTGTGGCGCGGGCGCAGAGTTCGCGCTACATTCGTCGGGATTAAAGCGAGGTGGCAAATGACACTTGATCGCCGCTACGTGGTGACACCGGTCCACAAGTCCATGCAATTGCTCGACGCGCTGGTGGCGAGCAAGTCGCCCATGACGCTGTCCGACCTGGCGTCCTGCACGGCGCTGCCCAAAACCACGGCATTCCGGTACCTGTATACCCTGCGCGCTTCGGGTTTTGTGGGATACGACGAACACACCGAACGGTATGTCATCGGCCCGCGCGTGGCCGTCACCCGGCCGCTGCCGGCGTTTGCCGAGCGCATCCGCGAAATCGCCCAACCGACGATGCTGCGGCTGCAGCGCCAGTTCAATGAAACCGTCAATCTTGGTATCCCGGATGGTGGCGAGATTGTCTACATCGACATGGTCGGCTCGAGCCGCCTGCTGCACGCCGAGGCGATGATCGGTAAACGCGACCCGCTGCACTCCACCGCCCTGGGCAAGGCCATCCTGCTGACACTGGGCGAGTCGGAACTCAACCGCACGGTGCCGCGGCGCATGGCAGCGCGTACACCCCACACGATCACCAACCGTGATCGTTTCATGGACGAGATCGCCGCCAGTGCGGCACGCAGTTATGCGCTGGACATGGAAGAAAATGAACTCGGCGCGCGCTGCGTGGCAGCGGCAATCTGTGAGAGCGGCAACCGCAACGCGGTCGCCGCCATCAGCATTTCCGGTCCGTCCAAACTGATGACGACCGAGACCCTGGCGCGCATGGGGCGGGAATTGGCGCGCACGGCGGGCAGTATCTGTCTGCCGATCACGGCGCCTTAGACCACACCCCGCAGTCCGCGCTGCTGCAACTGTTTCGCCAGGCGAAGCGTTGCTGCAACCGGCAGGACACCACGGCCTGCTCATTCTGCCGACCTCGCTACGGAGGGCTTGCACGGCGTGGGCCAGAAACGACAGGACACCCCGTGCCCTTCTTCCAGCAGGTGCCACGCGGGGGTACCGGTGCGGGCATGGTCCTCACCGAAAACACAGGGGCCGTGCGGCACAGGAAGGCCATGAAACTGTAGTTCGTTGGGCGCGCGCGCCAGCTTCGCACGTTGCGCGGCCGGATCGGGCACCGGAACCGAATCGAGCAAGTCACGGGTGTAGGGGTGACCTGGCCGCCCGTAAACCTGGCTTGCGTCGCCCAGCTCGACGATCCGCCCGCCAAACATGACGGCCACCCGGTGCGCGACCTGCCGCACGATCGCAAGATCATGCGCAATGAACAAATAGGACAGGCCCAGCTTGTCTTGCAAGGACTGCAAGAGAGCGACGATCTGTGCCTGTGTGCGCACGTCCAGCGCGGACACCGGCTCGTCACAAACCACAAAATCCGGGTTGACCGCCAATGCCCGTGCGATCACGATGCGTTGCCGTTGCCCGCCCGAGAATTCATGCGGGTACCGCTGCACCATGGCAGGGTTCAGGCCAACCAGTTCCATCAATTCGGCAACACGCGCTGAAATCCCGGACGCCGGCACTGTGTGGTGTACCTGTAACGGCTCGGACAGGGTCTGCGCCACCGTCATGCGCGGATGCAGGCTCGAATACGGGTTTTGCAACACGAACTGCATGTGCCGGCGCATGGCACGCAAGCCGGCACTGGGCATGCGGACCAATTCCTGGCCCAAGAGCTGGACACTGCCGCCGGTCGCGGCCTGCAGTTGCAGAATCGCCCGTCCGGTCGTGGTCTTTCCGGAGCCGGACTCGCCAACCAGGCCCAGCGTCTGGCCGCGAGCAATATCGAACGACACATCCTGCACGGCGTCTACCGGCGCTTTTCCTCGACGCGCCGGGAACGTCACCGACAAGCCCCGTACCTGGAGCAAGGCGCCGTCGGGTGCAGTCGTGTTGCTCACTGCATTCTCCCCTGGGCATCCAGGCGCGGTACCGCCGCCAGCAGCGAGCGCGTATAGCTGTGTTGCGGATGGGCAAACACCGCATCCGTCGAACCAGTCTCCACGATGGAGCCGTCCAGCATCACGTAGACCCGCTCCACCATGCCGGCGATGACGCCGAAGTCGTGCGTGATCAGCATCAAGGCCATGCCGAGTTCCTGGCGCAAGCGCATCAGCAGGCGCAAAATCTGCGCCTGCACCGTCACATCCAGCGCGGTGGTGGGTTCATCGGCGATCAGCAGGTCAGGCTTGCACGACACCGCAATGGCGATCAAGACGCGCTGGCGCATGCCGCCAGAAAACTGGTGTGGATAGTCGTTGACACGTTGCTCCGGGTCGCGGATGCCCACCAGCCCGAGCAGCTCGACCGTGCGCCGACGTGTCTGCGCTGCGCTCAGGCCCATATGGCGGCGGATGATGTCGTCGATCTGCGCGCCGACGGTGAGCACCGGATTGAGCGAGCTCATCGGATCCTGGAACACCATGGCGATGCGGCGTCCGCGCACGTCGAGCATGGCTGCCGGCGACAGCCGCAACAGGTCCTGACCCTGAAACCGCACCTGTCCACTCCAACGCACGGAGGACCCCTCAGGCGCCAGGCGCATCAGCGCACGCGCTGTCACACTCTTGCCGCAACCTGATTCGCCGACAAAACCCACCGCCTCGCCCGCAGCGATATCAAACGAGATCGCCTTCACCACCGGCGCTGCGGCGGCGTGGCGGCCAAACGTCGCACTCAACTCGCGCACTTGCAGCAGGGGTGCGGCGTTGTCCATCAGCGACTCGCCACGTCGAGACGCTCGCGCAGGCCGTTTGCCAGCACGATGAAGGTCAGCGTGGCAAACACAATGGCCAGCGCAGGGCCCACCACGGTCAGCGGCGCGAGCTCCATGAATTGCCGCGCCTCGGACAACATCGCACCCCAGTTCGGGTCCGGTGGCGGTGGTCCCAACCCAAGGAACGACAAGGCGGTGACGGTGAATATGGTTTGCGCCAGCACCAGACTGGTCTCCACCAGGATCGGTGACACCACCAGCGGCAACACATGGCGCAGGGCAATACGCAACTCACCCACCCCCACGCTGCGTGCCGCCTCCACATGGTCCCAGCGCTTGACACTGAGCACTGGTGCGCGCACCACCCGGGCCAGCCGCGGTATGTACACGATGGCAATGGTCAGGATCAGATTCGGAACTGTCGGCCCCAGGGCCGCCACGACCGCAATCGCCAGCAGGAACACCGGGAACGCGAACACTACGTCCAGCAGGCGCATGACGATTTGATCGACCAGGCCACCGACATAACCAGACCACAAGCCGAGCACCAGACCACCAGCTACCGCCAGTGTGACTGCGATGAAGGTGATCAGCAGCGTGGTTCGCCCACCCATGATCAGGCGGCTGAGCACGTCGCGGCCAATCGAGTCGGTGCCAAGCCAGTGCGCAGCACTCGGTGCAGCAAGCGAATCGGCGGACGTGGCAGCTGCGTTGTAGGGGGCGATCAGCGGGCCCAAAAGGGTCAGCAACACCAGCGCCGCGAGCATCACCACGCCAATGGGCAGCAGGACACCCGGGGTGACAGGGCGGGTGACCTCAGTCATAACTCACGCGCGCATCGACCCGCGCATACGCCACGTCGACCAGCACGTTGACCAGCAACACGATCGCTGCCGCCACCAGCACGATCGCCTGCACCGCCGGGTAATTGCGGCTGGTCACCGAATCGAACAGGTATTGACCCATGCC
>JANOTG010000353.1:0-1520 GCA_031416215.1 Betaproteobacteria bacterium
CCGGGGTCGCGCCAACCCCATGGTGTGCTGCAACACCATCTGCGCGAGACTGCAAGCAGAACGGCGCGGCCGCCTGCCGCGCTGGCCCTGGTCTGGGCATGGCACCAGCCGAAGTGCCGACGATCGCAATGGGCCGAAACCAGGCATCGGCGCGCCGACTTTCGATAAACGGCTTCCGTTGCGCAGCAGTCATGTCGGATTACCCGTCAAACTTCTGAATGGGGTCGTACGAGGGCACTACAGGTCGCCCTTCAAATCGAGACCAGCTGCCGCACCCCGTTGTGCTTCATATCAGCCCCGAGTCCGCGCGCGATGAACTCGCCGCGCTGCATCACCAGGTAGTCGTCGGCCAACTCCTCCGCGAAGTCGTAATACTGCTCCACCAGCAAAATGGCCATGCTGCCGCGGTCGGCCAGCATGCGGATAACGCGGCCGATGTCCTTGATGATGCTGGGCTGGATGCCTTCGGTGGGTTCGTCCAGGATCAGCACCTTGGGACGCGCGGCCAGGGCGCGTGCGATCGCCAACTGCTGCTGCTGGCCGCCGGACAGGTCGCCGCCACGACGATTGAGCATTTGCCTGAGCACCGGGAAGAGTTCATACAGCTCGGGATCGATCGGTGTGCTGGCGCTCTTGGTGGCCAGGCCCATGCGCAGGTTTTCTTCCACCGTCAGGCGGGCAAAGATCTCGCGGCCCTGGGGCACGAATCCGATGCCGGCACGGGCGCGCTCGAAGGGTGTGGCGCCCTGGATTGCCTTGCCGTCGAACTGGATCGTTCCGGTGCGGATCGGTACCAAACCCATCAGCGATTTCAACAGCGTGGTCTTGCCCACACCGTTGCGCCCCAGCAGCACCGTGACCTTGCCCAGCCTCGCCTGCAGGCTCACACCGCGCAGGATGTGTGAACCACTGTAGTACTGGTGAACGCCCTGGACGTCCAGCATGGGTTTCAGGTCATCGGCCAAGGTACACCTCGATCACGCGCTCATCCGCCTGCACCTGGTCCAGCGTCCCCTGCGCCAGCACCGCGCCGTCGCACAACACGGTGACGATCTCGGAGATGGTGCGGACGAAACCCATGTCGTGCTCCACCACCATCAGCGAGTGTTTGCCCTTGAGCGTCAGAAAGAGTTCGGCGGTGCGTTCGGTCTCCTCGTCGGTCATGCCAGCCACCGGTTCGTCGAGCAGCAGCAGTTTCGGGTCCTGCATCAGCAACATGCCGATCTCCAGCCACTGCTTCTGGCCATGGCTCAAGGTGCCGGCCAGGCGGTTGACCTGCTCGGCCAGATGGATGGTGTGCAGCAACTCGGCCAGGCGGTCGCTCTGCGCCGAGTTCAGCCGAAAGAACATCGACGCCTGGACACCCTTGTTGGTCTTGAGCGCCAGCTCCAGGTTCTCGAACACCGTGAGCTGCTCGAACACCGTGGGTTTCTGGAACTTGCGCCCGATACCCAACTGCGCGATATCGGACTCGCGGTAACGCAGCAGGTCGATGGTGCTGCCGAAATACACGCTGCCCG
>JANOTG010000354.1:0-3180 GCA_031416215.1 Betaproteobacteria bacterium
TCGGCTTGCAGGATGTGGATGGCTATTTTTGTGCCGGCGACGCCCCAGGCCTGGGCGCGCTCAACATGGCGGACTACATCGGCCTGCACCCGCGCCATGTCGACAACACCGACACCGGCGGTTCGTCCTACCTGATCCATGTGGCGCATGCAGCGCAGGCCATCACCACTGGCAAATGCAATGTGGCGCTGATCACCCTGGCCGGGCGCCCGCGTTCGGAGGCATCGAGTGGCACCCAGCCGCGCAACTGGGGCCCGAATGTGCCTGATGAGCCGTTCGAGGCGCCGTTTGGCGCCGTCACTGTCAACATGTATGCCATGGTGGCGATGCGCCACATGTTTGACTGGGGTACCACGTCCGAGCAATTGGCATGGATCAAGGTGGCGGCATCACACCACGCCCAGCACAACCCGCAGGCCATGCTGCGTGATGTGGTCACGGTGCAGGACGTCGTCGACTCACCGATGATCTCCGATCCCTTGCACAAGCTCGATTGTTGTGTGGTGAGTGATGGCGGTGGCGCTCTGGTGGTGACACGACCCGAGATCGCACGCAGCCTGCGGCGACCGGTCATCAACCTGCTCGGGGCGGGTGAAGCCATCAAGGGCCAGGAGTCGGGGCAGATCGACCTGTCGTTTTCTGCCGCTGCGTGGTCCGGGCCGCGCGCATTCGCCGAGGCCGGAGTGACTGCAGCAGACATCCAGTATGCGTCGATCTACGACAGCTTTACCATCACGGTCCTGATGCAGCTCGAAGACCTGGGATTCTGCGACAAGGGCCAAGGCGGACGATTTGTGGCCGACGGCAACCTGATCTCGGGTGTCGGCCGCCTGCCATTCAACACCGATGGTGGCGGCCTGTGCAACAACCACCCGGCCAATCGGGGTGGCATCACCAAGGTGATCGAAGCCGTGCGACAACTGCGGGGCGAGGCACATCCGGCCGTGCAGGTCCAGAACTGCGGCCTGGCGCTGGTGCAGGGCATGGGTGGTGTGCTGGGAGCGCGCCATGCCAGTGCCACGCTGATCCTGGAGCGATCATGAGCCTGACCACAGCGACAACGGCCCGCGCCATTCCCGCACCCATGGTGTATCCCGACAATGCGGAATTCTGGGCCGGCATGGCCGAGGGCCGGTTGCTGCTGCGGTATTGCTGCAGTTGTGGCAAGCCGCATTGGTACCCGCGCCCACAATGTCCGCTGTGCATGGGGCAGCAGACCGAGTGGAAGCAGTCCACTGGTAGCGGCAGCATCTACAGCTTCAGCGTATGCCGCCGGGTCGGCCCTGCGCCGTTCGTGATTGCCTATGTGCGTCTGGACGAAGGCGTCACGCTGCTGAGCAACATCGTGGATTGCGATTTCGCTGCATTGCGTATTGGCCAACGCGTACAGGTGGTGATGCAGGCCAGCAGCAGCGGCGTGATGGTGCCGATGTTCAGTCCGGCATAACGCCCAGCACCAGCCCCTCCTGCACCGCCTGCGGCAACCAGGTGCCGAAGTCCAGACCATCGGCGGCTGCCAGTGCCGCGCCCAGTGGATGGCCGTTTGCCAGGGCCCGGATCAGATGGGCCTCGGCATTGCAGCAGGGCCGCACCCGCGGCCGCATGCCCTGGCGCCACAGCACAGCGTTTTCCGCCACGCCGGCACGCAAGAGTTCTCCGGCGCGCTCCAGCGTGGGGCTGCCATGCAGGTGCGCCGCGACGATGCTGGCCACAGGAAACCGGCTTGCCATGACGCTGCAGCCGCTGGCCAGTTGCAACCTCTGATCTGCTGCATGGTGACTGCTCAGGCGGGCGAACGAGGACATGTCGGCGACTTGGTCCATGGCCATGGCCGCCTGGTGTAGTGCCCACTCGACGCTGGCCACGTCCGCCAGATAGGGTTCGTCGGCCAGTTGCAGGTTGGCGCGCAGGAAGTCTGGCAATGCATCGCCCCATTGTGCGAGGTCGCCACGGGCAGGCGGGTGGCTGTGCCAGAAGTGCACGGCCATGCGGGAGAAATCCGCTGCGCCCATGAGCTGCTCGAGCACCGCGAAAGCGGCGCTCAGGGTGCGTTGCGCCAGCGCCGTCGCGTTGGCCTGGTAGGCGCGCAGGCCGCGACCGCCGGTGAACGCTGGTGCGACGTGCTGCGGCGACGGGTGCTCTGGCGAGGCAAACAGGGCGTCCAGCAAAGCGGTCTGCTGCTGCAACAGCCTGTTCACGGGCAATACTCCTGCGCGAGTTGATCCGCCCGGCCGGCTTCGTCCAGCAACACGTCGAGTGGCGGCAGGTCGGTGTCCCATTCGATCAGCGTCGGCACCGCGCCAAAACGCGCCAATGCGTGGCGGTAGAGCTGCCAGACAGGCTCTGCCACCGCGCTGCCATGGTCGTCGATCACGATGTCACCGCAGTGCTGGTGCCCGGCCAGGTGCAATTCCTGCACAGCGTGCGCAGCGATGGCGTCGATCCAGGCCAGGCAGTGTTCCAAGGGGTTGCCGGATTTACCGTGCAACTGGTCGTTCAGCGCGTTGACATAGATATTGTTGAGGTCGATCAGCAGACCACAGCCGCTGTGCTGCGCCAGGGCATTGAGGAAACCCGTCTCGCTCAGGGTGTCCCCCTGCCATTGCACGTAGGCAGACAGGTTCTCGACACAGATGGTGCGTTGCAGCCGCTCCTGGACCCGCTGCACATTTGCCACCATGCAAGCCAGCGCCGCGTCGGAAAATGGCACTGGCAAGAGATCACAGGCATGCACCTCGGTGGCGCTGCGGTCGGGTTGCGCCGTCAATGCGCCACGTGCAAAGCAGGCATGGTCACTGACGCGGACTGGCTCAATGCGCGACACCAGGCGCTGCAGGCGCTCCAGATGCCAGGGGTCGACACCGCTGGCAGAACCCAGGGACAAGCCCACGCCATGCAGGCTGACCGGGTAATCGGCACGCCCTTGCAACAGCACCTGCAGTGGTGCCCCGCCATCGGCGAAAAAATTCTCTGAATGCACCTCCAAAAAGCCGATGGCGAGTTGCTGCTGCAGCAACCCGCCATAGTGGGGGTGACGCCAGCCGATACCGGCGTGCACGCTGTCAGCCCTTCTTGGCGGCCTTGGCTTCTTCCATCGACATGCCTTTCATGGTCTTGCAGGTGCCTTTGGCGACGTATTTCCACTCACCCTTGTCCATGTCGACCTTCGCCTTGCCGGAG
>JANOTG010000355.1:0-2043 GCA_031416215.1 Betaproteobacteria bacterium
TGCGTGTCATGACCGCCCACGGTTCGTGGCTGGCGCAGCGTGTCGTGCTGGCCTGCGGCGCCCACTCCAAAGCGCTGGCTTCCAGACTGGGCGCCCGAGTGCCACTGGATGTGGAGCGTGGTTATCACGCCATGTTGCCGACACCGGGATTGCAATTGCCCGCGCAGTTGCTGGATGGCGAGGGCAAATACGCGCTGACCAGCATGCACGGTGGTTTGCGTCTGGCGGGCACGGTCGAGTTGGGTGGTTTGGCGCTGCCGCCCAACCATGCACGGGCGCATCAACTGGTGGGTCACGCGCGCCGATTGTTGCCAGGCCTGAACACCGGCAACCCAAGCTACTGGATGGGATTTCGGCCGTCCTTGCCCGACGGCCTGCCGGTGATCGGGTTGGCCCCCGCGAGCGAGCGCGCGATACTCGCCTTCGGCCATGCGCATATCGGCATGACCCTGGCACCAGTCACTGCGGCCATCGTCTCGGATTTGTTGTCGGGGCGGCGCGCCAGCGTCGACCTGGCGCCGTTTTCACCGACCCGGTATGCCTGACGGTGCTTGCGTCGCGCGCTGAACCGGTGGGCGGATCACCAGACACGGTACCCGTGTTGCGGAGGATTTGATCCATGTTATTCTTTCATGGGGTGAAAGTGTATTTAATGTGGGAGGAATTTGTCCTGTGATCCGTGTTGCCACCGATGTCGGCGGGACCTTCAGCGACAGCATCGCCTACGATCCTGCCACCGGCCGCATCACGGTTGCGAAGGTGTCGACGACACCAAGCAATCCGGCCCTGGGCACCTTGGCCGGGCTGACGCGAGCGTTGGCCATGCAAGAACGTACGGGGTTCGACGTCGCCTTCGTGGGCCACGGCATGACCACGGCCACCAATGCTGTCATTCAGCGCACGGGCGCACGCACCGCCTTCATCACGAACGCCGGTTTTCGCGACCTGCTGCAGATTGGTCGACAAAACCGTCCCAGCCTGTATGACTTGTCGGTCGTTCGCAACGACCAGTTGGTGCCGCGCGAGCTTTGCTACGCCGTGGCAGGACGCATTGATGCATCCGGCCGGGAGATCGCCGCGCTGGACGAACCGGCGCTGCGCCTGATTGCCATTCAGCTCAAGAAGGAACAGGTCGAGGCGGTGGCGGTAACCTTATTGCATGCGTATGCCAACCCGGCGCACGAACGACGTGCGGCCGATGTGCTGCGCGAGGCCTTGCCGGGAGTCGTGGTTTGCATCTCCACCGATGTCTTGTCGGAATTCCGCGAGTTCGAGCGTGCCAGTGTGACGGTGCTCAACGCCTACCTGATGCCGATCCTGGACAAGTATCTCGCGTCGTTGGTCCAGTTGCTCGAATCGGCGGCTGGACTTGGGTTGCCCGCCTCGCGCCCGGTGATGGTCATGGAGGCCGCCGGAGGGGTCATGACCGTGGATGGGGCCCGCGAGAAGCCGGTTCACACCGTTCTCTCCGGTCCGGCCGGTGGCGTGGTAGCGGCAAATTTCATCGCGGCGGCTTGTGACGTGCACGATCTGATCACGATGGACATCGGTGGAACCAGCACCGACATCAGTCTGATCCGTGGTAACCGGCCGGAAGTGACGCGTGAAGCCGTGCTCGAATCCATACCAATCCGCCTGCCGGTGGTCGATATCAACGCCATCGGCGCCGGCGGCGGTTCCATCGCCTGGATCGATGATGGAGGGGCGCTGCGGGTGGGGCCGCGGAGTGCGGAAGCACACCCGGGGCCGGCCTGTTATGGGCGCGGTGGGCTGGAGCCGACTGTCTCAGATGCCAACCTGGTGCTCGGGCGCATGGGTGCCGGCACCCGGCTTGGTGGTGATCTGATACTGGACGCTGCCGCAGCCCATGCGGCCATTGCCCGGGTGATCGCAGAGCCGCTTGGCCTCGATGTGAGTACCGCTGCCGTCGGCATCTTGCGCGTGGCGCACGCCAACATCGTGCGCGGCATCAGGATGGTGTCTGTCGAACGCGGGTTGGACCCGCGGGATTTTGTGCTGGTGCCATTTGGGGGCGCCGGCTCG
>JANOTG010000356.1:0-3940 GCA_031416215.1 Betaproteobacteria bacterium
ATAGGTCGCATTGCAGCAGACCATGATGACGATGGTGGCAAAACCGGTCGCCAAGTTGGCGTTGAGGACTCCGGTCAGGGCGTAGATCGAGGTGATGAACAGAATTGCAGCCGCGTTCGACAGGGCAGTGACAAACCCGAGAACCGCGGTGCGCCGGTAGTCCGCAGCAGTCGTGCCCGTCTCACGCGGACCGGACGCCAAAGCCACACTGCCGGTACGGGCGCGCCGGATCAGCCGCCAGCCAACCCACATCAGGTACAGCCCGCCAAACACACTGACGCCCAGGCGCAGCCACGGGAATGTCTGCAGCACCGCCGCCCAGCCCAGCAGCGCAAGGCTTGCCAACAATACGATACCGCCCAGGTTGCCGAGAATGGCATACGCCACATGTGCCGGTGTCCGTGTCACCGCCACATGGGTCACCATCAGCACATTGGGGCCCGGTGTGGGCACGATCGCCAACCACAGCAGCGTGAACGTGGACAGTACGGAGTAGTCGAGCATCATGGGCGGCAGGTTTGTCTGAAAGCAGTGGCCCGCGGGCTCACACCAGTTGGCGCAGCAGCGTCGTGGCCGGCGCAACCCGGATACCCTCGGCGCTGACAAAGTCGCGGTGGCCGGTCGCGCTGACCTGCCAGGCCTGGGCGTGTGGAAAACGCGCTTTCAGGTACCTGAGCCCCGGTGAGACCGCGTCATCGCCGAGCTTGCATTCGACCAGGGCAATGGCGTTCGGTCCTTCGGTCACGACGAAGTCAACCTCTCTCCCATCCGTGTCACGGAAATAACGCAACTCCAGCGCTCGACCCTCGGTATCGACCTGAAATTCGACCCATTTAAACAAATGGCTCGCCACAAGATTCTCGAACCGCGCACCCGGGCCGGGCACAACCGACCAGTCGTAGTGGTAATGTTTGCGCTCCTTCTTGACCGCGCGCAGCCTGGGTGCGCCGAACGGCAGAATGCGGAAGATGCAGTAGACACGCTCAAGGATATCGGTCCAGCGTGCGACCGTCTGGTGCGACACCTGCAGGTCCTCGCGCAGCGCGTTGATGGAAAGCGGGCTGCCGACACGATCGGGCAGGCTCAGCGCAAGCAGTTCAAGGCGGCCAAGGTCGCTGACCGACTCCAGGCTGGTGATTTCTTCCCGGATCAGGCGTTCGCGGTAACCGAGCGTCCACCGGCGCGCGAAACGCTCGCTGCCCGACAACAACGGCTCGGGAAACCCGCCCAGGGCCAGCAGCGCCGGCAGCGTGTCCGCATGGCCGCCGAGCTCGGCAACCGAGAACGGATGCAGCCGCAGGTGAAAGTAGCGGCCCTGCAGTGAATCGCCACCGTGGCGGTACAGGTCGAGCCGTGCCGACCCGGTGACGAGGATGCGTTTCGAGCGGCCATGTTCATCGAACAGGCCCTTGAGGAAGTTGCGCCAGCCACGAAACTTGTGGATCTCGTCGAAAAACCAGAAATCGCCAGGCGGTAGCTCGGCCTTCAGGATCGCCTGCCGGTGCGCGGCGATGTCGTAGTTGAGCTCGCACTCCGGCCGCGGCAGCAGCGAGCGTGCCAGCGACGTCTTGCCAACTTGGCGCGGCCCACCGATGAAAACCATCTTGCGAGCGAGGTCAGCCGCCACCGTCGGGCGTAGATAACGCTGCGTCGCAGGAACGTTCGCTGCGTCTTTCGCGTCAAATTCGACCATCGGGCAATTTTATCCCGACCGCAAAAAAAACGCGGCATTTTCACGATGGGGGTTAAAAAACCCGTGCCGGACCACGCTGCGGCGTGTATGCCGCACACCCGGGCGGAACAAGGACCGGCAAGGACCAGGCGACGCTCCACCCGCGTCGCTGTCGACCCACAAAACTCAGGCCGGAGCCAACACCCGCAACTCCATGCCACGCACATAGTCCTTGACGGCCACGCGGTAGTCCTTCATGTGCGGGGCCACGCTATGCGTCTTGAGTGCGTCCACACTGGCCCATTGCTCCATGATGGTGACCCGATCAGCGCCGGTCATGAACTGCGTAGCGATGCCGGTCTGCGCATCGATGCACGGCGCATAGGCCAGACAACCCGCCTCGGCATGCACCAACGGCATCAGTTTGTGAAACTCGGCCAGAAAGGCATCGCGGGTGCCAGGGGCGAGATCGATGGTGGCGATGACGTGGATCATGATAATTTCCTTCTGGATGATGCGGTAAATTCGGGCAGCACTGAACTAGCGGCAGTGTATCGAGCCGGCGCCAGCAGGATGGCCGGCGCAACAGCCATCCCCGGGCATGTCCCGGACCGTCACCGAACGAGCACCATGCACATCGACATCGAACCCATCACCGACACCAGCCCCGTAGCGCTGCCCGAGCCGCTTGGCTTTGGCCGGGTGTTCACCCGGCGCGTGTTCACGCGTCGTTATGAAGCCGGGCGCGGCTGGCACGACGCGGCGATCGGGCCGCGCAGCAACATCACCCTCGACCCGGGTGCGCATATCCTGCACTGCGGCCAGGCAATTTTTGAAGGCTTGAAAGCCTACCGGCGGCCCGACGGCCGACTCGGCCTGTTCCGCCCCGACGCCAACGCCGAACGATTCAACCGGTCCGCTGAGCGACTCGCGATGCCGCAGCTGGAGCCTGCGGAGTTCCTCGCCGGGATCGAGGCGCTGCTGGCGCTGGAGCACCACTGGGCACCGCGCGCTGACGGTGCGTCGCTCTACATTCGTCCGGTCATGATTGCCACCGAAGCCACGCTGGAAGTACGCGCGAGCCGGACCTACCTGCATTACGTCGTGCTGAGCCCGGTCGGGCCGTTCTTCGCCAGTGGATTCCAGCCGGTGGCGGTGAGGGTCGAGGAGCAGCACGTGCGTGCGGCACCCGGTGGCACAGGCGCTGCGAAGACCATAGGCAACTACGCCGGCAGCCTTGCGGCCACCGAGGCGGCGCGCGCGGCGGGTTACCAGCAGGTGTTGTGGCTCGATGCCCACGAGCGCCGCTTTGTGGAGGAAGCCGGTGCGATGAATGTCGCGTTTGTCTACGGCGACGGGGAGATCGTCACACCGGCCCTGTCGGGCAGCATCCTGCCTGGTATCACGCGCGACTCCGTGTTGCGACTCGCCCCCGACCTCGGATACGCGGTGCGCGAGGCGCGGTTGGACGTGGATGAGGTGCTCGCCGACATCGCTGCGGGGCGCATCACCGAGGCTTTTTGTATGGGCACTGCTGCGGTGATCGTGCCGATGGGCCGCCTCGGTCGACACGGCAAGGATGTCGTGGTCGGCGGTGGTGTGGCAGGCCCGGTGGCAACACGCATCTACCGCAGGCTGACGGACATCCAGTACGGCCGGGTGGAAGACCCTTATGGCTGGACGCGGGTGGTCGAGCCGGGCCGCAACACAGGCTGACACTGCAGACCTGGCCGGCGCGGTATTTCAGGCCTGATCGACCGTCGCGATCTGGCATGATGCGTGAGCCCCGAGCGGGTCTGCGATGAGGACCTTTGACTAACCAGGCCGAACCCGGCCACTTGTGCACCCTCCATGGCCATCACCTATCTGAAACAAGCCAACCCGCCGACCCAGGCGATCGACACATCCACCGCCGGCACGGTGCGCGAGATGCTGGACACGCTACTGAAGCAAGGTGAAGGTGCGGCCCGGGCCTACGCCCGCGACCTCGACGGCTGGGCCGGCGATATCGTCGTCAGCCCGCAGACATTCGCCCGCGCTGAAGCGGCGCTCAGTGAAGGCGTGAAACAGGACATCCGTTTTGCCCGCGACCGGGTGCAGGATTTCGCGCGCCGCCAGCGCGATTCGATGCAGGAGTTCTCGGCCGAGTTGCTGCCGGGGCTCACTGCCGGGCAACGCCTCATTCCCTGCAACACGGCGGGTTGTTATGTGCCGGGCGGCCGGTATGCCCACGCCGCCAGTGCCATCATGAGTGTCGGCACGGCCTCG
>JANOTG010000357.1:0-2456 GCA_031416215.1 Betaproteobacteria bacterium
GAGGCCGGCATCGTGACGCGCAGCATCGAGAGCGCCCAGCGCAAGGTGGAGGCGCGCAATTTCGACATGCGCAAACAATTGCTGGAGTACGACGACGTATCGAACGACCAGCGCAAGGTCATCTACCAGCAGCGCAACGGCATCCTGGATGCCAGCGACCTGACGGCCCAGATAACCAGTCTGCGAGAGGGTTGTTTCGCCGATCTGGTGCGCCAGCATGTGCCCGTCGAGTCGGTGGAGGAGCAATGGGATGTGGCGGGGCTGCAAAAGACCCTGGCCGACGAGTGGCAGATCGAACTCGACTTGCAGCAGCAGGTGCAATCGTCCAGCGCCATCACCGACGAAGACCTGCTGGAAAAGGTGCAGGCGGCGGCACATGCCGCTTTCGACGCCAAGGTGGCACTGATTGGCGGAGAAAACTTCACCCAATTCGAGCGCATGGTGCTGCTGCAGAGCATAGACAGCCATTGGCGTGAACACCTGAGTGCGCTCGACTATCTGCGCCAGGGAATCCACCTGCGCGGGTATGCACAAAAGCAGCCAAAACAGGAATACAAGCGCGAAGCCTTCGAGTTGTTCGGGCAGTTGCTCGATTCGGTGAAGAACGAGGTGACCCGGGTCTTGATGACGGTGCGCGTTCAGTCGGGTGAGCAACTCGGGCAGGCGGCGCAGGAGATGGAAAACCGGGCCGAGAGCATTTCCAATGTCACCTATTCGGCGCCGACCGAGACCGGCGAAGTACAGACCACCCGCGATACCGGCAACCTGCTGGGACGTGTGGCCACAGCCGGCGCGGAGTCGGTGCCCCGGGTGGGACGTAATGAGCCTTGTCCCTGTGGCAGTGGCAAGAAGTACAAACAATGCCACGGCAAATTGAACTGAGGGTGCATCATGCCCGTCAACCTGACCGAGCCTTCAGCCGCTGAGCTGCTTCCGATCGCCGGTATAGGTATTGGGGTTGCCGAAGCGGGTGTGCGCAAGGCGAACCGCAAGGACCTGACTGTCGTTTTGATCGACCAGGGGGCATCGGTCGCCGGCGTGTTCACGAAAAACCGCTTTTGCGCCGCTCCGGTGCAGGTTTGTCGGGAGCACCTGGCGCATGGTGGCGAGATCCGCGCGCTCGTGATCAATACCGGCAACGCCAATGCCGGCACCGGGGCCGATGGCTTGCGCGACGCGCGCCAGACCTGTGAAGCCTTGTCCGGGCTGTTGGGCGTGCCGGCGCAGGCGGTGCTGCCGTTTTCTACCGGTGTCATCATGGAGCCGCTACCGGTGCAACGCATCGAAGCGGCCATGCCGGCAGCTATCAAGGATGCCCGCCCAGACAACTGGCTGGGCGCCGCGCGGGCCATCATGACCACCGACACCGTGCCCAAGGCCTGCAGCACCCGAACGCAGCTCGATGGGGTGCAGGTTCACGTGACCGGCGTGAGCAAGGGTGCTGGCATGATTCGCCCCAACATGGCGACCATGCTGGGATTCATGGCCACTGACGCCTGTGTGGATGCGGCGCTGATGCCGCAACTCAGCCGCGCGCTGGCGGATGGTTCTTTCAATCGGGTGACCGTCGACGGCGACACCTCGACCAACGACGCCTTCGTCGTGATCGCCACCAACCGCGCCGGCAACACCCCGGTGACCCGACTTGACAGCGTGCCTGGTCAGGCCCTGTTTGCGGCCATGCTGGAGGTGGCGCGCAGGCTGGCCCATGCCATCGTGCGTGATGGTGAAGGGGCGACAAAATTCATTACCGTGGCGGTCCAGGGCGGGCGCACCGACGCAGAATGTCTGCTGGTTGCCAGTGCGATTGCGCACTCGCCGCTGGTCAAAACGGCATTTTTCGCCAGTGATCCGAATTTGGGACGTATTCTGGCAGCGGTCGGTTATGCCGGCATCGACGATCTGGACCAGACGCTGATCGAACTGTATCTCGACGATGTCCATGTGGCCACCCGTGGCGGTCGGCATCCGCAATACCAGGAGGCCGATGGGCAACGCGTGATGCAGCGTAGCGAAATCACGGTGCGTGTGGACCTGGGACGGGGCAATGCGATGCAGACCATGTGGACCTGTGATCTGAGCCACGACTATGTGTCGATCAATGCCGACTACCGCTCCTAGTCGGCACCCGGACTTTAGAGAAAGATGAACGAAAAGTTCGAACAGCTGTTGGTGCGTGCCGAGCAATTGATAGGACGCATCGAGTCGATTCTTCCGCAGCCGTTGGGCGAGCCCGACTGGGGCGCGGCGATTGCCTACCGGTATCGCAAACGCAGCTCCGGGCACGGATCACTGGAGCCGGTGCGCCATCTCGGGCAGATACGCCTGGATGACCTGAAAGAAGTCGAGCCACAAAAGGAGCGCGTACAGCGCAACACGCTGCAGTTCGTGCAGGGCCACGCGGCCAACAACGTGTTGCTCACGGGTGCACGCGGCACGGGAAAGTCCTCACTCGT
>JANOTG010000358.1:0-4160 GCA_031416215.1 Betaproteobacteria bacterium
TGTCAATGGCCGATGCCCGTTTGTACGAAGCCGCAGATGCTTTGGGCGCCTCCAAGACGCGGGTGTTCTTTACCGTCACACTGCCGGGGGCGAAATATGGCGTCATCAGTGCCGGCTTTGTCATCTTCACCTTGGTGATCACCGATTTCGGTATCGCCAAGGTGATCGGTGGGCGCTTCAATGTGCTGGCCACCGACATCTTCAAACAGGTGATCGGGCAGCAGAACTTCCAGATGGGGGCGGTGGTCGGTTTTGTGCTGCTGATCCCGGCCGTGGTGGCCTTCATTGCCGACCGCATCGTGCAGCGCCGCCAGGTGGCGTTGTTGTCGGCACGCGCCGTGCCGCTGGTGCCCAAGCACTCGCCCCGGCGCGACTGGGGCCTGTTCGCTTTTTGCGCGGTGGTGGGTGGCCTGATCTTCATGCTGCTGGCCATGGCAGTGTGGGCCTCGTTTGTGACGCGTTGGCCGTACAACCTGGCGCTCACCTTGAACAACTATGTTTTCTCCAACTTCGACAGCGACGGCTGGGCCGCCTACTGGAACTCGGTCGAGCTCGCCGCATGGACGGCCGTCATCGGCACGGTGGTGGTGTTTCTGGGCGCCTACCTGCTGGAGAAGACGCGCGCCTTTGCCGCTGGCCGCATGCTGGCACAGCTGATGGCGATGTTGCCGATGGCCGTGCCCGGCCTGGTGCTCGGGCTGGCTTACATCTTCTTCTTCAACGCCAAGGGAAACCCGTTCGGTTTCATCTACGCCACCATGGCGATTCTGGTGGTGAACTCGGTCACGCACTTCTATACCGTCAGCCACCTGACGGCAACCACCGCACTCAAGCAGCTCGACGCCGAGTTTGAAGCCGTGTCGGCGTCGCTCAAGGTGTCGCTGTTTCGCACCATGTCGCGGGTCAGTGTGCCGGTCTGCCTGCCGGCGGTGCTGGACATCAGCATCTACCTGTTCGTGAACGCCATGACCACGGTGTCGGCGGTGATCTTCCTGTATTCGACCGACACCAAGTTGGCGGCGGTCACCATCATCAACATGGACGAATCGGGCTTTACCGCCGCCGCCGCCGCCATGGCCGTGACCATCGTCGCCACCTCGGCCAGCGTCAAGATCGCCCACGTGTTGTTGACGCGGCGTCTGGAGCGCACTACGCAGGCCTGGCGCCGGCGTTGACGATCAGGGTGAGACGACCACCAACTCCGCGAAGTAGTGGCGAAAGAACCCGGCGTCGGTGGTCAGCAGCGCATCGGCCTGCGTGATCGCATGGGCACCGATCAGGATATCCGGCGCGGTGCGTTCACGTGGCCCTTTGTTGCGGGCATAAGCGCACATGATGCGGGCCGCCTCCAGCGCTGACTCCATCGACATCGGGTCATGGTCGATCTGGCATGCGGCCAGAAAATCGCGCAACTCCTGTTCGCTCGCCAGGTAACGGCCCAATTCGGCAACCACCACGGCGCAGACACACAGACCGCCATGCGCCAGAGCCGCCTCCAGCGCGGCCTGTGCTGCATTGGCGCCGGGAGCGCCTTTGACAATGTCAAACAAGACACTGGAGTCGACCGCTGTTTTCACTTGCGGCGGGCCTTCTTTCCAGTGGCGGATGCGCCGACCACCGCAGTCTCAGCGGCTTGCCATGGCACCGGTCGGTCGCGCAATTCTGCCAGCGCCTGGTTGCTGGTCAGGCCATCGTCTGCCGCATGGCCGATCCACTGGCGCAAGTCGAGGGCGACCTTTTTCTCGATCACCAGCTGGCTGCCGTTGATGCGCATCTGCAGTCGTGTACCCGGCCTGAGGCCGAGCGCGTCGCGGGCTTCTTTGGGAATCACAATCTGGCCGCGTTCGGCCAAAGTGAGGTCTATGGTTTCCATGGCAACCCTCATGGAGTGAAAGCGGAAGTATGCCAGATGTAATATGAAATATTCAGTATGAAAATTCAACGCCACTGGTCGAACAGCTTCGCGCCCAATGGCTCCCCCCACAACTCGACCTGTGCCGCTGTTCCGGCGTGCAGCACCTGCGCGGCCGCACCCCGCACATAACCCAGCGCCACGCAGCGACCGGCGCGCGGGCTCCAGCCGGCGGATGAAATCTCGCCCACCGGTGTGCCGCCCAGAATGATGGCTTCGCCGCCCCATATATAAGGGTCCGGCGGGTCGAGCACGATGATCACCAGCTTCTTGCGCAATGGCTTGTCCTTCAGGTCATGCAGCGCGCGCTGGCCGATAAACGGGCTGGGTTTGTCCAGCCGCACGTGGGCCATCATGCCGGCATCGAAAGGTGTCTCGTCCGGCCCGAGTTCGGCGCCCCAGGCGCGCCGGCCCATCTCGACGCGCAGCGCGTCCAGTGCGTAATAACCGGCGTCGCGCAACCCGAGGTCGGCGCCGGCTGCGCTCAGGCTGAGGTAGGCGTGGCGCATCATCTCCACCGGCACGATCAGCTCGTAACCCGGGCCACCGACATAACTCATGCGCGCCGCGCGCACCCGGGCAAAACCGAGGTCGATGATGCGTGTCCAGGAAAACTTCAGGCTCTGGGCGGACAGGTCCTCCGGGCAGACACGCGCCAGCAGCTCCTCAGCCCGCGGGCCCATCACCGACAACACGCCGTACAGCGGCGAAATGTCGCTCAGCACCGCATGGTCGCCGGCACCGATGTGGCGCGAGATCCAGTCGAAGTCGCGCACCGTCTGGGCCGAGCCGGTGATCACCAGAAAACGCTCACCCGAGCGATCCGGCGTCTGGCGGATCACTGTGATATCGCTCTCGAAGCCGCCGCGCTCGTTGAGCATGGGCGTGTAGACCATTTTGTTGATGGGTACATCCATCTCGTTGGCGCACAGGCGCTGCAACACGGCCAGTGCGTCGCGCCCGTGCAGCAGCAGCTTGGAGAACGAGCTTTGGTCGTAGATCGCCACCGCTTCGCGGGTGGCGCGTTGTTCTTCCACCAGCCACGGCAACCAGCCGGGTTTGCCCAGTGTGTGGGCGGGCCGTGTCGCGCCACCACTGCGGAAATAGTTGGCCCGCTCCCAGCCATTGCGGCTGCCGAACTCGGCGCCTTTTGCACCCAGCATGTCGTACAGCGGCGAGGTGCGCAGTGGGCGCGCCGTCTCCAGCTCCTGGCGCGGCCAGCGCATGGCATAGTGCAGCCCCAGGGTCTCGGCGGTGCGCTCGAACAGTGCCTTTCGGTTGCCAGTGAAGGGGCCGAAACGGCGGATGTCCACGTCCCACAGGTCCGAGCTCGGTTCGCCGCCGATGATCCATTCGGCCATCAAGCGCCCGGCGCCACCCGAATTGGCGATACCCGAGGAGTTGAAACCGGCACAGACAAAATAGTTGGCGCATTCCGGGGCCTCGCCCAGGATGAAGTTGCCGTCCGGTGTGAAGCTCTCCGGCCCGTTGAGCAGCATCTTGATCTCGGCGGTTTCCAGGCAGGGCGTGCGGTGGATGGCGTTTTTCATCAGCGGCTCAAACTGCTCCCAGTCTTCCCCCAGCAACTGGAACTGGAAATCGGACGGTATCGGGTCCACCTTCCAGGGCTTGGCCACCGGCTCGAAACCGCCCATCAGCAGGCCACCGACTTCCTCCTTGTAGTACAGGAAGCCGTCCGGGTCGCGCATCACCGGCAGCATCGGGTGGACGCCCTCGATCTTGCCGGTGACAATGTAAAAGTGCTCGGCCGAATACAGCGGCACGTTGACGCCAGCCAGTTTGCCGAACTGCCGCGCCCACTGGCCGGCGCAGTTCACCAGCACCTCGCAGCGCACATCACCCTGCGCCGTGTGTATGCCGACCACCCTGCCGCCTTCGACGATCACCTCGGTAACCTCGATACCCTCCTGCATCCTGACGCCGCGGTTGCGCGCGCCCTTGGCCAGCGACATGCACAGGTCGGCCGGGTTGGCCTTGCCGTCACCGGGCAGCCAGATGCCTCCCTGCAGGTCGTCGGTGCGCATGATCGGGTAACGCGCAGCGACCTCTTTGGGTGAAATCAGGTGGCACTCGACGCCGAAGCTGTGCGCCATGGCGGTCTGTTTTTTTAGCACCTGCATGCGCTCCGGTGTGCTGGCCACCTTCACGCTGCCACACTGTTTCCAGCCGGTGGCAAGCCCGGTTTCGGCCTCCAGCGAGGCATACAGACCGATGCCGTATTGGCTCA
>JANOTG010000359.1:0-7287 GCA_031416215.1 Betaproteobacteria bacterium
GCAGCGTTATGTGCAATTCGGTTGTGAAGGCCAGGGCGCCAAGGTCAAGGGCCACAGCCTGCAGGTGGTGGCTGGGCAATATGCGCGGGGTGAGTTGGCGCAGGTGGTGCAGTAGGGGTTCGGGCACGCCCCGACGCGGCAGGCTGCGGCTGTCGAAACGGCTGCTGTTTTTGCATTTTGTGACACGATAGTGCTACAGTCGGGGCATGGCCTCGGAGAACTCGCATGTCCACTACCACCATCCGGATTGACGATGCGTTGAAGCAGCGTGTTGCGGCCGCAGCGGAACACGCTGGCAAGTCGTCGCATGCTTTTATTGTGGACGCACTGTCGCGGACCGTCGAGCAGGTGGAGATGGACGCGC
The DNA here is from genome assembly GCA_031416215.1 of Betaproteobacteria bacterium. Lineage (GTDB taxonomy): Bacteria > Pseudomonadota > Gammaproteobacteria > Burkholderiales > Burkholderiaceae_C > CAISIP01. Next base: position 365 of record JANOTG010000359.1, read on the forward strand.
AATTCCACGCAGTTGCCGAAGGCCGCTGGGAGAATGTTCTGGCCTCGGGAAAGACCGTGCCCTGGGAGGCGACAAAGACCTATCTGGCCGCCAGGTCCCGTGGAGAACGTCCGCGCAAACCGGCGGCACGTAAACTCTGACGCGGCTCTTGCACGTGACGCGCATCGAGATCGCGCCTGAGGTATTCGACGATCTTGATCGTATTTTTGACCACATCGCACAGTACGATGTCGGCTCCGCGCCTGTGCGTATCCAGGAAATTCTGGATGCGGTGCAGGTGCTTGCCAGCAGCCCGCTGATTGGGCGCCCTGTGCGTGGCGCACACCGGGAGTTGGTTATTGGCAAGGCATCCCGCGGCTATGTCGCGCTGTACCGGTATGCAGGACCCATCGATACCATTTTCATCTTGGCCCTGCGCAGCCAGCGCGAATCGGGCTACAAGACCTAACAGGGCAGACATGGCAAAGCAGCAGCAGGATTCGGCGAAAAAGGCGGCGCGTGCCAAGCCACCCGGCGCTGCGCCTTCGCCGATTCTGAACGGGCCTTACAGCGAACCGGCGTTTCATTACGCCACTGCGCTGGATGGCTCGCTGGACTACGAAGCCCCGTGCAAGGGGCGGCGCGTATTTGCTCCGCAGACACCGCAAGTTCCAGTCGGTCGGCAGCCGCAAGGCAGCATGTTCGATGTCAACGACTTTGCCTCGCAATTTCGCGACGAACTGGTCAACCTGCTGCGCGAGCAAATCGCAATGTGGCGCGGCGCTGGCTACCCGGATGTCACCAGCCGGGTGACACGCGATTTGCTGGAATTCTGGTTCCGCAACCCGGATCGCCCGGCCTGGAAGAAGCTGTTTTTCGCCCAGCAGGAGGCTGTGGAAACCGCTATCTGGCTGAACGAGGTGGCGCACAAATCCAATGCCGGCACCCATGTGCTGAATCGTCTGCGCCAGGCCAATGAAACGGTGGAAGACCCGGCCAGTGTGTTGCCGCGCATCGCTTTCAAGATGGCCACGGGCACCGGCAAGACGGTGGTCATGGCCTGCCTCATCCTGTACCACTATCTGAATCGCAGCCAATACCGTAACGACCCGCGATATGCGGACTACTTTTTACTGGTGGCACCCGGCATCACGATACGTGACCGGCTGGGTGTGTTGCGTGTGGATAGTACTGCGGGCAGCGACGTGGACGCGACCGACTATTACCGCGAGCGTCAACTGGTACCTGTCAACTATGCAGGATTATTGCCGGGGCTCAACGCGAAGCTGGTCATCACCAACTACCACGCGCTGGAGCCACGCCTCATCAGCGGCAACAAACGCAGCCCGACCGATGGCAAGCTGGGACCCGACGGCCAGAGGGTCGAGGCGCGTGAGGACATCAGCCAGGTGCTCAAGCGTGTATTGGGCCCGTTCAAGCCCGGGCGGCGCCTGCTGGTCATCAACGATGAAGCCCACCATTGTTACCTGCCGCGCGCCAAGGGCCGCGATACCGAAGAGGAAAACAGCGCCACTGAAAACGAGCGTGCTGCGGTCTGGTTCAGCGGCCTGCGTGCCATCGCCACCCGTTGGCGCCTGGGCAGTGTGTATGACCTGTCCGCCACGCCCTACTATCTGTCGGGCTCGGGCTGGCCCGCGTATTCGTATTTCCCCTGGGTGGTGTCCGACTTCGGGTTGATTGAGGCCATCGAGGCCGGGCTGGTGAAAATCCCGTTTCTGCCGGTCGATGACACCTCGCAGGAGCTTGACGAGCCCAAGCTGCGTAACCTGTACGAACACTGCAAGGAAGGTTTGCCGAAAAAAGGCCAGCGCACCCAGCGCAGCGACGACAAAAAGGCCAACAAGGAAGATACCTTGATCGAACGGCCTCCTGCACTGCCAGCGCTTCTGAAGACCGCCCTGGAGCAGTTTTACAAACACTACGAGGCTTATGAACGCGGCCTGCGCGAACAGGGTGAACGCAGCAAAGACCTGTGGTCATCGCCGCCGGTGTTTATCGTGGTGTGCAGCAACACCACGGTGTCCAAAGAGGTTTACAAACTGATCGCCGGCTACGAAACCTTTGGGGACGACGGCAAGCCGTTTGCCGTCTCTGGCACGTTGCCGCTGTTTTCCAATTTCGATGTGGTCACCGGGGCGCGTCGCCGCAAACCGCCCACCCTGCTGATCGACTCGGACGCCCTGGAACATTCGGGCCAGGTCAACGACGAGTTCAAGCGCGTCTTTGCCCCCGAGATCGATGCCTTCAAACGCGACTACCGACTCAGTCGGCCAGACAAATCAGTAGACGCCTTGACCGAGAGTGACCTGCTGCGCGAAGTGGTCAACACGGTCGGGCGCCCTGGCAAACTAGGCGAACACATCCGCTGTGTGGTCAGTGTGGGCATGCTCACCGAAGGCTGGGACGCCAACACCGTCACCCACATCGTGGGTATCCGCGCCTTTGGCTCGCAACTGCTGTGTGAGCAGGTGGCTGGCCGCGCACTGCGCCGACGGCAGTATTTTCTGGACCCGAAAACCGGCAAATTTCCGCCGGAGTATGCACACATCATCGGTGTGCCGTTCAAGTTCTTCAAAGGCGGCAGCAGCGAGTTGCCCCCGCCGCAAGACATCTCTTATCTGCACGCCATGCCCGAGCGCGCCGAGCTGGCCCTGAGCTTCCCCAATATCGTTGGCTACAAGGTGGAGACAGACGCTGACCGGGTACACGCAGACTTCAGCCTGTGCCCCAAGTTCGTCGTCAACATGGCAGACCTGCCCGCCTTGACCACCATGGGCACCGCGTTTTCTGCCGACACCGTGGAGCTGCGCAACGACCCCGACCAGCTACGCGACCAGGAGGTGGTGTATTGGGTGGCCAAGGAGGTGTTGTCGCGTTATTACCGCGATGACAACGGTCGCCCGCTGCTGGAGAAGTTCACCGACATCCGGCGCATCACCCAGCATTGGTACGAGCGCCAGATTGAGGTAGTGGGCGAGACCGATCTGCGCTTCAAACGCATGGTGCGTCTGTTTGCGCCCGAGGCGGTGGTGCAAAGCGTTTATGCGGGCATCGAGGCGGCGGCAATTGAACAACACGTCGCGGGCGCTGCCCACATCATCCCGCTGCTGAACCGCTACAACCCACAGGGCAGCACCGCCCATGTGCGCGCCAGCACCGCCAAGCCCGTGTACCCGACGAAGAAAAGCCATGTCAACCTGGTGGTCGCCGACACCGACAGTTGGGAGCAAATTGCTGCCAAGACCTTCGAGCAACTAGACGCCGTGCAGAGCTACGTGAAAAACGCGTTTCTGGGGTTCGAGATCCCCTATGTGGACAAACAGGGGGTGGAGCGGCGTTACTTGCCGGATTTCATTTGCAAGGTCAAGACACCCGACGACGAGTTGTTTTATCTGATTGTCGAAGTGACGGGTTTTGCCAGGGACAAGGAACTCAAGCGTTATTTCACAACCGAGCGCTGGTTGCCGGCCGTCAATGCGCAGATCAAGGCACCGTTTGCGCCGCGCTGGCATTTTGTCGAGATCACCGACATTGCGCGTATCAAGAACGATTTGGTGGCGGCCATTGAACGCATCAGCGCCGAGGTGGACGATGCGGCCGAGCGCTTGTTCTGGATGCACGTACAAATGAGCAGCCTTGAACACGTCTGGGGTGACGAAGACGACCAGCTTTTTTACACACTGGATGGTCCTTGAGCATGCGATATCTCAGCGGCGACATCGTGCATATCAACTTTCCTATGGACGAAGGTGATGGCCCGCATGGTGAGGCGCGTTTCAAGGCCCGCCCAGCCCTTGCCGTCACCGATGCCGACGCCAACGGCACGTTTGTGACGGTTGCCGTCAGCAGCAAGGGCCACCACCAACATACGCTGGAACTCAAGCCCGGTGACCTGTCGCGTGGAAGCATGCGCGGCAGCTCCTACGTGCGGGTGGACAAAATCTACACCGTCAATGCCAAGGCTGTGCAGTCGAAAATGGCCGTCGCCAAACCCGAACTGCTGGTGCGCGTTCGCAAACTGCTTTGCCCAGCCGTCGGTTGCAAATAGAAAAAACACCATGGCCACCAAGAACTCCAAGTCGGCACCCCTTGCCAAAGCCACCGCTGGCGAAACCGCCATCGGAGCCAACAAACCGGTGGACTCGGTCAAACACGCCAAAGCCCAGCGACTGTTCATCCCCAGCCGGGAAGAAGCCGGGCAGGAGGCCGATGCGCTGCAAGGCCAGCCCACCGTCAAAGCGGTGCCGCTGAACCCGGTGACGCACCGTGGCCAGGACCCCGAGTTGTACTGGATGCACAAGTACGACGCCAATGACCAGCAGACCGCGCTTAACGTGGACATCCGCAGCCTGTACCGCCACGAACACATCGCGCCCGAAAAAATCATTGCGCGCCTGTATAGCCTGAAGGGCCGCGAGGACGCGCAGAACGAGTTGTTCACCAACGAGCTGTTTGGCAACCCGCTTGCCATGGACGAGCTGGACAAGCCGGGCAGTTATTACAAACACCCCGACAAATGGCAAAACCGCCTGGTGCAGGGCGACAGCCTGCTGGTGATGACCAGCCTGCTGGAGCGCGAAGGCATGGCCGGTGCCGTGCAGTGCATCTACATCGACCCGCCGTATGGCATCAAGTACGGCAGCAACTGGCAGATGCGGCTGGGTGACCGCAACGTGAAAGACGGCGCGGATGAAAACCTCTCCGGCGAGCCGGAGGTTATCAAGGCCTTTCGGGACACCTGGGAGCTGGGTATCCACTCCTACCTTTCGTATTTGCGCGACCGGCTGTTGGTGGCGCGTGAGTTGCTGAATGCTTCAGGTTCGTGTTTTTTGCAGATCAGTGACGAGAACGTGCACCTGGTGCGGTGTTTGATGGATGAGGTGTTTGGGAGTGAGAATTTTTGCTCGCTCATTACCGCCCGCAAGACTACGAGCGAAGGCAGCGCCATGATTGGCGCCACGTGTGATTACCTGCTCTGGTACGCCAAGGATGCAGATGCGGCAAGGCAGAAGTTTCGAGTTTTGTATCTGCCGCGAAGTACCGACTCGGATGCTCGCTATGACCAAGTGATGCTGGCCGATGGCAGCTCCCGTGCTTCGACTACAGAAGAAAAGGGTGACGAAAGCAAATTGCCCCAGGGTGGGCGTTTGTTTCGTCTCGACAACATCACCAGTTCAAGGTCAGCCGGAGCCGGGGATGTCAAGCAATTTGTATGGAACGGAAAAATATTTACACCGGGCAGCGGAACCTTCAAAACAAATCAGCAAGGATTGGATCGATTGGCTGCGGCGGGTAGGTTGCACGTTACCGGCAACGGCAAGCTGAGTTATCGGCGCTTTAAGGACGATTTCGGTTACACGCCCATTGCCAATCTGTGGGCTGATATCAGCGATGCAGTTCAAAGCCGATCTGACCCCAAGGTCTACGTGGTGCAAACGTCTTCAGCACTCATTGCTCGATGTATCCTGATGACCACTGATCCCGGTGACCTCGTCCTGGACCCCACCTGCGGCAGTGGAACCACCGCCTATGTCGCCGAACAATGGGGCCGCCGCTGGATAACCTCCGACACCTCGCGTATCGCGCTGAACATTGCCAAGACGCGGCTAATGACCGCCACCTTCCCTTGGTACACACTGGCCGATTTGGCTGGGCAAGACATTCGTCATGGTTTCGTCTACAAGAAAGTAAAGCAGGTGACGCTTGGGTCGATTGCAAACAGCGACCTGCCAGAAGAAAAGAGCTTCTACGACCAGCCCGAGCAGGACAAGAAAAAACTGCGCGTCTCCGGCCCGTTCACCGTGGAGACCCTGCAAAGCTTTGAGCCGCTGGCCCCAGACCGCATTGCTGAGGCCAATACCTCGATGGACAACGTCCAGCGGTTTATCGACCGCGTGTTCGAGCACCTCAAGACGGCCGGCATCAAGAACGGTGCCAAAAACGAAACGGCGGTATTCACCCGCGTGGACATCATCAACGACGAGGCCGGTGCGTTACATGCCGAGGGCTGGTACGGCACGGCCGGCGGCGAGGCCAAGGCCTACCTGCATATCGGCCCGCAGTTCGGTACCGTCAGCCGGGCAGCGGTAAATGCCGCCATCAAGGCCTGCCGCCAGCGCGCCGATGCCGACTGGCTGGTGCTGCTGGGTTTTGGCTTTGAGAGCGACGTGGACAACCGCAACGTGAGCATGAAGGTGGGCGGCTTCGAGGTCACCAAGGTGCGCATGCATGATGATTTGATGCAGGACGGCCTGATCAAGAAGGACAAGAAGGCCGCCAGTTTCGTCACCATCGGCGAGCCGGACATCGGTGTGATCCGCAGCGGCGGCACGGCGCAGATCGAGATTCGCGGGCTGGATATCTACGACCCGGTGAAGGACGAGGTCAAGGGCCGCAGCGTGGCCGACATTTCGTACTGGATGGTGGACGACGCCTACGACGGCTCCAACTTCTGCCCCACCCAAGTCTTCTTTTGCGGCGGCGATGCGGGCGAGTTTGACAAGTTCAAGCGCGGCTTGAACAACCTGGCCATTGCATCCACCAAACGCAACGCCGAGCGTACCTTGAAGATTGAACTGGACGATGAGGCGTTTGAGCGGGTCTACGGCTTCAAGTCGCACCCGATTGAAGCGGCCAAAGGCAAGAAGGTGGCGGTGCGGGTGATCAGCCAGTTTGGCGAAGAGTCCACCAAGGTGGTGCTGCTGTAGGGCGACGCTGGAGCACATCCGGCCATTGGCTGACGGTGGTAACAGCCATCTGGAGAATTTGGCCATCAGCCACGCCGCCTGCAACCAGGCGCGCCATGCAGCGGCCGGGTTGGCAAATACGAACGGCCCGCGCAGTCGGACATCAACCCGGTGAAAGAACTTGCACTGCGCCACGACCTAACCGCAGTCACCACCAAGGAGATTGCCATGCGGCGT
>JANOTG010000360.1:0-9362 GCA_031416215.1 Betaproteobacteria bacterium
CGCGTTCAGCGCCCGACCGCTCCAGTATGAGCGCTGCGCCCGGCCCCCGCACGCCTTTGCCGCCCCCTCGCACACGACGCAAGGTTGGTGTGTCACGCTGGCCCTGGATGTGGCATCGCGCCAGTGGTATGCGGAATGACCGCAATGGGCCGAAAACGGCCACACTGCTTCGCTGCCACCGACCATGCGACCGCCCACCACACAAGTGTCTGATCAGCGGACGATCAGCTGCGCCGCCGGCTACGCGTGGTGCGACTGCGTGGTGTGGGCACGGTCTTCGCCTGCCGATCGTGCCGCTTGTCTCGGCGACGCCGGCCGGTGGCCAGCCCCAGGCCGAGAGCGAGCAACACCAGCACCAGCACCAGGTAGGCGTCACGCTCCTGCAACCATCCGGTCCAAGCACCATCCATGGCGTTACCATCCATTCAAATCAGGAGCCCTATCGTGAACCTGTTCAGCCTCAATGGTCAAGTGGCCGTCATCACCGGGTCATCGCGCGGCATCGGCCAGGCCATTGCCCGACGGATGGCGCAACATGGGGCGCGGGTCGTCATCTCGTCGCGCAAGCAGCCAGCCTGTGATGCCGTGGCCAATGCCATCAACAACGAATTTGGCGCCGGGCGCGCCATCGCCGTGGCGGCCAACATCTCGGCCAAGTCCGAGTTGGAGCACCTGGCGGCGCAGGCAACGCAGGAGTTCGGCCGCATCGATATCGTGGTGTGCAACGCTGCCAGCAACCCGTACTACGGCCCGCAGGCCGGTATCGCCGACGAGCAGTTCCGCAAGATACTGGACAACAACATCATTGCCAACCACTGGCTGATCAACTTTTGCGTACCGCAGATGATCGAACGACGCTCCGGCTCCATCATCATCGTGTCGTCCATCGCCGGCGTACGCGGCTCGCCGGTGATCGGCGCCTATGGCATCAGCAAGGCGGCTGACATGCAGCTGGCGCGCAACCTGGCGGTCGAGTACGGGCCACACAATATCCGCGTCAACTGTATCGCGCCGGGTCTGATCAAGACCGACTTTGCCCGCGCCCTGTGGGAAGACGAAGCACTGCTGGCAAAACGCACCGCCACTACTCCGTTGCGGCGTATTGGCGAGCCGGACGAGATCGCCGGTGCAGCGGTGTTTCTGGCCTCCGCTGCCGGCTCGTTCATGACCGGGCAGAGCCTGGTGATCGATGGCGGCGTGACCATCTGATTTCAGACTGCAGTCGGCCGGCGCCACACACTGGCCAGCCAGGGCTGTTGCGCGCGCGGCAGGCCGGCTGGCCGGTAGTAGTGGTTCAGAATCACAAAACCGGCGCCCAGCATGTGCGCCTGCCAACCCTCCCAGTCGTGGTACACGCCATACCGCCCGCCGTTCCAGCCCTCCTGTCCGTCGCCTCGGGGGTTGGAACTGAACAACACACCACCGGGCTTGAGCGCCCTGTGTAACTGTTTGAGCACACGCGGCAGAACCTGCCCCGGAACGTGAAACAACGAGGCATTGGCAAACACCCCGTCGAAGCGGTCCGACGGCAGATCAAGCGCCAGGAAATTCTGTTGCAGCACCTCACAACCACTGTGCACACGCGCCAGTGCGGCGAGTTCGGACGAGCCGTCCAGACCGGTCGCCCGGTGCCCGAGCGCCGTGAAGCGCATCAGATCGCGCCCCGGGCCGCAGCCGAAGTCCAGCAGCTCAAACGGCGGCTCGGCCTCGACGTGCTGCAGCAGGGCTTCGATGTTCTGTTGAACGTCGTGGTCGCGCGTGCCCTCCCAGAAAGCCCGGGCGTTGTGGTCGTAGTGCGCCAGAGTACCGCTCGTGATGTTCTGCAAATCGTCCGGTCCTTCGTGCCTGACCGGCTTTTCCATGCCGCGCGTACCGGAAGTCACACCAGCTTCACTGTCTTGTTGGAAAAACCGGCAATCCGGGCCGCCATGTCCGGGCCGTGCCCTTCGGTGCGGTGGATCTCGTACGACAAGCCGGCACCCAGCGCCATGCCGTCGGTCTCGCGGTAAAGGCGCTTGTTGGCGCGCAGGCTGAACCAGGAATTGGCCAGGATGCTGCGGGCAAACTTCTCCACCTCGGCGTCAAAATTGGCATCGGGCACGCACCAGTTCACCAGGCCCATGGCGGCGGCCTCGCTGCCGCTGTAAGTTCGGGCGGTGTAAGTCATCTCCTGCGCTTTGGCCAGCCCGACCCGGCGCGGCAGCCGCTGGCTCATGCCCCAGATCGGCGTCAAGGCCCATTTCGCGTGGGTATCGGCGAATTTGGCGGATTCGCTGGCGACGATCATGTCACCAGCCAGCGCCAGCTCCAGCGCACCGGTATAACAGTGACCATGCACGGCGCTGATGACCGGTTGCGGCAGATTGGCCAGCAGCTCGATCGTGTCGGCCTGGAAACTCGGCGACGGCGGGTGTTCTCCGCCGGCAATGTCGGCCAGATCGTGCCCGGCCGAAAAACACCTGCCGGCACCACGCACAACGACCAGGCCGATGCGTTCGGTCTCGCCGGCCAGTTGCACCACGTGCTGGCGCAGCGCCTGAAACACGGCCACCGTCAGGGCGTTGAGTTTGTCGGGGCGGTTCAGCGTCAAGGTGGCGAGGCCATCGCGGTCTTCGCGCAATACCAGTTCTGACATGGTTTCTCCGTTTGCGGATCAGGCCGCTGTGGAAGTGGTTGCGGGCCATAACGTCAATGCACGCAACAGTTGCGCCTTGGTGTCGGCATGGGTAAAACTGGACTCGATGGATGTGCGCGCAATGGAGCGCAGCACATCATCTGGCCAGCCAAACGCCTGTTGGCGCAGGGCGTATTCGCCTTCCAGACTGGCCCCCAGCAGGGCCGGGTCGTCGGTGTTGAGCGAGAACAACACCCCGGCCTGGCGCAAGCGCTCGACCGGGTGCTGGTCGATGGCCGGATACACACCCAGCCCGATGTTGGAGGTAGGACAGATACCCAGCGGGATGCGCCGCTCGGCCAGCAGCGCCACCAGCGCCGGATCGTCAATGGCGCGCACACCATGGTCAATGCGGTCTGCGCCCAGCAGCTCGATGGCGTCGCGCACCCCTTGCGGTCCGCTGGATTCGCCCGCGTGCACGGTGCGTTTGAGGCCTGCCAGCCCGGCTTTGTGAAATGCGTCGGCAAAACGCGGCCCGGTGCGGCCGGCAGTGGCTTCGTTGCCGTCTACCGACAGCGCGACCACCCGTGGATGGCGCAGTGTGATCAACAAATCCACCAGTTCGGCGGCGGCTTGGGCCGACTGGGTCCGCAGCAGGCTGATACACAGGCCGACCGGCGGCAAGCCATCCTGCTCGGCGGCGCAAAAGCCGCCATGCATGGCATCCAGCATCGCCGGCAGGCGGCCGTGCCAGGCATGCCAATGCGTCGGGTTGATGATCACGTCGGCATAACCTGCTCCACTGGCTGCCAGGCGCCGGCCCAGGTCGTAGCACAGATGCGCCAGACGCTCGGGTGTTGCGGCCAGGCCGCAGGCCCAATCCAGAAAACCCAGAAAGTCCGCCAGACCCGCGAACTGCAGCAGGGTCTCGCGCGGCCTTGGCATGGCCACACCATCCTGGCGCGACCAGGCCTCCAGGATGGCTGGCTCAAAACAGCCTTCGAGATGCAGGTGCACCTCGGCTTTGGGCAACGCACGCAATCGCTGCACGGTGCTCGCCGTTGGGTTGTTCATCTTGAGGCTCGACTCCACACTGGCACACCAAGTCAGGCGGCTGGCTCGCCAACCAGCTGCCCCAGCAGCGCACCGATCACCAGATCATCGATTTGCCCAAAATGGTTCAGACGCAACACGCCGTTGCGGTCGATCACCAGCAGGCTCGGTGTGCCCTGCAGTCCATAGGTTTGCATAGTCAGGGGTATGTCGCTGCCCGTGGTGGCGCTGTCCACACCGACCGGGAACGGAACGCGGTATTCATGCAAGAACACCTGCAATGCGTCCGGCCCCATCACCGCATGGTGCTCGAACACCGTGTGCAGGCCCAGCACGACCAAGTCGTCGCGGCGAAACGTGTGGTGAATCTTGATCGCCTGCGGGATGCCGTGCGACACACATCCTGGGCACAACATCTGGAACGCATGCACCACCACAACCCTGCCACGCAGGCCATCGAGCGAGATCAGCCGTTCACCGTTCAGCCATTGCGTGACCTGCAGGGACGGTGCCGTATCGGCGCGCGGCGGCACCGGGTCTGCATCGCCCGACTTCGGCGGCACCACACACGTGCCACCTACACTGCAGTTGACGTCGTCTTGTGACATGCACAAATGAGGGTTCGGCAAATGCAACGCATCGTGATCGTGGGTGGCGGCGCCGGCGGGCTGGAACTGGCGGTGCGCCTTGGGCATTCTATGGGACGCAGGAAGACCGCTCACGTTACGCTGATCGACGCTGTGGCGACGCACCTGTGGAAACCCCTGCTGCACCAGGTGGCGGCCGGCACACTGGACAGCCATGCCGACGAACTGGAGTACTTTGCGCTGGCGCGCAAGCACCATTTCTCGTTTCGCCTGGGCCGCATGGACGGCCTGTCGCGCGGCAGCAAAGAAGTGCATCTGGCGCCATTGCTGGACGAGGACAGTGTCGAGATCCTGCCGCGCCAAGCCGTCGGTTACGACATTCTGGTGCTGGCGCTGGGCAGCCAGACCAATGACTTCGGCACGCCCGGCGCGCGCGACCACTGCACCATGCTCGACACGCCGGTGGCTGCAGAACAATTCCACCGCCGGCTGATCAACTCCTGCCTGCGCGCCCAGGCCGCCGGCCAGACAGCAGGGCAAGGTCGCTTCACCGTGGTCATCATCGGCGGCGGTGCCACGGGCGTCGAATTGTCAGCCGAGCTGCACATGACAACCAAGATCCTCTCGACCTACGGTCTGACCAACTTCCACCCGGAAAAAGACCTCAAGATCGTGATCATCGACGCGGCGCAGCGGCTGCTCAGCGCCTTGCCGCAGCGCCTGTCGGACGCTGTGACCCAGGAGTTGCGCAAACTCGACATCGAAGTACACACCAACGAAAAGGTGGTGGCCATTTCCAGAGACGGCGTACAGATGGCCAGCGGCAAATTCATTCCCAGCAGCCTGGTGGTCTGGGCAGCCGGCATCCAGGCTCCCGGCTTCCTGCGCGAACTCGACGGCCTGGAGACCAACCGCATCAACCAGTTGCTGGTGTTGCGCACGCTGCAGACCAGCCGCGACCCGGCAATCTTTGCGCTCGGCGACTGTGCGGCCTGCCCGCAGGCAGACGACCAGACGCTGGTGCCACCCCGTGCGCAGGCGGCGCATCAACAAGCCAGCATGCTGGCCAAATCCATCCCCAACTTGCTCACCGGCAAGCCGTTGCCTGACTTTCGCTACCAGGACTATGGGTCCTTGGTGTCATTGGGTGACTACAGCACCATCGGCAGCCTGATGGGCGCAATAACCAGCGGCTCGGTATTCATCGAAGGGCATATTGCCAAGTGGATGTACTGGTGGCTGCACAAACACCACCAGATCGCCGTCAACGGTGTCTTCCACACCTGGCTGGCGACCTGGGCCGAGGCCATAAACTGGGCGCGCAAGCCGAGGATCAAGCTGCATTGAGGGGCATCGCAACCGTGTCGGGAACAGACGCGTGACCGGGCCCTGATACCGGGCCCTGGTTGACGCGTGCCCACCGCGGGCACATACTTGCAGCGGCAAGCAGTGGCAGTTCCTTTGCAGGAGGCGTGGTCATGCACACCCGACGCGTTGTTATGGTGGGCGCATTCAGCGCTTTGTGCTCGACTGCGGGACTTGCACAAACGCCAGCACGTGTCGGCTGGCTGTCACTGACATCGCGCGGCATGTATGCCGACATCACGTCGCGTGGTTACCTCAAGGGACTCGCAGAATCCGGGTATGTCGAAGGCCACAACCTGGTACTGGAGCGCCGATCTGCTGACGGCGACGTGTTCAAGCTGCGCTCGCTGGCGCGCGATCTGGTGCAGGCGCGCGTGGATGTCATCTTCGCGCCCGCCAAGATACTGGCCGATGCAGCCTGGTATGCCAGCCGCAGCATCCCCACGGTGATCGCAACGGTGACCGACCCGGTGGTGGTGCAGTATGCGGTGTCACTGGCCCGGCCCGGAAAACACATCACCGGCGTGACCACCGCCAACGCCGAACTAATCGGCAAACGCCTGCAGTTGTTGACCGAGATGCTGCCCGGGCTCAAACGCGTGGCGATTCCCATCGACCCTGACGTGCTGGTGAGTTGCACTGAAGAAATGGACCTGATGGAGAAGGCGGCGCGCCAGCTCGGGCTGATCTTGCTGCGCGTACCGATCAAGAGCGACGAGGCGCAACGGCGTGGGACCATCAAGACAGCGGTGGAGCGGGCAGTTGCGGAAAAAGCGCAGGCCATGGTGACGGCGCCGATGACTTCCAACTACGATGTCACGGACATGCTGGCGGCCGAGGCGCGCTTGCAAAAGCTGCCTTTCATGCACGACATCCCACAATTGGCGCGCGACAGCCTGGCGGTGTACGGGCCGGACTTCGAGGACATTTTCCGTCGCGCCGGCCACTACACGGGGCGTATCCTCAAGGGTGAACGGCCTGCAAACATGCCGATCGAGGAGCCGCGAAGCTTTCATCTGGTCGTCAACCTGGGCACCGCCAAGGCGCTTGGCATCACGCTACCACAGGCCATCCTGCTGCGCGCCGATGAAGTGATCCAATGAAGCATGGGGTGGGCATTGCGGTGCTAATTGACAGGCATCCCGTCAAAACCGGCGGCATCAATCACTCCGACAATCGCGTCGGCATTCAGCGGCCCATAAAGGTGCGGAAACAGCTGGTTGCGCTCGAAGGCAGCCAGACCGCCGGGTTTGCCGAGTGAAGCGGGCGCCTCATAACATAGCGGTGCAGTGAGCAGTGCTGGGTCAACCACCATCAAGACCAGGTCGCTGCGCCCGGGGTAAAAAGCCTGCAACACGGCCTGCACCTGGTGCGCTTGCGACAGGTGAATAAAACCTTCACTGGCCAGGCTGGGCGGGCGGTGTACGCCACTGGCGCGGGCAGCGGCGACTTCGGCCGCCGTGCCGATGTGAAAAATGCAATTTTCGACCGCCATGGTCATTCACTGTACAACCACGGCATGTCGAGCAGTCGTTCGCCGAGCAGTCCGAGAGCGGCGTCACGCCCTAGCTGCACAACGCCCCGGGCGTGGAATATCTCCCCGTTTCGGATCGCCCGTCGCTGCACCCGTGCGTTGCGCTGCCAGCGCGCTGCGGCGAAGCCTTGCAACGCAGCGGGCAAGTCGGATTCGGCATCTGCCAGCGCGGCGCCCAACGCCGTCGCGTCCTCGATGGCCATACCAGCGCCCTGCGCCAGATAGGGCCGCATGGGATGCGCAGCGTCGCCGAGCAGCACGATGCGGCCCTTCCCGTGCTGCTGCGGCCCCACCATCGGAGCTCGGTCACACAACACCCACAGGCGCCACTGCGCGATCGCCTCTGCCAACTCGCGCAGTGGCGCACAGGCACCAGCCACAGCGGCTCGAAACGTCATGGCATCGCCATGCCGGTCCCATGGATCACTCTCCGAAGCAGGCTGAATTGCCGCCGCAGGGACCTCGCCGCGCACGATGCCGACCAGGTTGAGCTGCTCACCACAACGCACCGGGTACTGCACCACGTGCATGTCCGGCCCCAGCCACACCGTGATGTGCTGGCTGCGCAAGCTGGCAGGCAGGCTGCTTTGTGCCACCAGCGCGCGGTACGCGAGGTGGCCGGTACGCCGCGGCGGTCCATCACCGAGCAAGCCTTGCCGCACCACGCTCCACAGGCCATCGGCACCGACCAGCATGTCTGCCGCCAACGTGCCAACGCTGCTGGCGCGCACCGTCACCTGGTCTGCGGTTTGCTCAAAATGTTCGACTGCGCTGTTCAGGTCACACCGCACCAAATCGCTGGCCTGCACTGCGGCCAGCAATGCGCCATGCAGGTCAGCGCGGTGGATGGTCGCGTAAGGCGCGCCGTACCGCTGCAGCGCCACGTCGCCCAGTTGCAAGCGACCGAGGGTGCGTCCCGTGCGTGCGCTGCGCACGTGCAACACATCGGGGTAAGCCGCTAGCGCCTGCAACGCACGCTGCAGGCCCCATTGGTGCAGTCGCCGCGTGACGTTGGGGCCGATCTGCACACCGGCGCCAACCTCGGAGAACTGCGCCGAGCGTTCGAGCAGTCGCACCGACCAACCGGCGCGGGCGCAGGCCAGGGCGCAGGCCAAACCGCCGATTCCGCCGCCAGCTACCAGCGCCGTGTGTGGCATGGGCCTGGTGGTGGACAGCACCGGGGCCAATCAGCCGCGCCCAGCCAGCATGTGGCCGCCACGCCATGCCTGCACCACACCCGGATTGACCATGCCCCACCCCGCAACAACTGAGATACGAATGATGATACGTTCACCGCCGCGATGGCGCGGTGTCCGCTGCAGCAGTTGCGCCAGGCACTTGGGGCGAGCCGCCTCAGGCTGCCTGCGCCAGCGCCGCCGCCACTGCGGCCGCGGCCAGGACGACGTTGTCAAGCAGCGGCACGGCAAAACGCGGCTGCAATTCAACAGCGAGGCCAGTGAGCGCCGCGCCGCCGATCAGGATATGCTGCGCGCCGGCTGCGATACCCTGATCGCAGGCCGCGCACAACAGATCCGTCGCCTGCTGCGGATGGGCGGCAATTTGTGCGCCCGTCAGCTCCACGGTGTGAATGCCACAGAGTTGCGCATCGAGCTGGTGCATGCGTGCAAAGCGCTGCAGCATCGGGCCCCAGGCCGTCCCACCGGTCACCACCGAAAATCTTCCAAGCGCAGCGGCCGCTGCAAAACTGGACTCGGCCAGACCGAGCACCGGCACCGCCGCCAGCTCGCGCAGTGCCATCAGCCCCGGGTCGCCAAAACAGGCAATCAGCACCACATCGTGGGCAGCAAAGTGCCTGTCATACGCCTCCAGCACGGCGTGCCCAGCCACCGTATAACTTGCCTCGCTGGCGATGTAGGGTGCACCGAAGGCCGCCGTCACCCCGTCCCAGCGCAACTGCGGCTGTGCCGCGGCGCAGGCGCTGACCACCCGGTCGGTGACGGCCGCCGTGGTGTTCGGATTGATGACCAATACCCGCTGCATCACCAGGCCTGGCCAGCGCGCAGCCTGCGATAGCTTGAACAGCCGCTCACGAGGCAACAGTGCCTAAAACCGCGCCGAGAGGTTGAGGTGAAACTTGTTGTCACCGGCCTTTGGCAGGGCGGGGTTGGCGGCATTGGCCAGCACACTGCCACTCACGATGCGCCCCCACTCGGCCGAGAAACCTACCGTGCCGACGCTGTAGCGCAGG
>JANOTG010000361.1:0-15059 GCA_031416215.1 Betaproteobacteria bacterium
GTGGCTCAACCCGGCCTGAGGTCGCGCGCGACTCGCTCCAGCAGCATCTCGGTCGAACCGTCGATCAGGGTGGCCGCCTGCGCCGCAGCCAGATGCCGCAGCAGCGGGTGCTCCTCGCGCAATCCTTCGGCTCCCATCGCGTGCATCATGGCCGACAGGTGTACCGGCGCCATGCGGGTCGCAAATATCTTGGCGCGTGCAGCAGCCGATTGCGCATCTTCGCCCGCATCGACCCTGGCGGCTGCCACCTGGATCAGGCCATGGGCTGCATCGAGATCGACGACGGCATCGGCCAGCCGCCAACGCCAGCCCTGGTGTTCGCGCAGGACGCGGCCAAAGGTGCTGCGCCGCGCGCCATGAGCTTCTGCCAGGCGCAGGGCCTCAGCGACCATGCCGCAACACATCGCTGCCACGTAAGTGCGCGCCCGGTTGATCGAGGTCATCGCCGCCTTGAACGCCAAGCCCGGACCCAGCAGCATTTCTTGCGGTTGAGCCAGATAAGCACGCAATTCGAAGCCACCGGTGTTGTTGGAGCGCGCGGCGCCGATGCCGGAGGCCGGCAAGCGGTGGAAACCTGCCCGTGTGCCATCGACCACGAACGACGCCACGCCTGCCGCTCCGCTGCCCGGCTGCGTCTGGGCATAAAGGACGATGACGTCGGCATGCCGACCGTTGGTGATCCATGCCTTGCTGCCATCCAGGCGCCAGCCGCCGCCGGGCAAGGCCGTGGCGTGCGTCGTGATGGCGGCAAAGTCGGAGCCGGCACCCGGTTCTGACAGCGCCGTGCAGGCCACCCGATCCCCACGCATCAGACCGTTGACATAGCGCTCGGCCACCTCTGGATGAGCGGCACGTGCGAGCAGCGCCGCCACGTTATGGGTGTTGATCAGCGACATCGCGATACCGAAATCGGCGCCTGCCAACACTTCCGCAACCCGCCACATGCACGCGAAGCTCAGCTCGGAGCCGCCATGCGCGGCGGGCACCAGCATCGAAAGCAGACCGGCGTCGGCAGCCAGTTTCAGGCTGTCGCGGCTGTCGGCGTCGCCGCGATCCCAGGCCTGGGCCAGCGGCCGCACATGGTCATCGACGAAAACTTGCGCGCGGCCGATCAGCTGCCGCTCGACGGACGTCAATGCGGGCATGCCTACTCCAGCACGATGCCCAGGCGTTTGGTGATCACGCGCTCGGTGGCCAGGTCCTGCCGCACCTGGGCCGTGAAGGCGGTCGGCGACTCGCTGATATCGGCATGGGAACCGGCGCTGGCCAGCAACTTCTTCATGCCGTCGGATTGCATGGCTGTGGTGAAGACTGCCGCCGCGCGGGCCACCATGGCATCGGGCGTTTCACTGTGCATCGCAAAACCACCCCATGCCTGGAAGGCGTAGTTGCCACCCCCGGCCTCGGCAATGGTGGGCACATCGGGCAAAAGCGCAAGGCGTGTGGCTGTGGTCATCGCCAGGGCGCGCAGCTTGCCAGCCTGGATCTGCGGCAGCGCCACACCCAGTACGCTGATGGTGAAGTCGATCTGGCCTCCCAGGATCGCGTTGATGGACTCGACCGCCCCCTTGAACGGCACATGCAGGGCCTTGAAGTTCCGGGCCGACTCTTCCAGGTACTCCACCGCCAGGTGGGCCGGAGAGCCCACTCCCGCCGTGCCGAAACTCAGTTTGCCCGGGCTCGCCTGCACGGCGGCGATCAACTCGCGCATGGTCTTGTAGGGCGAGGCAGCGTTGACCAGTGCCACAAAGGGCGAAGCGCTCAGGCGCGCCACCAGGCGGTGCTCCTTGAGCAGGTCGAACTTCGGGTTGATGGCAGCCAGCGTGACATGGCCGGAGGTGAGATAAGCAAAGGTGTGTTGGTCAGGCGCTGCCAGCGACACTGCGCGCACACCCAGCAGTCCGGAAGCACCTGGCCGGTTCTCGACGATCGCCGTGGCACCCAGCTGCCGCGTCAGCTCGTCGGCCATCTGTCGGGTGAAACTGTCCGGTGAGCCACCGGCCGGATAGGGCACGACAAAACGCAGGGGTTTGGTTGGCCCGGCTGTCTGGGCGCGGACCGGTACAGCCAGGGTGGACAGGCTGGCCAGGCCCGCCAGCGCCTGGCGACGGTTGATGGTGAGTTGCATGGAGACTCCTTGGAATGGGGCAGTGGGCAATGTCAGTCGAGTTGGGCCAGGGCTTCAGGTCGGTTGGCCAAGCTGCCGGGTGCCTGTGCTCCGGGTGTGATCGTGAGGCAGCGGATCCGGCCTGGGTAGGCGAACACGCCACGTCCGGCGTATAACGCAGACACCTTGCGTTTGCGGTCGAGCCCGATGTCCAGGCCTTCTCCGCCCAGGCGCAGGAAGGTCGGTGACATGTCCAGCGTTTCGACCTGCTGCTGGCCCTCCAGTGCGACCTTGCCAGTGCCTCTGCGCTGCCCGGGCGCATGGTGACGCAACAAGAGGCGCCGGGCACCCGGCGCTAGCGGCAGGGTCACGCAACGGCGCACGGACGCGCCGGCGGTGAACGCCATGTGCACCATATCCTGCAGCACAAAAGCCGCAAGACCGTTCATGTTGTCGCCGATCGCAAAAAGCACGCCTTCCTGGCCGGCCGCCTGGTCGAACTCGCACACGAGCTCGAAGTCGCGGTCGGCGATCAGTGGCGAAACCGCCATAGGGGAAATGGTTTCACAACCTGGGTAATAGCTGCGCGGCTGCGAATACTCAGCCTCCAGGAACGGGGGAAGAGCCAATACGCGGCGGTTATCGCGGTTGTCCAGCGGGTAGACGTAGTTGGCTTTGGCGTCTGCCTCGAAGGCAAGCAGCAACTCGGCCAGCTTGTCCGGGCGCAGGGCCGCAAGGTTGTCGCATTCGGTGGGGTCGGCGTCCAGATCGAACAGCATCCAGCGCTGCAGGTCAATCGGCGTGGCCGGCGGCTGCAGCGACACGATCTTCCAGTGTCCGCTGATGTAACCACGGTTGCCTTCCAGCTCGTAGTGCTGCGTCTGCCGCCCGGTGGTGTGGGCCGGGTCTGTCAATGCCGCTGCGAAGCTGGTGCCATCGATACCGCGCGTGCGGTAACCCTTAAACTGCGACGGGTAGGCCTGACCCAACACGTCCAGCACTGTGGGCAGGGTGTCGGTGACGTGGATCCACTGACTGCGTTGGGCGCCGGGGTCAGGTATACGCGCCGGCCAACTGGCAATGAATGGCACCCGGATGCCACCGTTCATGGGCGTGCGTTTGTAAAAGCGGAATGGCGTGTTCGACACCTGGCCCCAGGCCACCGGGTAGGCAGGGTAGGAGTCCACACCACCGAGCGCGCCACGGTCGAACAGCTCCCTGGCCAGCCCGGCAGGCTCCTGCTGCGTCACGCGTTTTTCGAAAATGTTGGCAGCGCCATCGGGTCCGCCGATGGAGGACGCGCCGTTGTCCGATGTCAGCACCAGCAGGGTGTTGTCCCACTGCCCCATGGCCTTGAGTTCGGCCACCAGCCGACCGATGTTCTGGTCGATGTTGTCCACCATCGCGGCATACAGTTGCATGTAGTGCGCCATCACGGCGCGCTGCTCTGCCGGCACATCGTCCCATCGCACCATGCCCGGTGGAGCGGCTGGCAGGCGCCAGTCGGCAGGGAACAGACCCATCGCCTTCTGGCGCTCGAAGCGGGCCTGACGGATGGTGTCCCAGCCGGCGGCGTAGACACCGTCATACCGGGCGATGTCCTGCGGCCGCGCCTGCAGGGGCACATGGGGCGCGTTGTGCGCCAGGTACAGAAAGAACGGCTTGCCCGGGGCGGCGGCGCGATGGCCCCGCACGTAGCGCAACGCGCGATCAGTCCAGTCATCGCTGCTGTAGTAGCTGTCGCTGTGGGCTTCGATCGCCACAAACTCGTTGCCATCGATCAGGTGCCCGGGCGAGAAAAAATTGGTCTCGGCTCCCAGGAATCCGTAGAAGCGGTCGAAGCCGCGTTGCAGCGGCCACGCCGACCGGTCGCCGCCGGCTGTGGCGTTGTTGTCCGCCACGTTGTGCCACTTGCCCACGCCATAGGTGCCGTACCCGGCGGCACGCAGCAGTTCGGCCATGGTGGGTGCGTCGGCGCTCATTTCGCCGCCCTGGTAGCCAGGGTAACCGGGGTTGTTGTGGGTAAGCCAGCCACATCCCACCGAGTGCGGATTCTTGCCGGTCAGCAAGGCTGCCCGGGCCGGGGTGCACATCGGCACCGTGGTGTACCCCGTGAAGCGCAGGCCACCCGCGGCCAGCGCGTCGACATGGGGAGTGTGTATCTCGCCGCCGTAACAGCCAAAGTCGGAAAACCCCAGGTCGTCGAGCAGGATCACGACCACGTTGGGCGCACCCGCCGGCGCAGCTGTGCGCGGTCGCCACCAGGGTTTGGAGTCCTTCAGCGTATGGCCGATGGTGGCCTGGTGGCCATGGCCGGGGTCGCCGCTTTGCAGGCCGTCCGGTGAATTTTGCGGGATCATGGTGTGTTCTCGAAGATCAGGTCGGCGGCTTTTTCGCCGATGGCGATGGAGGCGGCATTGGTGTTGGACGACGGCATCGTCGGCATGATGGATGAGTCCACCACGCGCAATGCGGACACCCCTCGCACGCGCAGGCACGGGTCGACTACTGCCGCGGCATCGTTGGCGGGCCCCATCTTGCAGGTGCCGATCGGGTGCCACGAGGTCTGTCCGCAGGACTTTATGTAGGCCAGCACCTCGTCATCAGACTGCACATCGATGCCCGGGCGCGTCTCCGCCTGGACATAAGCGGCCAGTGCCGGTTGCCGCACCACCTGACGCGCCAGGCGCAACGCGGACAACATGGTCTTCACGTCGTTGTCGGCGCTCAGGTAGCGCGGATCCATGGCCGGATCGTCCAGCGCCGACGCGGTACGTGCATGGACGGAGCCGCGCGACTCTGGCCGCAACTGGAACAGGCCGACGGTGAACCCCGGGAACAGGTCCAGCCCTGCGCCCTTGCTACGGGCATACCGGTCGGCGCCGCTGAGATGCTGCATCTGGATCTTGACCATCGGTCGGTCCTGGTCCGGCGCCGTGCGGGCCAGCGCATGTGCCGTGGCGCTCGGGGTGGCCATCATGCCGCGGCGTGTCAACAGATAGCGGACTCCCATGAGCGCCTGACGCCAGGGCCGGGATACGACCTCATTCAGCGTGACCCGCTGGCTGGCCGCGAACGTGATGCGCGCCTGCAGGTGGTCTACCAGGTTTTCGCCGACCCCCGGCAGGTCGGCCACCACCCCGACGCCAAGCTGCCGCAGCCGCGCGCCCTGCCCGACCCCGGACAACTCGAGCAACTGCGGCGACTTGATCGGCCCGGCCGACAGGATGACCTCGGCATCGGCCCGCACTTCACGCATGACACCATCCTGCAGGTACGCGATACCGACCGCACGCCGGCCTTCGAACAACACGCGCACGGCCTGCGCCCCGGTGCGGACCACCAGGCCGGCGGGTTTGCCGGCTTCCAGATAGGCACGCGCGGTGCCGCAGCGCTGACCATCCTTGGTATTGAGCTGCAGATAGGACACACCTTCATAGCCGCGCCCGTTGTAGTCGGCGGCCTTCGGAATGCCCGCCTGCTGGCAGGCCTCGACAAAAGCGCTGCCGAGCGGCTGTGGGTCGTCCGCCAGGCTGGTCACGCCGATCGGGCCGCTGCGACCCCGCAGGCTGGCGTCGCCACCGGCAAAAGCCTCCATGCGCTTGAAGTACGGCAGCAGGTCGTCATAGCCCCACCCGCCGTTACCCAGATCGCGCCAGTGGTCGAACTCGCGCGGTTCACCCCGCACATAGATCATGCCGTTGATCGAACTCGATCCGCCGGTCAGGCGACCCCGTGGCCAATAGATGGACTTGCCGCCGAGCAGGGCCTGCGGCTCGGTCTTGAAGGGCCAGAGGTAGGCCGGGTTCACCAGCAGGCGCGAGATCCCCAGTGGTGTGCGGACCCAGAAATCCTTGTGCCGCGCGGGGCCCGCTTCCAGCAACAGGACCCGGGTGGCGGGCCGCGCTGCGAGCCGGTGTGCAACTGCAGCGCCGGCTGAACCCGCCCCCACCACGACATAGTCAAAGCCCTCGGTATCGGCCATCACGGACCCGCCGCCTTCAGGTGCTTCTGCACTGCCAGCGCCTCCTGGCCCATGCGGCTGAACTGCTGGTCAGGCATCTCGGTATGGGAATAACCGTCGCCGGCCCGCATTGGCAGCGGTTCGACCAGCAGCTCGACAAAATGCGGGCCCGGCGTGGCGAACAGGCGCACCAGGCACTCAGCCCACCATGCCGCATCGCCGATCGATTGCGCGCTGCGGTAACCGGCGTTGCCAGCCGCCCCGGCAAAGTTGAACTCCGGGGCAGGGGCCTGCAGGTTGCCCAGGCCGGTGAACTGCGTGCCGTTGCGGATCACCACATGGATCAGGTTGGCCGGCCGCTGCTGCGCCACCGTCACCAAGCCCCCGAGTTCGAGCAACAGGCTGGCATCACCATCGACAACGACGACCTGCCGCTGTGGCTGGGCCAGCGCCAGGCCAAGCCCGAGGCCGGCGGCGCCACCCATCAGCGGCACCGAACTCAGTCGCGGGGCCAGCCGCCGGGGTTGCTCCTCGGGACCGTCAGCCATCTCGGCGTCGATGCGGTCAAAGGCGAACATCGCCCCCATCGTCGCTACCACCAGGGTGTCCGCGCTGCGCAGCCTGGCCACCACACCGCATGCTTGCATCATGGTCATCATCGGCTCAGCTCCACGCCATCGGCGCTCCGACGAGCAGGACCACGGCGGTGCGTCGCTGCTGTGCCATGTGGTAGGCCTCGTCCATGCCCGAGAGGCCGGCGTCGTCGTCCATGTGCAGGAACGGCACGCCAATGGCCTCCAGCATCGGCTCCAGGATGTTGACCATGGTGCGGCGCGACTGACGCGGGTCGGCGCCGATATTGCTGAACTCGCGGCCGAACTGCCCGACCATGAACACCAGGGGCACCCCGGCATCCAGGCAGACGGCGCGCAGCGAGTTGACGCAGTTGTACAGACCCTGGTTTTGCATCACGAGCAGCGGTTTGCACCCGCCAATCGTGAGGCCGGCTGCCACGGTCACGCACTGGTTCTCGTTGCAGGTGTTCACGACGCGAATGCCCGGCACACCAGCCTGCAGGCGCATGTGCAGCGACAATTGCACCCAGTCAGGCACCGTGACAACATGGTCGACCCGGTTGCGCTGCAGGGCACCGATTGCAGCAGATGCCGAGATGCACGGGTAGGCGGAAGTCACGGGGAATCCATTCAGGTTGCCTGCATGCCCCCATTTTCGAAACCGGGGATGATGACGTCAGTCGGGAGTCCGACACAGCCGATGAGGGTATGTTCGCAATGGAGCAGGAAACCAGGCAGGTACTGGCCGGCGTGCGTTGGATGCAGGCCTGCGGCGACGTGGTCATCGAACAGCTGGCGACCGGCTCGCGCCTGGAGCGCGTACCTGACGGCAAGGTCGTGGCCTGGCGTGGCAAATACACCGACCACCTGCTGGTTGTTGCCCGTGGCGCGCTCGAAGTCAGTATCAGCAGCGCCGCTGGCAAACGCCACGTCGTGAGCCGCACCGGGCCGGGCAAGGTGTTCGGGTTGATCCCGGTGCTGGACCAGTCACCGTGGATCCACGATGCGACCGCGAAAGGCCCCACGGTCTTGGTCAGCGTCCAGCGCGCTACCCTGCTGAACACCATGCGCACCCATCCGGAACTGTCGGTACAGATCGTGCAATTGCTGTGTACCCGCTCCCGCAGGTTGTACGAGGCCCTGGCGGCGCAATCGCTGCTAAGCCTGCCAGCCCGCGTTGCCCGGCTGGTCGCTGGCCTGCTCGATGGGGTGACGCCTGCGGTCCTCGCCATGGCACAAACCGACCTGGCCGACATGCTGGGCGTGACACGCCAGAGCCTGAACGTGGAGCTGCGCCAGATGGCCTGCGCCGGCATCATCGCGCTGGGGCGCAATCGCATCGCCGTGCTCGACCTCGCGGCGCTCGAACGCCTGGGTGGCATGGCGGACTAGAGCGACACTGACTGCTGCCTGATTCGGCCTGCCGGCCACGCCTGGGAACACACTTCGCCAGGCACCCATCGAGCGCCTCACAGCGCTCTGCGGCGGTGGCTACGGCGCTGCGAGGCCGGGCGCGGGTGCGCCTGGCATGGCGCTTGCGGGCGACGCGCTCGGTAACGGTATGGTGTCGCACATCGGTCAATCGCCAGCACCTGAGCCATTCAACCAACTCCTATCGTGGCGCTTTTGGGGCGTTATTGATCGCGTCCACGGCGGCACAAGTTATCACTACGCCACAAACAGGAAAGACAATTTGCTGCAGGCTGGTCAACCCACTTACTGCCACCGCAGGGCTGCTCTTGCGGGCGTTCTGCGCACCGCAGTGACTACAATTCAACACCATGCACCACGCGACGCCCTTGACGACAAGCCGTGCGCGGCGTACCTTGCTTTTGGCGCTGTCTGGCATGTGGACCCTGCCCGGCCGTGCCCAGGCTCCACTACCTGCGCCCAAGCAAGCGGTCATCCTGTCGATTACCGGCTCCATCAGCATGCGCAACCTGGGTGACGGAGCGGCGTTCGACGCTGCGATGATCGACGCCTTGCCTACGCATAGTTTTCGTACGTCGACGCCGTGGTTCCCACAGCCAGTCACATTCAGTGGCCCGCGGCTGGCAAACGTACTGTCTGCTGTCGGCGCCAAGGGTTCGACGCTGCGCATGGTCGCGTTGAACGACTACGCGGTTGAGGTTCCATTCGACGACGCGGGCCGTTTCGGCCCATTGCTGGCCCGGCGCATTGATGGCAAGGTGATCGGCGTGCGCGAGAAGGGGCCGTTGTTCCTGATCTATCCGTTCGACGACCGGCCCGAGACGCGCAACGAGGTGTTTTACTCCCGCTCGATCTGGCAGCTGGCTCGCATCTCCGTACGGTAATGGGCAACTGTCCGCCATGACCTTGCGGCGCCGGCAGATCAACATCCTGCTGGCCTTGCTGGGTGCGCTTGCATTGCTGCTGATGGCAGGCATGATGGCGCTGCAGGTCGTGCAAGTGCAGTCGATCGAAGAAACCGTCAGTGACGGCCGCACCATGGGCGAGTGGGACGTATACCAACTGCAGGTGGAGCAGCTTAAGCTCGGATCCGAGATCGACGCAACGCTGCGCGGTGGTGGCCAGGGCGACGCCATGTCCCGGTTGAAGCTGCGTTACGGCATCTTCGCCAGCCGCTACGAGATCGTGCGCGACGGGTTGAGCCGGCGCCTGATCGGCGACTTGCCCAGCTACCGGGAGATGGTGGCCGCGTTGTCCCGTTTTGCCGATTATGCCGATCACTATTTCGGGCCGGATGACCAGCTGCCCGCGTTTCAAAAAGCCAGCCTCGACGCTTTGAAGCTCGAACTCGAGCGGATCGCCCCGCCGATCCAGAAGGTGATGCTCGACAGCACCCACGCTCGGCATCGGGTCAATCACGCCTACCTGGCCGCAGTGCGTGCCCAGGTCAAGACCGCATGGGCGATAAGCTTGGCATTGCTGTTGGTGGCCTCGGCGTTCGGTCTGCTGGCGTTGCGTCAGATGCGGCTGGCCGTGCGGCGCAACGAGGCACTGGAACAGCTGCACGCCGAGGTCAGCCACCGTGCAGCCCACGATGTCCTTACCGGGCTGATCAATCGCGACGAGTTTGAACGCAAGCTGGACGCCACGCTGGTGTTGGGTGACGCCATGCGTGAACGCCATGCCGTCCTGTTCATCGATCTGGACCGCTTCAAGATCGTCAATGACAGCTGCGGACACGGCGCGGGTGACCAGCTTCTGCGCGAGGCGGCGGCACTGATACGGGGTGCCGTGCGCACCAGCGACGTCGTCGCCCGGATCGGCGGTGATGAGTTTGCGGTCATCCTCTCGCACTGCGATCAGACCAGCGCCCGGCAGCTGGCTGAACGTATCTGCCTGACCATCGACGACTACCGCTTCGTGCAGTCGGGACAGAGTTTTCACATCGGCGCCAGCATCGGGCTCGTGATGCTCAACGAGCAATTGGGCTCGGTCTCGGCCGTGCTGCAGGCGGCCGACTCGGCATGTTACGTCGCCAAGGAATCAGGCAGAAACCGGGTCTATGTCTACATGGACTCCGACCAAGGCGTGCAAGCGCAACGTGGCGTCACCAACTGGGTGCAGCGGGTCCACAGTGCGCTTGACGAAAGCCGCATGCACCTGTACTGGCAGCGTATCGTGCCGATTTGCGCGCCAGACGACGGCCACCTGCGTTGCGAGGTGCTGCTACGCATGACCGAGGGAGACCATCTGATCGAGCCCGGGGCCTTCCTGCCGGTGGCCGAGCGTTATGCGCTCGCCACACGCATCGACCGCTGGGTCATCACCGCCTTGTTCGAATGGCTGACGACCCACGCCGGACAGGTCGCCCATGTCGATGCCATATCGATCAACCTGTCCGGCCAATCCGTCAGTGATCCGGAGTTCCAGCAGCTCCTGATCGACCGTCTGCAGGTACTGGCGTTTGACCGCCGCAAACTGTGCTTCGAGGTGACGGAGACCGCGGCCATCACCAAGCTGCGGCAGTCGATCGTGTTTTTCGAGCGCCTTCGCGCTTTGGGTGCACGGGTATCGCTGGACGACTTCGGCAGTGGCATGTCTTCGTTCGGTTATCTCAAGAGCCTGCCGGTCGACATACTCAAGATCGACGGCCAGTTCATGCGCCATCTCGCGCATGACAACTACGATCAGGCTACCGTGCGCGCCATCTGCGACGTCGCCCGGGCTACCGGAAAACGCACTGTCGCAGAAGGCATAGAAACGGCAGCGGTTGCACAGCGATTGCGCAGTTTCGGTGTCGATTTCGGCCAGGGATTCTTGTGGCATGTGCCCGAACCGCTGGCGACCATGTTGGCCCTGTTGCCGACCACACCGCGGAGCATACACAACGTCGGCTGATCGCCGCACCACCTCACCCAGCCCGACTGATCTCGCTGCGTATTCAGTTGTGGTGCGTGTTTGGCAGCGTTGAGGTCCTCGGGCGTCATCGCGTCAAAGTGCTCGACCTCGCGGCGCTCGAACGCCCGGGCTGCGTGGCAGACTATTGATCTTTGCCCCCATGTTGACGAACCGAATCCAGGTCGGTTCCCGCGGGATCGGGTCGGTGGTGCCAGCCCGCAGTGCGTGGCACGGAGGTTGCCAGGTGCGCTTGGCGTCCGTCAGCTGCCGTCAGTCGATTCGAACCACCTGTTCTCGTCGTAGAACGGTCCCGGCTTCTCGCGCAGCGCCTCGTATTTGCAGATCTCGGGCTCGGAGCCCAGCGGGATGGACTCGCCAGCACGAAACGCCCACTCGCCGCGCTCGCTGCTGTCCGCGCGCACATAACTCTGAATGGCAAACGCCCGGTCATGGCCAGAGCGGTTGCCGACCGAGCCGTGCACGGTCAACAAACCCCACAGGGCCAGGTCGCCGGGCTCCAGTTCGAGCTGCACCACAGCCGACGGATCCAGGCCCGCCCGCTGAAGCTCCTGCTCGTGGGTGACACCTTTCATGATGGTGCCAGACCCGTCGTCCGACAAGCCCAGGTAACCCAGCTTGTGGCTGTCGGGGAACACCTGCAGGCAACCGTTCTCGGTAGTCGCCGGGTCGATCGCCAGCCCGGTATTGATATAGGAGGTCATCAGATCGCGGAACGCTTCGCGCCGCTCCCGAAATCGCAGATCCTGGTGAAACCGGTACCCGGTGCGCTGCGCCACGCCGGGCGGCTTCCAGTGGATCTGCTGCGCCACCTGTTTGATGTCGGGGCCGAGCAGCGGCTCCATGACCGCCAGCACACGCGGATCGCGACGGATTTTTTCGAATAGCGGGCTCATCCAGGCCACCCAGTGCGCCTGCAGCATGTAACGCTGACCGGCGTAGGACTCGGGCAGGATCTCGTACAGCAGGTTCTGGTGGCGCCAGGTGGCGTGGTGCTTCAGGCCCTCGGCATAGATGCGCTGCGTCTCGGCCTGGATGGCACGCATCTCGTCTTTGGCGAACAGGCCCCGCACCACGGCGTAACCGTGTTCCCAATAATGGGCGATGTAGTCGGACGCGCCGGTTGGCGTGGTGTTGGCCATGTGACGCTCCTGCAATTGCGGGGTGGATTCAGGCCTTGCCCGGCTCTTTCAGGATCGCCGGGTCGAAGGGCTTGCGGCTGAACACCTCGCGCAGCATCGGCTCGAAGTGCGACAGTGGCTTGGTCGGCGTGGCCGGGTCGAAGGCCGCCTGGTCGTAACGCTCGCAAAAGCGCCAGCAGCTGGCATACCAGGGGTGGTCCTTGTAGGCCAGGTGGCCGTTCGGGTCGCGGCCGTAGAAGTGCGCGTAGTACTTCATCTGGAACAGGCCGTGCATCTCGATGATCCAGGTGACCTCGGCCCGCACATAGGGGCGGATGATGGCCGCCGCGAGCTGCGAGTGGTTCTCGGGGGCGAGCTCGTCGCCCAGGTCGTGCACCAGCGCGGCGACGATGGTCTCGATGTCGGCGCCGTCGGCCTCGGCCAGTGATGCGCTCTGCAGCGAATGGTGCAGCCGGCTCACCTGGTAGCCCTGGATCGAGTCGCCCAGGCGCTCCAGCGCCAGCACGATGCGCTGCGGCAGGGCGCGGAGGTAGTCGTTCTCCAGCACATGCAGGAACTGGTAGTCCTGTTCGGTGCCATCCTTCGTCTGCACGAATTCAACTGTCTGCATGGCTCAGCTCCGGGGTGCGGTTGGTGGCGGATGCGGGCCGGGCGGCCAGCCGGCGCTTGAGCACCCGGTACAGGCTGCGCGGGCCGTCGCGGTCAATATAACAGCCCTGCAGCTGGCGGTGACCCTCGTTCGGATCGAACGACGTGCGACCATGCAGCACGCGGTTGTTGTCGAAGATCATCAGCTGGCCGGGGTCGAGTTTGAAGCGCAGCTCGAAGGCCGGGTCCTCGAACAGCAGGCCCAGTCGCTTGCGCGCGCTGTGGTAACGGCGTGTGTCGGCATCCGACATCAGAGGGATGTCGTCCAGCCGCGGGCTGTAGTGCACGCCGGTCATCTGGCCGGCGGCATCGACTTCGATCATCGGTTTGACCGACACCAGCTGGGTGTCCGCATCACGGTACTCGAAGCGCACCGGCACCTCGCTCAGCAGCGCAAAACCGCGCGGGTCTTCCCGCATCAGCTGCGCCGCCACGGCCAGGCTGTCGACCAGGGTGGAGAAACCGCCCGAGGTCTCGTTCTGCAGACAATGCAGCAATTGCAGGCCCGGCACCGGTGTGCGGTACGGGTTGTCGGTGTGGGGGCCCAGCGCGATCGGCCGGTAGGCCAGATCGGTCGAGTCCGGGCGCGAATAGACCTCGAAGTAGTTGCCGAAATTGGTGTCGCGCACATAACCGAAGCGGCGCGCGATCGTCAGGATCGAATCCGGCTGCGTGGCGGTGTCGTGCACCAGCACGAAACCCAGTTCGATCAGGTCGGTCACGGCGCGGTACAACACCGCGTCGTCTTCCAGCGCCGGCCATTGGTAGACCGGTTTGGGCGCCAGGTCCGACTTCCAGGGCCTGGCGGCGGGGCAACCTTCGTGCAACACGGCGCCGTCGATCAGCTCCTGCGGGTCGTAGAGGCAGCGAAAACCGTCGCTGAAGGACAAATCCAGCATGGCACCCGCAAAACGCGCACCAGTCAGTTCGAGGTCGTCCGGTAGCAGGTGCGGGTTCACCAGGCGCTGACCGGTGATGCGATCGCGCTCCGAGGGGTCGGGGCTGCGCGCACGCAGCCACAAGGCTGGCAGCGGCGTGTCGCCCCGGTGATCCCTGAGCACCGCCATGGGCGCGTGCTGCCCCTCCACAATTCGAATCTCGGGCATCGGTACCTGTCCATGAAACACAGAGTCGAACAGTATCCAGTCTGTCCGCACGAAGGACAAACGAACAAACTCGCGTCCATGGATTAGAAATACTTATGCCAAACTTTTGTATCAGGTCGATGCTGCGCCGATGCCGCCAGGCAGCTTCCCTTACAGCTTGACCATCACATGGCGGGCCACGGTGTAGTCTTCCAGCGCATACATCGACATGTCCTTGCCGTAACCGGAGGACTTCATGCCGCCATGCGGCAACTCGTTGGCCAGCATGAAGTGGGTGTTGATCCAGGTGCAGCCGTACTGCAGTTGTTTCGCCACGCGCATGGCGCGCCCCACATCCTGCGTCCAGACACTGGATGCCAGGCCGTACTCCGAGTCATTGGCCCACGCCACCACCTGGTCGGCATCGCTGAACCGGGTCACCGATACCACCGGGCCGAACACTTCGCGCTGCACGATCTCATCGTCCTGACGCGCGCTGGCAATCACGGTCGGTTCGTAAAAGAAACCAGGCCCTTGGCGCAGTTTGCCGCCGGTGGTGATCTCCATATGGCCAGCCATTTGTGCCCGCTCGACAAAACTGGCGACACGGTTGCGCTGGCGGTCCGAGATCAGGGGGCCGAGTTCCACACCGTCTTCGTCCTGGCTGCCCATCTTCAGCGTCGCCACTGCGCTGCTCAGTTCGGCCACCAGTTTCTCGTAAATTCTGGGCCCGGCATAGATGCGGCATGCCGCCGTGCAGTCCTGGCCGGCGTTGTAATAACCGAAGGTTCGCACACCCGCAACCACTTCGTCCAGTTGGGCATCGTCGAACACAATCACCGGCGCCTTGCCGCCAAGCTCCAGGTGTGTGCGCTTGAGCGTTCCCGAGGCCGCCTGCAGTATCTTGCGGCCAGTCGCCACATCGCCGGTGACCGAGACCATGCGCACCAGTGGGTGTTCCACCAGCGGCTGGCCGACACTGGCGCCACGGCCACAGACCACGTTCAAAACACCTTTGGGCAAAATTTCCGCCGCCATGCGCGCAAACAGCAGCGCCGTGAGCGGCGTCTGCTCACTGGGCTTGAGCACCACGGTGTTTCCTGCCGCCAGAGCGGGTGCCAGTTTCCACGCCGCCATCATCAGCGGGTAGTTCCAGGGCGCGATCGACGCGACAACCCCGATCGGATCGCG
>JANOTG010000362.1:0-29443 GCA_031416215.1 Betaproteobacteria bacterium
TGGCTCGCTGATAAGCGCGGCCTGCTGCGCTGACCTGACCGTAAAGTACAACACACTCTGAAAGGATAAAGACCATGCAATACATGCTTCTGCTCAACGAACCCGAAAGCGAGTTTGCCAAGCGCAACGATCCAGCGCAGGCTGGCGAGTACTGGGGAGGTTGGAACGCTTTCATCGGTGCGATGGCGCAAGCCGGAATCATCGTCAAGGGCGACGGCCTGCAGGGCCCTTCCACGGCGACGACAGTTCGCATCCGCGCCGGCAAGCGACTGGTGCAGGACGGCCCCTTTGCCGACGCAAAGGAACAGCTCGGTGGTTACTTTGTGATCGAGGTTCCCGACCTCGACACCGCACTGGAGTGGGCTGCGCGCGCGCCTTGCGCCTCCTGCGCCTCGGTGGAGGTGCGACCCGTTATGCCTCCTCCCATGGCGCCTGCAGCGGTTTAACGTGCAAGACGCGCGCCACGCGGCGGAAACTGCGGCGCGCACTTCGTATGGCCGACTGCTGGCCTTGTTGGCTGCAAGGTCTCGGGACATCGCAGCGTCTGAGGATGCGCTTTCAGAAGCATTCGTAGCCGCGCTGCGAACCTGGCCCGAAAACGGCGTGCCGGCCAATCCGGATGCCTGGCTGATGACGGCTGCGCGCAACAGCTTGCACAATGCCGCGCGCCACCAAGGTGTCGTTGCCGAGTCGGCGTTCGACCTCGCACTGCTGTATGACGATGCGGCACCGGACACCAACGAGCTCGTCGACGATCGCCTGAAGCTACTCTTCGTCTGCGCTCACCCTGCCATTGAAGCCGAAGTGCGTACACCGCTGATGCTGCAAACCGTGCTCGGTCTCGACGCGGCGCAGATTGGTGCGGCTTTCCTCGTCGCCCCGGCCACTATGGGACAGCGGCTTGTACGAGTGAAGGCCAAGATCAAGCTCGCCAGGCTACGGTTTGAGGTGCCGGGCTCTGAGGACATGCCCGAACGCATTGCCGACGTTTTAAACGCGATCTATGCGGCCTACGGAACGAGCTGGGATACTGTTGCCGGCGCGGGCACGGGCTCACCCGATCTGGCCGACGAGGCGCTGTTTCTCGGCCGGCTGTTGGTGGCGCTGCTGCCCACCGAGCCTGAAGCGCGCGGGCTCTTGGCGTTGATGCTGTACTGCGAGTCGCGCCGCGACGCAAGGCGCTCATCTGACGGAAGTTTCGTCCCGCTCAAGCTGCAAGACGCCAAGC
This sequence comes from Betaproteobacteria bacterium, assembly GCA_031416215.1. Taxonomy (GTDB): domain Bacteria; phylum Pseudomonadota; class Gammaproteobacteria; order Burkholderiales; family Burkholderiaceae_C; genus CAISIP01. Next base: position 1,229 of record JANOTG010000362.1, read on the forward strand.
TGTGGTCACGAGACATGATCATCGAAGCCGAGAACCACTTGACTGTTGCTTCACAAGCAGGCGTCTTCGGTCGCTATCAGTGCGAGGCCGCGATCCAATCGGTTCACGTCCAGCGACCCGTCACAGGCAGCACCAACTACACGGCGCTGGCCATGCTTTACAGGCTCCTGGCCACCCACTATCCGACAGTTGGTGTACTCGTCGGGCAAGCTGCGGCGATGGTCGAGGCCGGTGAGTCCGCGCAGGCTCTCGCTGTCCTGCGGCAGTTGGTGCCCGCCGAGGTGGGCCGCTACCAACCTTATTGGGTGACCATGGCCATGGCGCTGCACGCGGCGGGCGATCAGTTGGCAGCTGAGCAGGCACTTCACACAGCGATCGGATTAACCGAAGACGCTGCCATCCGTTCGTTTCTGACTCTATCCATTCGCGGTTGACTGACCTTGTGGCGGATGCCGGGCAATCGAACGAAAGCACGTCCCTGAAGGTCGGCTTCGAGCCGGCAAAGCCAAGCATGCCAATGTCTGGACTGGGTCGATTGCTGGCGAACACCAACGGCGGGTGACCGGTGTGCCAGGTCGTGTATTTGGACTGCCGGAAAGCGGGTACTCGTGAAAGGCAGGTTACGCTGCTTTGGAGCCGGTCAGACGCAAGAGGTGGCTTTTCCCTTTGAATGGCCGGTATCCGAAAACACAGTCGGCGAACGACCGCTTCGGAGTGAGCAAGCGCAATGCCCGCTCCTGGTCGGGTGCGGGTGCTCGAGTTGTCGAAGCTGGTGCCACATTGCCGACCTTCCAAGGCATACCTGAACGACCGGTCTGGAGCGGGCAGTTCCGAAAGTCGGACGTCGCCTGGCTGTCTGATCTTGCCCGACAACTTTCTCTCAACCTGTCGCTCGGCCTGAACGTCAGGAACGGGGCGCGCAGTATCTCGGCAGTGCAGCGACAAGGGTCGTTCACCACGGGCAGCCGCTACATCAGGCTATTAGGACATCCTAGAATCTTTCGACCCAAGGGCGCACCTCGATCTCCCACGACCATGCGTTGCGCGGCTGGGCCAGCAGATGCAAGTAGGTCGAGGCGATGGCGTCCGGGTCGAGGCGGTCGTCCTTGCTGTTGTCGGCCGCGTCCCCTCGCGGCCGAATGGCACCATCGACGACGATGTGCCCGATGTGGATGCCTTGTGGCATCAGCTCGCGCGCCATACTCTGTGCAAGGCCGCGCAGAGCAAACTTGCCCATTGCAAATGCTGCCGACTGCGGGTAGCCCTTGACGCCGGCCGAGGCACCCGTGAAGAGAATGGCGCCTTGCCCCTTCGGCAACATGCGACGCGCGGCCTGCTGTGCGACTAGGAAGGCGCCGTACGAGCTAACCGAAATGGCGTCGGCCACGGCTACCGGGTCGACTTCGACAAACGGGCCGCGCACTCGTTGGCTCGCGTTGTATACGACCACGTCGGGTGCTCTACCGAGTTGATCGGTGGCTTCACCGAAAAGCGCTGCCACCGCTACTGCGTCGGTCGAATCACAGGTCAACATGCCCGCCCCAGTCTCCTTTGCGATCGCCTCCAGCTTTTCGCGCCCGCGCGCCGCGACGATGACACGCATGCCAGCATCCCGGGTGAAGGTTCGTGCCAGGCTGGCGCCCAGGCCCGGCCCAGCACCGACGATCAAGGCAGTACGGTAGGGAGTGGTTGGCATAATTTTCGGGTGGAGGTTGGGTGGGAACGAACGGCCGAACTCAGCGCACCGTCATGGCTGGCCTTCGAGTGTAAGAGAGAGGGTGCAGTTGCAGCTACGCCGAGTAGCGCCCGGACGCGCTTGCGCACTGAGAACTGCGCTGACCGATGAAAGCTCCTCGGCCGCTGCGTCCCCTAGGTCTCTGACCTCTTCGCTCTGACCCAGCACTTTGGTAAGTGTGAGCTAAATCATAGGCGCATCGGATTCGGCCCCCAGTGAAAACGCAGCCGGAAACTGCAGATTCCATGCGCCTATTTTCGGGCTACAGGCCCCGCCAGTGCTCAAATCGCGGGTGGACTCAAAATCCCGCGGGGTAACACCCGTGCCGGTTCGATTCCGGCCTCCGGCACCACCGCCCATCGGGCGTCGAAGACCCAAGCATTTAACCCCGCACTTGCGCGCCGTCGCATTTTGGCGCATCCTCAGGTTTGGCGTTGGTCCAAATCAAGGGGGTTCGGCATGCAATCCGTCAGTCGTAATTCGGTCTGGTCTGGTTTTGTCGCCTTGCTATTGGCGTTTGCCGCGGCAGGCGTGAACTGCGCCACCCCCGCCCCTGAAACCGCCCAGTCGGCCATTGCCGCGTTCACGCGTGCCAACGCGGCGGTGGTCGGTATCAAGGTCAGCGTCGCCGACGACGCCCGATCTGCCGAAACACTGGGCAAAGAGCGGGCCGGCTCGGGCGTGGTGATCGGGCCTGACGGGTTGATCCTCACCATCGGATACCTGATGATGGAAGCGCAAACCATCCAGATCACCACACAGGACAACAAGACCCTGCCGGCGCTGGCTGTGGCCTACGACCTGGCCACCGGATTCGGCCTGGTACGTACCGTGCTGCCTTTGCGCGGCATCGAACCGGTGGCGATGGGAAGCCTGCGCGAATTGCAGCCCGGCACGGCCTTGATGGCGGCCACTGGCGCACAAGGCGAAACCGGTGACGGTGAAGTCGCCATGACCCAGTTGGTCAGCAAGCGCCCGTTTTCAGGCTATTGGGAGTACCACATCGAGTCGGCGGCATTCACCAGCCCCCCGATAGGCAACCACTCGGGCGCACCGCTTTTTAATCAGAAGGGTGAGCTGATCGGTGTTGGCAGCCTGTTTGTCGGCGACGCAATGGGGGGCAATCGCCGCCTGCCAGGCAATATGTTCGTACCGGTGGACCTGCTCAAACCGATCCTTGCAGAGATGCAACAAACTGGCGGCACACGCGTCAGCCGTCGCCCGTGGGTCGGACTGACTTCAACCGAACAAGGCGGACGCGTGCAGATTGTGCGTGTCAACAAGGAAAGCCCGGCACAGAAGGCAGGTCTCGAGGCAGGTGACTTGGTGCTGGCAGTGGACGGCAGCAAGGTCGCCACCCTGGAGGAGTTTTACAAGAAGCTGTGGGACCGCGCCCGCCCGGATGCTGATGTGGCCCTGACCATTTTGCAGGGCGCAGAGCTCAAGACCGTGGTTCTCAAGCCGGTGGACCGCTTGAACACGATGCGCAAACCGGCTGGTATCTGAGCTGGCTGCCCTGACGCCAGTTCAGCCACCGACAAGGCCCGTGTGTACGCTGGGGTAGGCCAGTCGGAGCCGCAACTCGCGCTTGAGGCGCGTGTTGTCCAGGCGCCGGGATTCCGACATGAAACTCAGCAATGACAGCGGAAGCGCCTGCCGCGCCGTGTCGCGCGCGACCCGGGGCGGCCGCGGCATGCCGTACAAGTCGGCAGCCAGATCGAAGTAGTCGCCCATCAACAACCGGCTGTCATCGTTGACGTTGTAGACGCGTTGCGCGGCACCGCGCCACAGCGCAGCAACACAGGCGCGCGCCAGATCATCGGCATGAATATGATTGGTGTAGACGTCGTCTTGCGCACGCAATACCGGTGTCTGCCGACCGAGCCGGGCACGGGGGGTGCCGCCGATGCGGTCCGGCGCATAGATGCCCGGTATACGCAGTATGCTGACGCGTACACCCGCCGAGCGACCCAGGAAACGCACCGTCTCCTCGGCATCTGCCCGCCTGCGCGCGCGCGGCGTGTCGGCCTGAATGGGCCGGCTCTCATTCACCAACGCTCCGGCACAGTTGCCGTAGACACCGCTGGTGGATCCATACACCAGCACGTTGGGCGCAGTACGCCGGTGCAGCGCCTGGATCAATACCCGGGTGCGCAGGTCGGCCCAGCCTTGCGCCGGGGGCGGCACCAGATGCAGAACACGGGTGGCCCAGCCTGCCAGACGCCGCAGCGTCGACGGTGTGTCCAGATTGCCCGGCAGGGGCACGATACCGCGCGCCCTCAGCTCGGCTACCCGGCCGGGGCTGGACGTCAGAGCGCAGACCCGTACGCCGCGATTGAACAAACCCGCAACCCGCAGACCAACATCACCACATCCCACGATCAATACCCTTTGACGCCGGAATCGGGCTGGCAGAGCGCCAAGAGGTGTTTGGTTTGAAGGCAAAATCAGGGGCTGGTCGAAAATTGACACCCGAGGATACCGAAAAGATGACATTCCAGATTTCCATTCTGCCCAGCGGCCGTACTTTCTCCGTCGAACCAGGCGAAGGCATGCTGGCGGCTGGCATTCGGCAGGGCATTGGACTGCCCTACGGCTGCAAGGACGGAGCGTGCGGATCGTGCAAATGCAAGAAGCTCGAAGGAACCGTGGTGCATGGCCCACACCAGGCGAAAGCCCTGAGCGAGCAGGAGGAAGCCGACGGTTTTGTACTCACCTGTTGTGGCGTGGCGCACAGCGACGTGGTGCTGGAGTCGCGCCAGGTAACCCAGGCCGGCGCCATTCCGATCCGCAAGATGCCATCGCGAATTGCCGCAATGGAGCCCAAGTCACCCGACGTGATGGTGATCCGTTTGCAGTTGCCGGCCAACGATCCGTTCAACTTCCGTGCCGGGCAATATGTCGAGTTCATCCTGCGCGACGGATCTCGGCGCAGCTATTCGATGGCCAATGCGCCGCACAACGGGCCACAGATCGAGCTGCATATCCGCCACATGCCCGGCGGCAAATTCACCGACCATGTTTTCGGCGTCATGAAGGAAAAGGAAATCCAGCGCATTGAAGGGCCGTTCGGCAGTTTTTACCTCCGCGAGGACTCCGACAAGCCAATGGTGCTGCTGGCGTCGGGCACGGGTTTCGCCCCGATCAAGGCACTGATCGAGCACATGCAGTTCCAGAACATCCAGCGGCCGGCCACGCTGTATTGGGGCGGACGCCGGCCACACGACCTGTACATGGAGGACTGGGTGAAATCGCGCCTGGCCGACATGCCGCAACTGCGATATGTGCCGGTCATCTCCGACGCCCTGCCCGAAGACGGCTGGCATGGCCGCACCGGATTTGTACATCGTGCCGTGCTGGAAGATCTGCCCGACCTGTCCGGCTACCAGGTCTATGCCTGCGGTGCACCGATCGTGGTTGATTCGGCCCGTGCCGACTTCAGCGAACTTGCGGGACTGGCGGAAGAGGAATTTTTTGCCGACTCATTCATCACCGAGGCCGACAAGGCGAAGACATGAACCATCTGACCATACGCAGACAACTGCTAGCCATCGCCTGCGCCATCGTCGCCTCTGGCTTCGCCGGACACGCCGCTGCCCAAGCCTTTCCGACCAAACCGATCCGCTGGGTTGTGGTGGCCCCGGCCGGGTCGTCGCTCGACGTCATTGCGCGATCCATGCAGGACCGCCTCAAGGATTTGCTGGGGCAGCCGGTCGTGATCGAAAACCGCCCGGCCGCGGGCGGCACACAAGGCACAAATGAGGTGGCCAAAAGTGCGCCGGATGGCCATACCTGGGTCATGTCCTTCAATGGCCCTCTGGCCTTTGCGCCGTTTCTCTACAACAAGCTGCCGTACAACCCGGCGCGGGATTTGCAGCCCGTCGTGCTGACAACGTCCCAGCCCAACCTGATCGCTGTGCACACCGCATTTCCAGCCAGCAACATGAAGGAACTGGTCGATGTGCTGCGCGCCAATCCAGGCAAGTACAACTTTGCGTCGGTCGGCAATGGCAGTTCGTCGCACCTCACGATGGAATACGTCAAGGCCCTCACCGGCACGTTTGCCGTGCATATTCCGTTCAATGGCGGGCCACCCGCCGTGTTGTCGACTGCCAGCGGAGACTCACAAATCCTGGCAACCGTGCCGACCCTGATCACGCCGCAGATCACGGCCGGGCGCATGAAGGCCATTGCGGTGACTGGGTCCCAACGGTATGGTTTGACACCCTCGGTACCCACTGTGGCCGAAAGCGGGATTCCCGAGTTGCAGAAGTTCGAGGCGATAGCCTGGAATGGTGTCCTGGTGGCGGCAGGCACGCCGCGCACCATCGTCGACCGTATCAACGGCGCCATCAACACCGCCATGAACGACCCGCAGGTGAAGGAGCGTTTCAGGACGGCGGGGCTGGAAGCCGCAGGCGGCACGCCGGAGCAGTTCGCCAAACTGATGGCGGACGAGGCTGGCAAATGGGAGCCGGTGATCAAACGTACTGGCGCCAAGCTCGACTGAGATCTCTGGCTGCAGGGCCGAAGCAGCCGATCGGCGCCGCTTGCTGGCTGTCAGCACCTTTGGCGGTCGGGCTGACTTTGGGCACAATCCCGGACATGAAACAAAAACCCATGCTCCGCCGTATTGTGTTGCTCGTCGCCGCATTGGCCAGCTTGACGTCAACACTGGCAGTTCGCGCGCAAGCGACGGCCAAACCCATACGCATCATCGTGCCTTATGCCGCTGGTGGCCCGATCGATGTCACGGCCCGGGTGCTTGCAGAACGCGTGCGCGACAGCCTGGGACCGGTGATTGTCGAAAACCGCCCTGGCGGGGGTGGAAATATCGGTGCCGACCTGGTCGCCAAAGCTGCTCCTGACGGCTTCACGATCGGGATCGCGGCCCTGGCAACCCACGCCATCAACCCCTGGCTATACAACAAGATGCCCTACAACGCGGGCACCGACTTTGCTGCAATCACCCAAATGGTTCGTGTGCCCAACGTGCTGGTGATCAACACCGACACCGCGAACCGGCTTGGTATCAACTCCCTCGCCGACCTGATCAAACATGCGCGCAGCCACCCGGGCCAGCTCAACTATGGCTCCGGTGGCAACGGCAGCGGCGGGCACCTGGCGGGCGAGATGTTCAAGGCCCAGGCCAAGATCTTTGCGGTGCATATTCCGTACAACGGCGGCAACCCGGCGCAACTGGGCCTGTTGTCCGGCCAGGTCGACTTCAATTTTGACAACCTGGCGACCGCGGCGGCCAATATCAAGGCCGGAAAACTGAGGGCACTGGCGGTCACGACAGCCCAACGCAGTACCGCCATGCCCGAAGTGCCGGCTGTGGCAGAGACCCTGCCCGGCTTCGCGGTCGACACCTGGTGGGGACTCGTCGCGCCGGCAGGCACGCCAAAAGAAGCGGTCGTGAAGTTGCACCAGGCGTTCTCGGCCGCGTTGGCCAGCGGCGAAACCAGAACACGTTTTGCGGCCATGATGGCGGAACCGGCGCCCAGCACCCCGGAGCAATTCGCCGCCTTCATGAAGAGCGAACTGGCAAAGTACGAACCCGTCGTCAAGGCATCCGGCGCCAAGGTCGACTGAGAGGGCTGGATGGTGCTGCGCTAACCCGTCGCGAACACGCTGCGCTGCTCCAGAAAAGCCAGTTCGACGCAATTGCGCCCGTCCCGGCGCAGGTAGCGGAACTCGTCGGCCAGCCGGTACACCATCAACAGACCAAGCCCACCCGGCGGACGCTGGTCCATCGGGTTGGTGGTCCGCTGCAAGGCTTCGCTTATTTTTGGTTTGGGGTCGAATTCCACGCAGGTGTCCTGGTACTGAAGTAACAATCCACCCACCTGATTCATGCTGGCCGACAACCAGACACGGGAATCGGGTTGTTCCGCAGCAGCCCCATGCAGCACGGTGTTTGTGAGCAGCTCCTCCACAGCGGTTTCAGCACGCAAACACGTGGCATCGTTCGCGCCTGCCGTCGCCTTGCGGACCAGGCCCAGCATTGCCTCCAGCGACTCCATGCGTGCTGGAAAGCTGTATAGTGCAACAGCGGTCATCAGAAACACATTAGACCAGTCAAAGGGAGGCAGATCAAATGACACACTGCAAAATCGCCTGGTTGTTGCTGTCGCTGCTGCTTTGCAGCCACGCAGCGAGTGCCGCCGAAGCGGCAGGCATCGTCAAATCAAGCAAGGGTAACGTGGTGCTGGAGCGGGCGGGTCAGAAAATGGCCGCACCGGTGGGCACCGCCATTCAGGCCAGTGACCGCTTGGTCACCGGCGCCGACGGTGCGGTCGGGGTGACCCTGCGCGACAACACATTGCTGTCTGCCGGGCCCAACTCCACCGTCGATTTGAACAAGTTTGCTTTTAACAGCACGACACATGCCGGAGCCATCGACGCCTCGGTAAAACGCGGCACACTGTCTGTGATCTCCGGCAAGATCGCCAAGGCAACTCCGGAAGCTGTCAGTTTTTCCGCACCCGGCATGACGCTGGGGGTACGGGGCACCAGTTTCCTGATCGACGCCGGGCAGTAAGGACGCGGTGATGGAAGCCGTCGTCATCACGATCGGCCTGTTGTTGCTGGTCCTCAACCAGCCGCCGCTGAGCAAGGTGGTGTTGCTGCCCGACGCCGACGGGAGCACAGGGTCGGTCATCGTCAATACGGGCAAGTCAGAGCAGCTTCTGTCAAACGCCTACGGTAGCGCAAGTGTGGATCGCCAGGGCAGCATCGCCGCTGCCGCCGAACAAGCGTCGGTGGTCACGAAAACCTACGCCCAGACCCTGGCTGCAAGGCCAGCGCCACCGGTATCGTTTACCCTGTTTTTCGAATTCGGATCGGCGGTCGACATTACGCCCAGTTTCCAGCCGGTGCTGGAACAATTGCGCGCCGCCTTGCCGTCCTACCCGGCTGCGGAGATCACGGTGATCGGGCATACCGACCGGGTCGGCACACTGGAATCCAACGATACCTTGTCCATGCAGCGCGCCCAAACCGTACGCGATCTGCTGATCCAGGCCGGCATACCGGCGGCATCGATCGAGGTTGCCGGGCGAGGTGAACGCGAGCCCATTGTTCCCACAGCCGATGAAGTGCCAGAAACCAAGAACCGCCGGGTAGAAATCAACCTGCGGTGAAGCGGCAAGGTTGCGCAGGGTGTCAGGGGGCGGGGGCCGACGCCGGACCGCGCCAGTGCACCACCACGATAGCCAGATCGTCTGATGGCTCGGCCTGAGCGACAAACTGTCCGACAGCGCTGCGCACTGTAGCGCTGATGTCACGCGCTGTCGCCTCGGGCGCCAGCGCCGCCAGTGCCTGCTGCAGACGGACCGAGCCGAACAACCCTCCCGCCCCATTGGTCGCCTCGGTGATGCCATCGGTCACCAGACACAAGCGGTCACCAGGCGCCAGTTGTATCCGGTGCACCTGATAAGTGAAGTCATCGACCACACACAATGGAGGGCCTCCGCCCCCGCTGCCGGGAACAATCTGCCGCAAGCCACCTTGCCTCCCCAAACACCATGGCCCTTCGTGCCCGGCGTTCACCAGTTCCAGTTCACCGCTGTCCACATCCAGTACGCCAAGCAACATGGTGACAAACAGCGTCTCCACGTTTTCACGCGACAGATCCAGGTTCGCCGCCGACACGATTGCAGCCGGCCCGCCCAACAGCCGTGTCGCAAAACTTCGCGACAACGCCTTGGTCACCGCCATGAACAGGCTGGCCGGTACACCCTTGCCTGACACATCGCCGATCAGAAAACACAAGTGGCGCTCGTCCACCATGAAAAAGTCATACAGGTCGCCACCGACCTCCCGCGCCGGCTCGATCAGTGCATCGATGTCGAAGCGCTGCTCACCCGGAAACGCAGTATCTGCGTTCGGCAACGAGCCGAGCTGAATGCGGCGTGCCGCCTCCATTTCACCGGCGATCCGGGCAGCCTGCTCGCGCATCGTCTGTTGCTCCAGCGCAAGACGTCGATTGTCTCTGGCTACCTCCAGCGTCGAACTCGATACCAGGCTGGCCAGTAATCCGGCGAAACCTATCGCCATGTTGGCGCCATCAAACAACCACCCAAAAAAATGGAACACGAGGAAACCAGCGCCAATGGACAAGACACCTAGGCCGGTGACCGCCCATCCGACATGGCGCGGACGCTGCACTGCCGTGTCAGAACGGCCACGCAACGCATCGGGGACCAGCCAGACCATGAGGACACCCATCACCAACAGAAAAAACTGTTCGGTGCAGGGCATCCACCAGGGCCGCAGCAACATGCGCCCATCGAGCAGGCTTTCCAGCATTTGCGCCTGAATTTCGATTCCGGCAACACTCTCACCCAGCGGAGTCACCCGCCGGTCGTTCAGCCCGGACCCGGTCAGACCGATCAAAACCAGCTTGCCAGCCACGGCCTCACCCGCCACCTTGCCAGAGAACAGTTGCACCGCCGACACATTGCGCCGGGCCGCCGTGCCTTGCGCCTCCGGTGCAAAATGCAGCCATACATCACCCGCCGCTTGGGTGGCAACAGACAGGTCCGCCACCGAGACGCTGCGCACGCCATGCGTGTCGGTGTGGACCTCGATGGCCGAGCTGTCGCTCGCCACCCGCAGCATCTCGATCGCCAGGGAGGGGACAATCACGTCACCCACCGCCGCGACCAGCGGAATACGGCGTACCACGGCGACCTCGTCGACCGACACCAATGCCTGGCCACGCGCGGCGGCCTGCAATTGCGGCAGGCTGGCGAGTACAAAAGGGTAGTGCCGCACATGGGGCAACGGATCCTGCCCCAGTAAAACCACTGTGCGGGTCTTCAAACCGGCGCTGGTGCTCAGGGTCTCGAAAGCAAAACCGGCCGCACCCAGGACGGACGGCGCAGCGTCCAACGCCTGAGCCAGCCGCGTGTCATGCGCCGGCAATTGCCTGAGAGTGTCGCGCAACGCCACCTGGGCGGGATCCAGACGATTGGCGACCTGCTCCGGAGACGTCTGATCGGCCTCTGGCATGAAGATGTCCAAACCGATCGCGGCCGGGCCGAACACGGCGATGGCATCGATCAACTCTGCCAGCTTGTTGCGTGGCCATGGCCATTGCCCGACCGACTTCAGACTGGCTTCGTCGATTGCCACCACTGCCACGGTTTGCTGCATACGGACCCGCGGCATCAGGCGCTGATAGGCGTCAAACAGCGCCTGCCGCACCATCAGGGCTGGAGCGCCAAGCAGCCGGGCTGTTGCACCGGAGGCGGTTGTGTCGCGCGGCCCGTGGCCCGCCGATTCACCCAAACCCGACACGGCGGCAAAAAAAAGCAGCAGCGCCAACGCCGCCACCCGCCCGCGCTGGTACAGGAATGCACCACCGAACAGGGCAAGCCAGCGCTTCACAGGCTCAGCTCGAGACCATCCCAGGCGCTCAGGACTTCGAGCACATGGCCGTCCCGGGTAATTTCCTCGAAACGCCGGGTCTCCGCCAGCACCTGGGCAATCTGCGTATCGTTGTAGGCCGGTTCGTGGTGAAACATGACCAGCCGGCGCACCCGGGCCGCCTGGCACAACTCGACGCCCACGATATTGCTGGAGTGACCCCAATCCGCCTTCACCGATATGGCGTCGGCCAGCGAATACATGGCATCGAAGATAACCACATCGGCCTGGTCAAAGAAACGCACAAACCGTTCGCGCTCAGCCTCGTCTTCCAGCCGGTGCTCGGAGTCGGTGGTGTACACCACGCTTTTGCCACCCGTCGCGAACCTCCAACCGTAGGAGTCACCGGCATGACGCTGCAGATGCGCCGTCACCGACACACCCTGCACTTCGAACGGTATGCCTGGCTCGACCGTGTGAAATTCGAACTTGGCGGCGAACTGGTCAAAATGCACCGGGAATGACGGTTGTGCCTGCTGGCGACGCAGTGCAAACTCGGCATGTGGGTGGCCGCTGTGCACAACGATGCGGTTGCCCGGGATATACACCGGCGTGAAAAATGGCAACCCCATGATGTGGTCCCAATGCAGGTGCGACAGAAAGACATGGTAGGTCTGTCCGGCAGCTGCGCCAAAACGCTCCAGCATGTGTTGACCCAGTGGGCGAACGCCCGTCCCCAGGTCCAGAATGAAATGTTCTGGTCCGCCACAGTCGATCTGGACACAACTCGAATGGCCACCGAATGTGCCAGAGACGTCGAAGCCCAGGCCATCCACATAGGCCTCCATTTCTCCCGCGTCTGTGAACGATCGCCCGCGGGCACCACTCAGCGCCGCAAGTATCTTGGAGCGGATCGCCGACGCGGTCAAGGAGACTGGAATCGACCCTCTGGTGCCCCAGAACCTCAGCTTCATGGCCCTACCCCGCAGCGAGCGCCATACTCGCAGTGGCGACGTCGGGATACACCTTGAGCACGAGATTGAAATGGCTGACCTGGAAGACCTCGGTCACCACCGGGGTGAGCGCCGCAATCGCGATCCGTCCCTGTTGCGCCTTGGCCTGTTTTGCCGCCAGCAGCAGAACACGCAATCCGACACTGCTGATGTACACCACATTGGCGAAGTCCAGCAATACGGCCGGACCAGCCGCAGTGCACTCGATCAGGTGCGGAGCAAGCGCGTTCTCGAAGGCCTTCGCGTGGGCGTGGTCGAGACGGCCCTGCACATGCAGGACCCGAACCGAACCCGACTGACTGGAAGAAAGCTCCACGCAAACCTCTCGACGGTGGCAATGCGCACAAGTATAGCCACCGTGTTGCATTGGAGGGCATGTGCTGTCGGCACACGTTATAGTGATCGGTACGTAACCCCATCACCATCCAATCCCCATGAAAACCAAAGCTGCAATCGCATGGAAAGCCGGTGCTCCGTTGAGTGTAGAAACGGTTGACCTGCAGGGTCCGCGGGCCGGTGAAGTGCTGGTCGAGATCAAGGCGACCGGCATTTGCCATACCGACTACTACACACTCTCCGGTGCTGATCCGGAGGGCATCTTTCCGGCCATACTTGGGCACGAAGGCGCCGGTGTTGTGATGGATGTGGGCCCGGGTGTCACGACCCTGCGCAAAGGCGATCACGTCATACCGCTCTACACACCAGAATGCCGTCAATGCAAATTCTGCCTCTCGCGCAAGACCAATCTATGCCAACTGATCCGTGGCACCCAGGGCAAAGGGCTGATGCCCGACGCCAGCAGTCGCTTCAGCCTGGACGGAAACCCCATTTTTCACTACATGGGCACCAGCACCTTCAGCAACTACACCGTGGTGCCGGAGATCGCGCTGGCGCGCATCCGTGAGGACGCGCCGTTTGACAAGGTCTGCTACATCGGCTGCGGCGTGACCACGGGTATTGGCGCGGTGTTGTTCACGGCCAAAGTGGAAGCTGGCGCCACCGTGGTGGTGTTCGGTCTCGGCGGTATCGGGCTCAATGTGATTCAGGGCGCGCGCATGGTTGGCGCCGGGAAAATCATCGGAGTAGACCTGAATCCGGCACGCGAGCAGATGGCACGCAAGTTTGGCATGACCGACTTCATCAATCCGGCCGATCTGGATGCTGCCGGTGGCAATCTGGTCGACCGCATTGTCCAAATGACCGACGGTGGGGCCGATTACAGCTTTGAGTGCATCGGCAATACCAAGGTCATGCGGCAGGCACTGGAGTGCACCCACAAGGGCTGGGGCCGCAGCATCATCATCGGGGTGGCGGAGGCTGGCGCCGAAATCAGCACGCGGCCGTTTCAGTTGGTAACCGGGCGCAAATGGGAGGGCTCGGCATTCGGTGGTGCACGCGGTCGAACCGACGTGCCGCGCATCGTGGACTGGTACATGGAGGGCAGGATCAACATCGATGACCTGATCACCCACACCATGCCGCTGGAGGACATCAACCAGGGGTTTGACCTGATGAAACGCGGAGAATCGATCCGCGCCGTGGTGTTGTACTGAGCGCGGCTGTCAGTGGGCCGCGCGTTGCGGCCCGGGACCGCGGCCGGCGATATGGCGAAACGTGATGCGTCCCTTGCTCAGATCATAGGGCGAGAGTTCGATCGACACCTTGTCTCCCGCAATGATGCGGATGTGGTGCTTGCGCATTTTCCCGCCGGTGTAGGCGACCAGCTGGTGGCCGTTGTCCAAGGTGACGCGAAAGCGCGAATCGGGCAGCACTTCCGTGATCAGCCCACTCATTTCAATCAATTCTTCTTTGGCCATGGCCGCTACTCCCGTGGGTTTCCCATCAAACGGTGACCCCACTTGCAAGGGAATCAGACTGTGTTTGTCAACCCTGCATTATAGGCGGTGCACAGATAAGTCACACTGACTGCAGCCGTTGGCCGGCGGTGGCTTGGGCGACCTCATTGGCGCCCTGCGCCGAGCCGCTCTGCGGCACGAAGGCGCCGGTGCGATCACAAACTTCTGCCAGGCGCTGGGCCAGCAGCTCTGGCGTCTGTTTGCCGGTGCCCAGCCAGACTCCACGGGTGAGACTGATATCTGCCGCCTCAAACGTGCCGGCGCCAGCACACAGAATGGTCCGGTTCGGCGCGGTCGCCGCAGCCAGCACCAGCATGGCAGGTACAACTGCCTGCGGCTGCAGTGCGTCGAGCACGATCTGCGGCAGCAGCCCTTCGGTCATGCGGGTTGCGGCCGTCGGTGCCAGGCAATTGACCCGGATATCGTGTCGCGCACCCTCGATGGACAGGGTCTGCATCAGGCCCACCAGCGCCATCTTGGCCGCGCCGTAATTCGACTGACCGAAGTTGCCGTACAGGCCGGAGGACGAAGTCGTCATCACGATGCGACCGTAGTTCTGAGCCACCATGACGGGCCAGACCGCCTTGCAACAATACACGGCCCCCATCAGGTGCACATCGACGACCAGTCGGAAGTCCGCCATGTCCATCTTGGCGAAGGACTTGTCGCGCAGGATTCCCGCATTGTTGACCAGCACGTCGACACGTCCCCAGGCATCGACTGCCTGCTGCACCATCGCCTGAACCGCCGCAAAGTCGCTCACCGAAGCGCCATTGGCCAGCGCCTGTCCGCCAGCAGCGCGTATCTCCTGGGCCACCAGTTCGGCAGCGCCGGGCGACCCTCCGGTGCCGTCACGTGCGCCGCCCAGGTCATTCACCAGCACCCGGGCACCACGCGCCGCCAGCGCCAGCGCATGTTGCTTGCCCAGACCACCGCCGGCACCGGTCACGATGGCCACCCGCCCTTCAAAATCCAGAACCATTTTGTTTCCCTGTCACCGCTGTGCTGGTTGATAGCTGGCTACTCTGGTAGCCTTGTTGCAAGAAGAAACATACTGTACCGGACACCTGCTCGGCGACGGGCATCACACGATGGAAATGAACACGCACGAAGTGACGACACCGATCCGGCCGGCGGCGACGGTGATGCTGTTGCGTGACGCCGGACCCGGCCTGGAGGTTTTCCTGCTCAAGCGGCATGGCTTGTCGGATGTGCTCGCAGGCGCCTATGTCTTTCCAGGCGGAAAAATCGACCTCCAGGACGGCGAACTGAGCGTGGAGCGACATCTGGATCGCCCCGAGCATGAGTTGGCCAGCAGCCTGGGCGAAACTGCGCCGTGCCAACAAAGCGCCTTGAGCCTGTATGTCGGGGCCTTGCGCGAGGTGTTTGAGGAATGCGGCGTGTTGATTGCCTTGGGCGCCACGGCACGCGACGCCGCTCGCGGCCAGGCGCTGCTGCGCGAGGGACACGCTTTTGATGAAATGCTGGCCCTGTTGTCGCTGCGGCTGCACTCCAGCGCCCTGCTGCCGTGGTCGCGCTGGATCACACCACGCGTCCCCACAGTCACCAACAAGCGCTTTGACACGCGATTTTTTGTATCGGCGTTGCCGCCTGCGCAATCGGCCCGACACGACAACCGGGAAGCAATCGACAGCGTGTGGATGACTCCGCGCGCCGCGTTACAGAGTTATTGGCAGGGCGAGATCGACTTCGCGCCGCCGCAAATCATGAGCCTGGCGCAGATGTCGCACTTTTCAAAGGTGGCCGACGTGCTCCACCATGCCCGCAGCACCCCGCCGCCCCTGATCGCGCCAGAACCGGTGCTGGATCAGGGACTGCGCGCCGTGTGTTACCCCGGCGATCCGCTTCATCCAGTGCAGCAACGGGCCATGCCCGGACCTACCCGCCTGGTGTTCCGCAACAATCGCTTCGAACCTCCCTCGGGGTTCGATTCGCTATTTCAGGTGCCGTAGTCAATCGGGTGCTTGTGGGCCGGGTGCGTGTGCCAGGCCCAATAAGTGTCGACAAGCTGTCGGGTGATCGGGCCAGGAGACCCGTCACCGATACGTTCGCCGTCGACCCAGGTCACCGGCAGTACGCCCCCACCCGACGTAGACAAAAACACCTCCCGCGCCTGACGCAACTCGGCAGCGGGCAGGGTACGCAATTGCACCGGCAGGCCGAGGCTGTGCGCCATCTCGATCACGGTGCGCCGCGAGATTCCCTCCAGCATGCCGGCGGCCGGCGTGACAACGGCACCAGAGGAAACGCAAAAAACATTGAAGCCCGGCCCTTCCACCACGTTCGCCTGGCCGTCCACCAGCAGCACGGTATCGGCGCCCCGATCCAGCGCGCCCAGCAAGCCCATGGTCAGATCGTTCCAGTGGTAGTTCTTTGCCGTGGGATCGACCGAGCCCGCCGGGATCCTTTGCACGTCGCTGATGGCAACGCTTAATCCTTTGGCACGCTGATCAGGGTTTGCCAGCCATACGAAGGGCACGGCGAAGGCGAAGAACTGGTTGCTGGCCTGACGCGGGTCGCGCGAGCCCCAGGGCGGCTGGCCCCGGGTACAGATCATCTCCACATACGACGCGCGCAGGCCGCTCAGCCGCACACACTGGGACAACACCTGGGTGATGCCCGCGTCGTCCAGCCCTGGATCAAGCCGCCAGCGCTGGCAACTGCGCCGGAATCGTTCCAGATGGGCGTCCAGGCGGAAATAACTACCGTCCCACACCGTGACCACATCATAGGTCGCGTCCGAGCGCAGAAAGCCCCAATCGGTGAGCGGAATCGCGGCCTCGGCGATCGGTACATAGTTGCCCCGTACATAGGCCGCGCCGTCAGAAAACCTGCTTTTGCCGTACATGTTTTACCCCGATGAAACCCGCCGATTATGCGCGAGCAAGCGATTCGCCACCGTAGGCAACCAGCTTGTTCCAACCAGGCCGTCGACAGGCGTCTCCCTGACAAAAATCGGTAAAAGTGCCTTGGTTTTGTCACATCGCAACCATAGACTGCTTTAAACAGGGTCAAATTTACCCTCGACAGGTGTACGGGAGTTCGCCATGAACAGCCAACAAGTCAGCTTTTCCGCGCCGGAATTGTCAAAGCCGGCCTTAACCCTGCCCAAGACCGCGCTCACCACACTGGTCGTGCTCGTGCTGACGTGGCTGTGTGCCTGGTGGCTCTCGATTCCGGACCCGGTTGTCATCGCTGCATCGATCACCGTGGTGGTGGTGGCACTGGTGGCGCTGATGACGGCATCTGCCATCGCGCAACGCCGCATTGCACGGACCACCGTGCTGACAACCGGCGACACTTTGCCGCAACCCGATTCCGATATCGCGCGCGGGCTGGAGTTTTCGGCTCCATTACATGGGAGACGCTGGACCCTGGATGTGTTCAGCGCCATTGACGCCAATCGTTTCGCCGCCGTTTGCGAGACATGGTTTTCCTGGGCCGGCTTCGACACGCGGTCGGAAACCCACCGCACCAATGAAGGTGTGGACATCTGGCTGCATTCAGCAAAAATGCCTGGTCCGGTGGCCATCGTTCGCTGCAAACACTGGTTGAACAAACCAGTCGGCCTGACAGAAATGAAGGAATTTCTGGGCATCATGCAGTCACACACTTCGGTGCACGGGACCTACACAACAACCTCCACCTATACCCCTGAGGCACTTCAATTTGCCCGCGAGCACGGCATTGACGCGGTGGACGGCAAGGGTTTGTTGCGCCGTATCCAGACCCGTACGCGACAGCGCCAGCAGGCCCTGTTGGCCATCGCTTTCAGCCCGCAATCCTGATTCGGGGAGCGGCAATCCAGTTGCCGCCACTTTGTACGCTCCCGCCTGGCGCATCGAGGATTTTCGAGTCGTTGCATGGCAGCCTGAGCGGCACAATGCGCTAGGATGTGGTCAGCAACATCCCCCAAGTGCAAAAATCAGGAGCGCCCCATGACCATCAACGTGACGATTGATCTTGGCTACGAATTCTCGGTGAAGGCGCCCGTGGCGGAGGTTTTTGATCTGCTCTCCGACGTACCGACGTCAGCCAGCCATTTTCCCAAGGTCGACAAGCTTGTGGATCTGGGTGGCGGCAGCTACCGCTGGGAGATGGAAAAGATCGGGGTTGCGCAGATCAATCTTCAAACCGTCTATGCCAGCAACTACGTCTCCAACAGGGCCAAGGGCACTGTGATCTGGACGCCGGTCAAGGGTGAGGGGAACGCCCTGGTGTCGGGCAGCTGGAAAATCACCGACAAGAAGAAGTCGACACACCTGGTGTTGGCAATCAAGGGCGACCTGAGTATTCCATTGCCCGGCTTGATGAAGATGGTGGTGGCGCCGGTGGTTGAGTCCGAGTTCGAGAAGATGGTCGAGAAATACATCGACAACTTGACGAAACGGTTCGGCGGCGAAGTCTGACGGGGCAACGCCGGCCGGCGCTGGTGCCGTTGTCAGAGTTTGCGGCGTAGCCGTATCGACTCGCTGCGCACACCATGCAATGTGACCGTGCGTGCCGACGACATGACGCGCTTGAATCCCGCCAACTCGAAGAAGCGCATGGCGCGCTCATTGCCCAGTGTTATCCAGGCCATCACGTCGGTACAGCCCTCCTGCAGTAGCTCCTCTCTTGCGCTGTCCCATAAGGCCAGGGCGGCGCCGCGCCCCCAGCACGCCCGCGCCACCTGCAGGGTCCATATCTCGCCTGTCGTAGGGGGGGTGCCGCTGTCGCGCGATCGATCAAAGCCGACCACACCCACAACTGCCGGTCCCTCACAGGCCACATGCAGTTGTGGCTCGGCATAACGGATGGCATCGCGCCAGAAGGCGATCTGGTCGGCCTCGGCCACGGGTTGAAACTGCGTCAGCGCCGAATTTTCGGTGTGAATCTGCCTCAGGGTGGTGATGTCCGCTGCAGCAGCGGGCCGAATCATGAAGTGGGTCATTGCGTATGAAGTGGCAAGGGGTGAGGCAGATATTGTCCCTGTTGCGGGAAAGCAGCCCCTTGCGCCGCCAGACCGCAAACTCCAAGCGTCGTACTTGAGTCGCCGTGCGGCTGCAGCCATAATCTGCAGCTACCGCAATCACTGCACTATCTCGAGTCCATTCATGATGCACGTAAAAACCCTGGCTATCCTTACTGCGGCGCTGGTGCTGGCAGCGTGCTCGTCGATGCCTGGAGCTGGACCGGAACGGGACAAGACCTACAAACTGACCATTCTGCACACCAACGACCACCATGGTCGATTCTGGAAAAACTCCGACGGCGAATATGGCATGGCAGCCCGAAAGACGCTGATCGACCAGATTCGCGCCGAGGTCACGCGCAGCGGCGGCTTCAGCCTTTTACTCGACGGTGGCGATGTCAATACGGGTGTGCCCGAATCGGACCTGCAGGACGCCGTACCGGATTTTCGCGGCATGAACTTGCTGGGTTATGACGCGATGGCGGTTGGCAACCACGAGTTTGACAAACCCTTGGGCGTTCTGCGCATGCAGCGCGATCTGGCCAAATTTCCGATGCTTTCCGCCAACATCTACGACCGCGGCGAGCGCATGTTTGCTCCCTACAAGGTGTTTAGCTTGGGTGGGCTGCGGGTCGGGGTGATGGGGCTGACCACCGAGGACACGTTCAAGATGGTGAATCCGGACAACATCAAGAATATCGAGTTTCGCAGCGTGATAGGAGAGGCCGCAAAAGTAGTGCCGGAACTGCGCGGCAGGGCCGATGTGGTGATTGCTGCGACCCACATGGGCCACTACGAAAACGGCAACAGCGGGACCCAGTCACCGGGCGACGTGGAGATGGCCCGGGCGGTCAAGGGCATCGATCTGGTGGTCGGCGGTCACTCACAAAACCCGGCCTGCATGAAGGCCGAGAACGTGATCGATCGCGAGTATGTTCCGGGGACCGACTGTCGCCCGGACCGACAAAACGGCGCCTGGATTGTGCAAGCCCACGAATGGGGAAAATATGTCGGACGCGCCGACTTCGAATACCGCAACGGCGAGTTCAAACTGGTGAAGTACGCGTTGATACCGGTAAACCTGAAGAAGTCGGTCAGGGCCGCCGACGGCAAAACCAGCATGGTGCACTACACCAGCGAAATCGCCGAGGACAAGGAGATGCTGGAACTGCTCAAACCATTCCAGGAGTTTGGCCAACAAAAATTGCTGGTCGAGATTGGCTCCACCGACGGGCGGCTGGAGGGTGACCGGGCCGTGGTTCGCGCCAGACCCGCCTCACTGGGGGTGTTGATTGGACGCGCACTGATGGACAAGACCCGGGCCGACTTCGCCGTGGTCAATGCCGGGGGCGTGCGGGACTCGTTTGTGGCCGGCAAATTGACCTACAAGGACGTGCTCAAGGTACAGCCCTTCGGCAACACCACGGTCACGCTGGATCTGACCGGCAAGGAGGTGATGGACTACCTCAACGCGGCGGCCAAAATGTCGGTCGGATCCGGGGCGTTTGCGCAGTTCGCCGGCGTCAGGCTGGTGATCGCTGGCGGCGCGGTGACCTCTGCGACGATCAAGGGTGTGCCGGTCGATCCCGGCAAGACCTACCGCATGGTCATCAACAATTTTGTCGCTGCGGGTGGTGACGGATACCCGCGCATGACCGGCCACAAGAGTTTTGTCGACACCGGTTTCGTCGACGCCGACCTGCTGCGCGCCTACATCACGGCCAACAGTCCATTGAAGGCGGCGGACTATGAACCCGGCGACGCAGTCGTGCGCCGCTGAACGCTCCCACAAAGCGGCGCCGAACGGCAAAGCATCGCCCCTCCCCTTGCTAACAACCAGGAGCATCCTATGGCAAAAGGACAACAAAAGAGCAACAAGGAAACCAAGAAGCCGAAAAAGGACACTGCGCCGCCCAAGCCTGTATCACCGGACGCGGTGCGGCCAACCATCACGACTGTCGTGCCGGTGCGCGGCAAGTTGAAGAAATAGGGCCGCACGGAATGCGGCTTCGCAAGGACAAGCCCGACAGGCTGTCGGGTACCGGTACATGCCTTGGCCCGGCCTGGTGCGGGCGATGACCAAAGCCACGTCACGACGCAGGCCCGGGCACTTGTTCCGGAATATTTCTGCGCTGGTGCAAGACGACAGCAGCCTGCCCGAGGTGATTGCCCAGGGATATGGCCTGCCGCAGATGATAGAAGACCTGCGCAAGTACCAGGCCGAACTCGAAATCCAGAACAAGGCGCTGCGCTACAGCCAACGCGCCGCCGAAGGTGCGTCAGAGCGATTCCTCACGCTGTTCTCCAGTGTGCCGCTGGCGCTGATGGTTGTGGATGAAAACGGCATGGTGCTCGAGAGCAATGCCATGGCCTTGCGCCTGTTCCGGCCGCGGGAACATGATCCCCCGTTGAACTTCCTGCTGCCCCTGGTCAGCCAGGACCACTCAAGCCGGGTGGTCAGCGCCTTTGCGGCCGCCAAAGCACACGCCACCAGCGAGTCCAGCGAAGTCATCTTTCACGCCGGCTCTACAGGCACCTTCGCGGGTGACCTGCATATTGCGCGTATTGACAACGACCAGGACGAGTTGGCACACTTCATCTGCGCCATCATCGATCAGGGTCCCCTGTTGGCCGAGCGGCGTGCCCTTCAGGAAAGTGCTGCTGCGTTGCGCCTGCGCAATGAAGAACTGCACCTGAGCGAGAACCGCCTGGCCGCCATCATCAACTCATCGCTCGACGCCATCATTTGTGTCGATACCGCCCGCAGTATCACGGTCTTCAATCCCGCCGCTGCGGCCCTGTTCCAGTGCCCGTCCGACCAGGCCTTGGGCAGCCCGCTGGAGCGGTTTCTGCCCGATGCCGTTCAGACACTGGCATACAACAATTTGTCCACCCACGCGCAATTGGGCGAAATGGAGGGGCGCACCATCGGTGGCAAACCGCTGGCTGTGGAGGTCAGCGTATCTTTCGAGCACCGGCAGGATGGTGACATCATCACGGTGTTTGCGCGCGACCTGACAGCGCGCAAGAAGATCGAAACCCAGCGCAACGTGCTGGAGACCCAGTTGCGCGAGTCGCAGAAGATGCAGGCCGTCGGCACCATGGCCGGCGGCATCGCGCACGACTTCAACAACATCCTGGGCGCAATCCTGGGCAACGTGGAGCTTGCCAAGCAGGACGCCGGGAGCGACTCGCCGGCCCTCACCAGCTTGCGCGAAATTGAAAAGGCCGGACGCCGGGCGCGCGACCTGGTGCGCCAGATTTTGACCTTCAGCCGCAACGAATCACCCCTACGCAGCGCAATCCACCTGCCCGAAGTGGTGTACGAAACCACCCGGCTGCTCAAGGTCACATTGCCGCCATCGATCGACCTGCAACTGCGGGTCGACAAACATGTGCCGGCCGTCATGGCCGATGCCACCCAGGTCGAGCAGGCACTGCTCAACCTGTGCACCAACGCCATGCACGCCATTGGCAACGACCGTGGTGTGATCAGTGTCGAACTCAGCAGCACCTACAACCGCTCGCTGAAGGAGGAGCGCCGCGGTATCTCGCGCGGGCACCACGTCACGTTGTCCGTGCGCGACACCGGCACAGGCATCCAGCCCGACACCATGGAACGCATCTTCGAACCGTTTTTTACCACCAAGCCGGTCGGCCAGGGAACCGGCCTCGGCCTGGCCGTGGTCCACGGCATCATGCGCACCCACCAGGGCTCGGTGGGGGTCAAGAGTGCACCCGGCAAGGGCAGCGTATTCACCCTGTACTTCCCGCCTGTGGACGCCCCACCCGTGACGGCCCAACTGGAGATCACGTTCCCCAACACCGTGCGCGGTGAAGGCAAACACGTGATGTACGTGGACGATGACGAGGCACTGGTGTTTCTGGTCGAGCGGGTTCTGACGCGCAAGGGCTTTCGGGTCAGTTCCTTCACCGACCCGCACCTGGCCTCGGTGGCACTGCGCGAACGGCCGCACGACTTCGACCTGCTGGTGACCGACTACAACATGCCGGGGTTTTGCGGTGTAGACCTGCTGCGCGAAGCACGTGCGGTGCGACCCGACCTGCCCGTCGCACTGGCGTCTGGTTATGTCACAGCCGACATTGAACAAAGCGCATTTGCCGAGGGCGCGGGTGCGCTCATCCACAAACCCAACGATGTCGAGGAGTTGTGCGATATCGTGCAAAGATTGGTCAACGGCAAAGTTGTCAACTGAACAGACGCTTGTCCTGTACGAGGACGACGCCTTGTTGCTGTTGGACAAGCCCGAGGGCTTGTTGTCGGTGCCGGGCCGCGGCCCGGACAAACAGGATTGCCTGAGCGAGCGCGCCCGCCAGATCTATCCGGATGCCCTGGTGGTACACCGGCTGGACATGGCAACCTCGGGCTTGATGCTGATGGCCCGCGGCAAAGCAGTGCAACGCATCCTGAGCCAGATGTTCGCGGCGCGCTCGATCAGCAAGACCTATGTCGCCGTGGTGCACGGGCACCCAACGACACCTGTTGCCGCCTGGAATCTGATCGATCTGCCGATTGCACTCGACTGGCCGGCGCGACCACGCAGGGTGATCGACCCTGTAATGGGCAAACCGAGCCAAACCCGCTGGCGCGTGTTTCCGACAACAGGGACAACAAGCTCAGCGCCGGTGGCCCCGACCAGCCGGATCGAGCTTGAACCCGTGACCGGGCGCTCGCACCAGTTGCGGGTGCACCTGCACGCCATCGGCCATGCCATTGTTGGAGACCGGTTGTACGGCGCCGAGCCTGTGCCCGCGCCGCGCCTCATGCTGCATGCCAGCGCTCTGCGCCTGCTACACCCGACGACCGGTGCCGTCCTGCATTGGTTCAGCGCCCCGGATTTTTGAGCCGGCACGGAAACTGGCACTACACCCCTCAGGCCGGCGAACGCGGAAACTCCAGTGTGACCTCAAGGCCGGGCCGGGCATTGCGCAGCCGCATGACGCCGCCATGCGCCTGTACCACCAGGCGGCACAGATACAGGCCCAGGCCGACACCGCCGGTGCTGCGTTGACGCGCGGCATCGGTGCGGTAGAACGGTTGCGCCAGATTTTCCATCTGATCCTCGTCCACCCCCAGGCCGAAATCCCGTACCACCAGTTGCACACTTGCGGCGTCGCCGCGCAGCGATACGCAAGCGGCCTGGGTGGCATTGGCACCATGGCGCACGGCATTGTCAAGCAGGTTTCGCAACGCCAGTCGGACGCGCGCCGCATCCAGGCTGATGGCGCTCAGGACTGGCGACAGATCAGTTTGCACGCCAGCAAAGTCGGGGCGGCTTGCCAACACGTCGCGCACCAGCGTGGCGATGTCCAAGCTCTCGCGATCTAATGCCCCATGAGAGCCCGACAGGCGCTCGCCTTCGAGCAGGTCGGTGATCAGGTCGCGCATCTGTGCCAGGTCGACCAACAGCGCCTGGCGTGTGGCCGCAGTGTCCGGCGGCGCCAGCGGCAACAACTCGACATTGAGCCTGGCACGTGTCAGCGGCGAACGCAATTCATGGCTGATGGCAAGCAGCAGCGCGCGTTTGCCTTCCAGCATCTGATGCAGGTCACGTGCCATGGTGTTGATCTGTCGCGCCAAATCCCCCAGCTCGTCCTGACGCCGCACGGTGATCGGCGTGTCGAACTCACCCCGACCAAACCGCTGTGCGCCCGAGCGAATGTCGTCCAGCGGACGCAGCAGGCGGCGCACATAGCCATAGGCAACAGCCGTCATCAGCAGCAACACCGCCAATGTGGCCCAGCCTATCAGGCGCGGCTGGCTGCGCCAGGGCAGATCACCCAGACCCAGCACCACGCGGTGGCCGTCTGCGGTGTTGCGCGCGAGCAGCCGCGGCCCCGCGTCGTGCCAGTCATCCTGCGCATGGTCGTGCGCCTCGCCGCGCTGCAGGCCGTGGGACGACCATTGCACCGCAGGCCCGTCGATACGCACCGACAGCGGAAGCCTGCGGGTCAGAGCGGCGGCGCGCTCGACGCTCGGGGGTGAACCCAGCTCGGCTACCAGCCGGTCGACATAGTCGGTCAGCAGGGGCGCCGCCGCGAGCCGCCAGCCCACACCCAGCGCACGCTGCGTACCTGCGACAAAAATCGCTGTCAGGCACAGTGCCAGCAGCCAGAACACCAGGATCAGACGCAGCCGCAACGAGCGCCGCAGAGCCGAGCGCGCCCGATGGTGCCAGCGCTGGCGCTGCGATTCAGACACGGCCGACCGCCAGCGCGTAGCCGGCATTGCGCAGGGTCTTGATGCAGTCCAGCGGCTCCAGCTTGCGGCGCAACCGGCTGACAACAATATCCACGGCGCGTGTGTACAGGTCGGCCTCATGACCGCGCAGGTGGTTCAGTATGTCATCACGCGCGAACACCCGACCTGGCTCACGCGCCAGCAACACAAGAAGCGCGAACTCGGTGCCGGTGAGATCGAGCGGCTCACCATGGCGCAGCACCACATGTTTGTCGAGGTCCATGTCCAGACCGTCGAATACCAGTCGATGGCTGGCGCCGGGCGCCTTGCGCCGACGCAACACGGTCTGCAGTCGCGCCACCAGTTCGCGCGGCTCGAAAGGCTTGGGCAGGTAGTCGTCGGCACCCAGTTCCAGGCCGACCACCCGATCCATCACGTCGCCACGGGCCGTCAGCATGATGATGGGGATGTCGCTCTCCTTGCGGATGGTGCGACACAGGGCAAAACCGTCCATTTCCGGGAGCATCACGTCCAAAATGGCGGCATCAAACTTCCCGGTCCGCAGCCGGGCCAGGCCCTGGCTGGGACGGGTGGCGGTGGCCAGCTCCATGTCGAAGCGCCGCAGGTAGGCAGTCAAGGGCCCGCCCAGCAGCTCGTCGTCATCGATCAGCAGGATCGTCGGCATGGCGCATTGTCCCACCGCCAGGCAACTTCAACCGCGGCCAAACCAGCCGTGGCGGCGTTGCAAGAAGTCGCGCACCTTGTGCTGCTGCGTCGGCGTCAGGCTGTCGAAGAAGTCCGCTGCCGCAGCAATCACGTCCGGGCTCTTGCTCTGGATTGCGCCAGTCTTCTCGTCCAGCACGGCCTTGGCACGGGCCCGGTCAAACTGGGCACCTGCCACCAGCGCCTGCACCTCAGCACGCGGATCGGTCGTCTTGCCGACCAGCGCCTGGCGCTGCTCGCGCAGACGATCAGCCAAGGCACCAAGACCTTGCCTTTGCTGTTCATTGAGCTCGAGTTCCTTGCCCACCCAGTCCACCATCTTGGCCTTGTACCTGGCCGAGTCCTCTTCAGTCATGGCCATGCCATGGTGGTTGTGGCGATTGCCACAGGCGGTGAGCCCGCCGATAATGATGCCGGCACCGAACAGGCCGAGCAAAGTGCGTTGAATCCAGCGTTTCATGGTGGTTCCTATGCGGAAGTAGTTGAACAGGCCTCCATGGTGTCGACCGACCGCCACCCCGTGCTTTCAGCGGCGTATCGACGTGTTTCGGTTTGTTTCATCATCTGGGAAATCCGGCCCCGGCGTGTGGATGCCAACGATAAAGTCGGTCTGCACAGGACAATACGATGCGTCAACCCACACCAACACATAACCCAGCCCGCCGCACCCTTGCCGGAGCGTTTGTCTTGGCACCCGCTCTTTTGCTGGGCCGGCGCGCCCTGGCGCAGCAGCCGCGGCGTGCCACCCCATCGCAGACCGAGGGACCGTATTACCCACGCGAACTACCAGCGGACCACGACGGAGATCTGCTGCGCAACGCACAACAGGTCTACAACCGCGGACAGGCGGCCTGGGTCGAAGGTTCGGTCGTGGACCTGCATGGCAAACCGGTGCGTGGTGCGCAAGTCGAAATCTGGCAATGTGACGAGGCCGGCCACTACCACCATCCCGCTGATGGCAACCGGGCCGATCCGGCGTTCCAGGGATTTGGGCGGGTTGCGGTGGACAACGACGGCCGGTATCGCTTTCGCACCATCCGCCCGGCGGCTTATGCCGGGCGCACTCCGCATATCCATGTCAAGGTCAAGCTGTCAGGGCGCACACTGCTGACCACCCAGTTGTATGTACTGGGCGACCCCGGCAACAGCCGCGACATGTTGTGGCGCAACCTCGGTGACGACGCTGCCCGTGCCGCGCTGACGGTGGCATTTGAGCCCGCTGCCGACGGTTTGCGCGCCAGTTTTCCGATTGTGCTGGGCGTGTAGCGTCTGCCCGCCTGCCCCCACTGCCCTGCGTCACGGCATGCGCTGCCAGTAAGCTGGCTGAAATCCTGGCGTTGCACAATGGACGATCAACCACCATCGAAGGACCTATCATGCAGCGAGAAGTAGTCGTCGTCAGCGCCGTGCGCACAGCCATCGGCACCTTTGGCGGTGCGCTCAAGGACGTCGCACCGACCGAGCTTGCGAGTCGGGTGCTGCGCGAATCCCTGCAACGCTGTGGCGTCGGCGGTAGTGAAGTCGGCCACGTGGTGTTCGGCCATGTGGTGAACACCGAGCCGCGCGACATGTATCTGTCGCGCGTGGCGGCCATCGATGGCGGTTGTGCCGAAGACACACCGGCATTCAATGTCAACCGCCTGTGTGGCTCAGGCTTGCAGGCCATCGTGTCGGCGGCGCAATCGATCACGCTGGGCGACTGCGATATCGCCATCGGTGGTGGCGCCGAAAACATGAGTCGGACGCCCTACGCCAGCCTGAACACTCGCTGGGGTGCGCGTATGGGCGATACCAAAATGGTGGACATGATGGTGGGCGCCCTGCACGACCCGTTTCACAACAACCACATGGGCATCACTGCCGAGAATATCGCGGCCAAATGGGGCATCAGCCGCGACGACCAGGACCAGCTGGCACTGGAGAGTCACAACCGCGCCGAGCGGGCCACCAAGGCGGGCTACTTCAAGGCGCAGATCCTCGCCGTGGTGCAAAAGACGCGCAAGGGCGATGTGTCGTTCGAGGTCGATGAACACTTCCGCAGCAATTGCGCGCTGGAAGACATGGCCAAGCTCAAGCCGGCATTCTTGAAGGAAAACGGCACCGTCACGGCGGGCAACGCCTCGGGGCTGAACGATGCCGCGGCCGCCTTGGTGTTGATGGCCGCCGACGTGGCGGCGGCGCGCGGCGTGCGGCCGATGGCGCGGCTGGTGGCCTATGCACACGCCGGAGTGGACCCCAAGTACATGGGCATCGGCCCGGTTCCGGCGACCCGCAAGGCCTTGCAGCGGGCCGGCCTGACGGTGCAGGATCTGGACGTCATCGAAGCCAACGAGGCC
>JANOTG010000363.1:0-1698 GCA_031416215.1 Betaproteobacteria bacterium
GGCGGCGCATGCCGGCGCCACCGTGGTGCATTGCCATGTGCGCGACCCCCAGACCGGCAAGGGCAGCCGCGACCCGGCGCTGTACCGCGAGGTGATGGAGCGCATCAAGGCCAGCGGCGTCGACATCATCGTCAACCTGACAGCCGGCATGGGCGGGGATCTGGAGATCGGGCCGGGGGAGCGCCCGACCGACTTCGGCCCGAACACCGATCTGGTGGGGCCACTGACCCGCCTGGTGCATGTGGCAGAGCTGTTGCCCGACATCTGCACGCTGGACTGCGGCACACTCAATTTTGGCGATGGCGACATCATCTACGTCTCCACCCCGGCCGCCCTGCGTGCGGGTGCGAGACGCATCACCGAGCTGGGCGTGAAGGCCGAGTTGGAGATTTTCGATACCGGCCACCTGTGGTTTTCCAACCAGATGATCAAGGAGGGCCTGCTGAAAGACCCGATCTTTCAGCTCTGTCTGGGTATCCCGTGGGGCGCACCGGCCGACACCACGACCATGAAGGCCATGGTGGACAACCTGCCGGCAGGTGTGACCTGGGCTGGTTTTGGCATCGGCCGCATGCAAATGCCGATGGCAGCCCAGGCTATTGTGCTGGGTGGCAACGTGCGTGTCGGCCTGGAGGACAACCTGTGGCTGGACAAAGGTGTGCCGGCCAGCAACGGCGCACTGGTGGAGCGTGTCATCAAACTCATCGAATGTATGGGTGCCAGGCCCATGACGCCGGCCGAGGGTCGTATCAAGATGGGCTTGAAGCCGCGCGTTTGACCGCCTTTGAATCCCAATTCGCCGATCAGGAATTTCCCCATGGCTTTTGTTACCGATATCAAGACCATCGCTGCCCTCGGTTCGGGCGTCATCGGCAGTGGCTGGGTGGCCCGTGCCCTGGCGCACGGTCTGGACGTCGTGGCCTGGGATCCGGCACCGGGCGCCGAAGCGGCCCTGCGCCAACGTGTCGCCAAATGCTGGGGGGCGCTGGAAAAGCAGGGGCTCAAGACGGGCGCTTCGCAGCAGCGCCTGCGATGGGCCAACACCGTCGAGTCCTGTGTGGCGGATGCCGACTTCATTCAGGAGAGTGCACCCGAGACCCTGGGCCTCAAGATGGATCTGCACGCCAAGGTGAGTGCTGCCGCGCGGCCCGACGTGTTGATCGCCTCGTCCACCTCGGGCCTGTTGCCAAGCGAGTTTTACGCCAAGGCCAACCATCCGCAGCGCTGCGTGGTGGGCCACCCGTTCAACCCGGTCTACCTGTTGCCTCTGGTCGAAGTGGTGGGCGGCGCGCAGACAGCACCGGACGCGATCCAGGCGGCGATCCAGGTCTACAAGTCGCTCGGCATGAAGCCCCTGCATGTGCGCAAGGAGGTGCCGGGCTTCATTGCGGACCGCCTGCTGGAGGCCATGTGGCGCGAGTCGCTGCATCTGGTTAATGACGGTGTGGCCACCACGGGTGAAATCGACGACGCCATCCGTTATGGTGCCGGTATCCGCTGGTCTTTCATGGGCAGCTTTCTGATCTACACATTGGCCGGCGGTGACGCCGGCATGCGCCACTTCATGGCGCAATTCGGCCCGGCGCTCAAATTGCCCTGGACCAGGCTGGAGGCACCGGAGCTCACCGACGCGCTGATCGACAGCGTGGTGGACGGCACCGCTGCGCAACTGGGCACACACAGCATCGCCGACCTGGA
>JANOTG010000364.1:0-1656 GCA_031416215.1 Betaproteobacteria bacterium
GCTGAAGGAGACTTGCGAGTTCAGCCCGACACGGCCCATGTCCAGGCTGCCGACCACCACGCCGTCGATCAGCAGGGTGGCGACCCGTTTCGATGGCAGCACGGTCATGCCCATCACCGGCAGCAGCACGCGAATCCACGGGCCCAGATCCATGCGCAGGCCAAACACATGGTGGCCGGAGGTAATGGCGACGGTCGAACGCAGGATGTGGTGCACATTGCCCACGTTCACATCGTGCACCAGGTGGCCGTCCTGGACGTAGAGGCTGTAGCCCCCCGTCATGTCGCCGTGCGCCACCAGCACGCCCTGGGCATCGGCGCTGTCGATGCGCACATGGGCCTCGATCAGGTAGTTGCGGCTGCGCACATCGGGCGCCACCTCGTTGGGCAGGTGGCCCATGCCGGCGTGCAGCACGAACTTTGTGCGTTGGCCGTGAAACCGGCGCCCGTTCTCGGCAAAACGCGGGCCGAAGCGGTCGTCCATCGGCAGCACCTGGTTCGCTTGTGCTTCGCGCCACCAGAGTGCCTGCAACTCGGCGAGTTTCTCCGGATGCGAGGCGGCCAGATCCTTGCACTCGGCGAAGTCCTGTTCCAGGTGGTAGAGCTCCCACACGTCGTTGTCGAAGGGCGTGCCCACCGGGTGAAAGGCCACCGCCTTCCAGCCGCCGTGCCAGATACCGCGGTGGCCGAACATCTCGAAGATCTGTGCGCCCTGGCGCGGCGCGGCACGGGCATCGTGCAAGCTGGCGGCGAAGCTCTCACCCGTCATGGGCTTGACGGCATGGCCTTCCACCTGGGTCGGTGCCGGCAACTGCAGCAGATCGAGCAGGGTTGGAGCGAGGTCGCGCACATGGCAGAACTGGTGGCGCAGCTCGCCGCGTGCCGGCAGCGCCTTCGGCCAGGCGACGATCAGCGGGTCGCGTATGCCACCACCGTGCGTGTTCTGCTTGTAGCGCTTCAAAGGCGTATTGGCCGCCATCGCCCAGCCGTGCGGAAAATTGGTGTGGGTGTCGGGACCACCGATGTCGTCGATGCGCGCGATCTTGGTCGCCAGCGACTCCGCCAGCAGGTTGAACGGCCCCATGGCGTTGACCATGCCCAACGGCCCGCCCTCCTGGCTGGCACCGTTGTCCGACAGCACCAGCACGAGTGTGTCGTCGCGCAGGCCGGCGGTATCCAGAAATGCCATCAGGCGCGCCAGATGCTGGTCGGCGTGGTCCAGCATGGCGGCATAAGCGGATTGCAGCCGCACGAACAGGCGCTGCTCGTCCACGCTGGCTTCGCTCCATGGCTTGACGCCCGGATTGCGCGGCGGCAGCACGGTGCCCTGGGGGACGATGCCCAGCGCGAGCTGGCGCACCAGGCGGCGCTCACGCTCCACATCCCAGCCGTGCGCGAATGCTTGGTCATAACTCCGGATCAGCCCGACCGGTGCCTGATGCGGCGCGTGGCAGGCGCCCAGAGACAACATGCCAAACCAGGGCTGCGATGGCCGGTCGGCCTGGTGGTCGGCCAGCATGCGGATGGTCTGGTTGACCAGGTCTTCGGTCAGGTGGTAGCCGTCGGCATGGCTGGCGGGGGCGTGGATCAAGGTGTTGTCCTGCACCAGCTCGGGGCTGAACTGGTCGGTCTCGGCATCGAGGAAGCCGTAAAAGCG
>JANOTG010000365.1:0-6619 GCA_031416215.1 Betaproteobacteria bacterium
AAACTTGGTCACGATGCTGGCCGGAATGCCGGTCTTGGCGAACTTGCCGTTCAGGTCCAAGCCGGGCGTGACGATGGTCGACTTGATCGGGTCGAGCATGTTGAAACCGGTCGCCATCTTGCCAAAACCATGCCAATTGACACCGGCGCGGGCGTTTCGGGACTCACCCTTGATGATCCAGTCATCCGCCCGGCCGATGCCCTCCTCCACCAGCTTGTCCGGCCCCCAGACCTTGAACCACCAGTCGACGCCGTATTCGTCGTCGATCTTGCGCATGGCACGGCGGAAGTCCAGCGCCTCGGTGATGCTCTCCTCCACCAGCGCGGTGCCACCGGGCGGCTCCATCATGGCCGCTGCCACATCACAACTGGCGATGATGCTGTATTGCGGGCTGGTGCTGGTGTGCATCAGGTAGGCTTCGTTGAACAGGTGCCGGTCCAGCTTGTTTTGCTGCGCGTCCTGCACCAGCACATGGCTGGCCTGGCTGATCCCCGCCAACAGTTTGTGGATCGACTGCGTGGCGTACACCACCGCCTTCTTCGGGCGCGCGCGTTTCTTGCCCATGGCGTGGTAGGTGCCATAAAACGGGTGGAACGCCGCATGGGGCAACCAGGCTTCATCGAAATGCAGGTTGTCGACGTAACCGTCCAACATGCCCTTGATGGTTTCGGTGTTGTACAACACGCCGTCGTAGGTGGACTGCGTCAAGGTCAGCACGCGCGGTCGCACCGACTTGGCGTCCACTCCCTTGAGCAGCGGGTTGGCACGGATCTTGGCCTCGATGGCTGCCGGCTCGAACTCCTCCTTCGGGATCGGCCCGATGATGCCGAAATGGTTGCGCGTGGGTTTCAGAAACACCGGCACCGCGCCGGTCATGATGATGGCGTGCAGGATCGACTTGTGGCAATTACGGTCCACCACCACCACGTCACCCGGGGCCACGCAGTGGTGCCACACCATTTTGTTCGAAGTGCTGGTGCCATTGGTGACGAAGAAACAATGGTCGGCATTGAAGATGCGCGCCGCGTTGCGCTCCGAAGCGGCAATCGGCCCGGTGTGATCCAGCAGCTGGCCGAGCTCCTCCACCGCATTGCAAACGTCGGCACGCAGCATGTTCTCGCCGAAGAACTGGTGAAACATCTGCCCGACCGGGCTCTTCAGGAACGCCACGCCGCCCGAGTGCCCGGGGCAATGCCAGGAGTAGGAGCCGTCTTCGGCATAGTCCAGCAAGGCCTTGAAAAATGGCGGTTGCACGCCCTCCAAATAACTCCTGGCCTCGCGGATGATGTGGCGCGCCACAAATTCGGGCGTGTCCTCGAACATGTGGATGAAGCCATGCAGTTCGCGCAGGATGTCATTCGGAATATGGCGCGAAGTCTTGGTCTCGCCATACACGTAGATTGGCACGTCCAGATTCTTGCGCCGTACCTCCTCGATGAACTGGCGCAGATTCAATACGGCCGGGTCCAGATCCGGGCCGGGCGTGAACTCCTCATCGTCGATCGACAGGATAAAGGCACTGGCGCGCGACTGTTGCTGCGCGAACTGCGACAGGTCACCGTAACTGGTGACGCCCAGCACCTCGAAACCCTCACTCTCGATGGCTTGCGCCAGCGCACGGATGCCCAGGCCGGAGGTGTTCTCGGAGCGAAAGTCCTCGTCGATGATGACGATGGGGAAACGAAATTTCATATATCTCCAGATACGAAGGCAGACTGGTTTTCAGAGGAGACTAACTTGGTTTCAAGTTATGTCGAAACTAAAACGAAACTTCATGGTGGTCCTGACATGCGAAAAAACTTGTTTTCAGTGGAAACCAACTTGGTTCCAAGTGACGTTGAGACTAAAACGAACCTTCATACGGCGCCCAAACAGGCGGATCGACGCAGAAAACGGCGATCAGGCGCGCAGTGTAAGGAATTAAGTCGTCGCCGCTGTTGCCAAGCCGCACAATGGCCGCAAAATGTGGCTTTCGCAATACACAGGATCGTCTATGGAAAGCGCAACCATGTGGTGGCTGGCTGCGGGGGCCGCCGTTGCAGTGGAACTGGTCACCGGCACCTTTTATCTGCTGATGGTCGCGGTCGGATTGGCTGCCGCAGCGATGGCAGCACATGCCGGTGCCGGCACGCCAACACAACTGGTCGTGGCTGCCGTCATCGGAGGCGGCGCGGTGGTGGTGTGGCATCTGCGCCGGGGCAAACGGCCCGCCGCGCCATTGGCGGGCGCCAACAAGGATGTCAATCTGGACATCGGTGAAACAATACACATCACGGAGTGGAACACCGATGGCACAGCCACGGTCAGCTACCGTGGCGCCAGCTGGACCTGTCTGCACCGCGACGGCGCCGCACCCAGCACCGGCCTGCACAAGGTAGTCGAGGTGGTCGGCAGCCGACTGCTGGTGGAAAAAACCTGAATTTGCCCATTGTCGAAACCGAACTGAAAGCGCCCCATGGAAGTCGCCCTGCTCATTTTTGTCATCGCCGTCATCTTCATCTTCCGGGCCATCAAGGTGGTGCCGCAACAGCATGCCTGGGTCGTCGAACGCCTCGGCAAGTACCACGGCACGCTCACACCCGGGCTCAACATCCTGGTGCCGTTTGTGGACAAGGTGGCCTACAAACATATCCTGAAAGAGATCCCGCTCGACATCCCGAGCCAGGTCTGTATCACCCGCGACAACACGCAGCTGCAGGTCGATGGCATCCTGTACTTCCAGGTCACCGATGCGATGCGCGCCAGCTACGGCTCGTCGAACTACATCATGGCGATATCGCAACTGGCACAGACCTCGCTGCGTTCCGTGATTGGCAAGCTTGAACTGGACAAGACCTTCGAGGAGCGCGCCATCATCAACTCGCAGGTGGTGGCGGCGATTGACGAGGCGGCGCTGAACTGGGGCGTGAAGGTGTTGCGTTACGAAATCAAGGACCTGACGCCGCCCAAGGAAATCCTGCACGCCATGCAGTCGCAAATCACCGCCGAGCGCGAGAAGCGCGCCCTGATCGCGGCCTCCGAAGGCCGGCGCCAGGAGCAGATCAACATCGCCACTGGCGAGCGCGAGGCCTTCATCGCCCGCTCGGAGGGCGAAAAGCAGGCCGTCATCAACAAGGCACAAGGCGACGCGCAATCCATTCTGGCGGTGGCCGAAGCCACTGGCCAGGCGATCGAGCGTATTGCCGCGGCCATCCGCCAACCCGGCGGTGAACAGGCGGTGCAACTGAAGGTGGCCGAAAAGGCCGTGGACGCCTACAGCCGGGTCGCGACCGACGCCACCACCACACTGATCGTGCCCAGCAACATGACCGAGGTGTCGACGCTGATCGCCTCGGCGATGAAGATGGTGCAGGCCCAAAAGCCGTAGTCGTCTGCCTTTTTCCGAGTGCCAGAAGGCGCGCCGATCGCGCCGCGCCGCGCAATCGGCGCTGGTACAATTCACGCCACCGGAGAGGTGGATGAGCGGTTTAAGTCACACGCCTGGAAAGCGTGCGAGGGGTAAAACCCTCCGCGGGTTCGAATCCCGCCTTCTCCGCCAGGACACTAGGAAACACGGGCCTTTGCGGCCCGTTTTGTTTTTCTGCCCATGATTTTACAGGTCTCTCCCCGCACGCATTGGCGACGACCTTGGATCACGCCCTCCCACCTCATAGCCTATCGGCATACCCCGCTTTTCACAGGCTTGCCGCCTTGAACTCCGTGGCGGAAATTGAGAATTGAATGTGAACGCGGCGCGTTCATCCGCTCCATAGAGTCGGCCAACTTCACCTTGGCCAC
The DNA here is from genome assembly GCA_031416215.1 of Betaproteobacteria bacterium. GTDB lineage: Bacteria > Pseudomonadota > Gammaproteobacteria > Burkholderiales > Burkholderiaceae_C > CAISIP01. The sequence goes on from JANOTG010000365.1 coordinate 3,778, forward strand.
GTCAAACGCCGTGCCGGCGTCGGCCGTATCCAGCGCCAAATCTCTACTCTACGCACCACGGCGGAGCGACTTTTTCCGGACCTGACATTGCGCACGTCGGTCAGCTTCTGGCGCTGGCGTCCGTCTCGAAAAGACTTGCAAGCGACGGTGGAATCTTGGAACTGCGCGCTCCAGAGCGGTAATCGGTGGTGGGGGCTGGCGGTCGGCAATGTGGCGATGAAATCGGCGGGCTGAACACCCGCATCCGACCAGGTGTTGAATGCCACCCAGAATTGACCCCTTTGGAGCAATAATTTTCATCCAAATTTGACCCCTGTTAGAAGCCCTGTGCACTCTAAGTTGTGCACAGGAGAAACAGGAGTGATCAAAGTGGGAACCTTGGCAAAGATACGGCGCTTGTACTACCGCGACAAGCAGTCGATCAAAGAAATATGCCGGCAAACCGGCCTGTCACGCAACACGGTGCGCACATGGCTGCGGGAACCTGAGATGGTGGAGCCGAAATATCCACCGCGGCAAATCGCAAGCAAGCTCGATTCCTATGCCGACACGCTGCGGCTCTGGCTCAAGGCCGACAGTGGGCGCAACAAGCGTGAGCGGCGCAGCCGGACACAAATGTGGCAGGACTTGCGTGCGCAGGGCTATGCAGGTGGCTACGGGCGGGTGTGCGCCTTTGCCCGGGCGTGGAAGGTCGAGCAAAGTCTGGCGGGCGCCAAGGCGGCGTTCATCCCCCTGAAGTTCCAACACGGCGAGGCCTTCCAATTCGACTGGAGCACCGAGTACACGTTCATTGGTGGGCTGCGCCGGCGCGTGGAGTTGGCCCATACCAAACTGTGTGCAAGCCGCGCCTTCTGGCTGGTGGCCTATCCCGGCCAAGGCCACGAGATGCTGTTTGACGCCCATGCCCGAGCCTTCGAAGCCTTCGGTGGAGTGCCCCAGCGCGGCATTTACGACAACATGAAGACCGCTGTCGACCAGGTGTTGTCGGGCAAGAAACGCAAGATCAACGCGCGCTTCGAGACCATGACAGGTCACTACCTGTTTGAGCCCGAATTCTGCAACGTCGCCAGCGGCTGGGAGAAAGGCATCGTAGAGAAGAACGTGCGCGACCGGCGCGCCAGCATCTGGCACCGGGCCAAAGAGCGCCGCTGGGCCGATTGGGACGAACTCAACGACTGGCTGGCCGAACAAGCTCGTATTGCCTGGAATGAACTCAACCATCCCGAGTACCCGACCATGAAGGTGGCCGACGTGCTGCAAGACGAACAAACCCGGCTCATGCCCATGCCGCGGCCCTTTGATGGCTACGTCGAACTACTGGCCAGGGTTTCCAGCACCGGGCTGATCCACCTGGAGCGCAACCGCTACAGCGTGCCCACCGAACACGCCAACGGCACGGTCAGTGTGCGCCTGTACCACGACCGCATCGCCGTGGTGGCCGATGGCACGCCGGCGGCCACGCACAAGCGCAGTTTCGAGCGCAGCCAGACCTTTTATGACTGGCAGCACTACATCAGCTTGGTGGAGCGCAAGCCCGGGGGCCTGCGCAATGGAGCGCCGTTCGAGGGCATGCCGGCCCCGTTCAAGCAATTGCAAGCCATCTTGTTGCGCCGCAGCGGTGGGGACGCCGTCATGGCCCAGGTGCTCGCCGCCGTGCCCATCCATGGCCTGGAGGCCGTGCTGGTGTCGGTGGAGTTGGCGCTGGAGGCCGGCAAACCCAGTGGCGAGCATGTCTTGAACGTGTTGGCACGGTTAAAGGGCAGCGCACACAGCAGCACGCTGAGCGATGCCCTGGCCGCTGAGCTGGCGCAAGGCTGGCCATTGCGGTTGCGCGAAGAACCACAGGCCAATGTAGATCGGTATGACGGCTTGCGCCACAACGACGCCGACGCTGCGGGCAGCGAGGTGAGCCCATGAGCGCGCAGATCATTGCCCAGTTGAAATCGCTCAGCCTGCACGGCATGGCGGCAAGCTTCCCCGAGGTGGCTGCACAGGCACGACACACCGAATTCAATCCCGAGACCTTCATGCACCAGCTCGTTGCTGCTGAATCGGCCCAGCGCGTGGTGCGCTCCACAGCCTACCAAATGGGGGCGGCAAGGTTTCCGGCGCACCGGGATCTGGCCGGGTTCGAGTTTGAACACTCCAGCGTGGATGAAGCCATTGTGCGCAAGCTGCACAGCACCGAGTTCACCGCGCCCGCGCACAACGCGGTGTTCATCGGCGGGCCCGGAACCGGCAAGACGCACCTGGCCACGGCCATTGGCGTGCAGGCTATCCAGAAGCATGCCAAACGGGTGCGTTTCTTCTCCACCGTGGAATTGGTCAACGCCTTGGAGCAGGAGAAGGCCCACGGCAAGGCGGGCCAGATGGCCATCAAGCTGATGTATGTGGACATGGTGATCCTCGATGAGTTAGGCTACCTGCCGTTCAGCCAGGCTGGCGGGGCTTTGTTGTTTCACCTACTCTCGAAACTCTACGAGCGCACCAGCGTACTGATCACCACCAACCTGGGGTTTGCCGAGTGGGCGCAGGTGTTTGGCGATGTGAAGATGACGACCGCCCTGCTAGACCGGCTCACGCACCACTGCCACATCGTGGAGACGGGCAACCAGAGTTGGCGCTTCAAGCACTCCAGCGCCAAAGCAAAAATCGCCGCCGGGCTTGCAAGCCCGGCGAAGCAAGGCGCAAAGACCAGACAGCCAACAACCAAAGACGGAGAACCAACACCAGCCTGAAAACCGAAGACTTATCCACAGCCGCATTGCACGGTTTTAAACTGCAATGGGTGGGGTCAATATTGGACGGAAAGATGGGGTCAAGTTTGGATGGAAATCAACAG
>JANOTG010000366.1:0-3302 GCA_031416215.1 Betaproteobacteria bacterium
CGCCGTGACCCTGACCGGCAACCCGAACTTCGAGGCCAAGGCGAGTTACACCTTCACGGTGATCGCTACCGACGCGGCGGGCAATGCATCCGAACTTGCGGTAAGCCTGGCGATCAACAACCTGGACGAGGTGGCGCCGACCATCACGTCTGGTGCTACTGCTGCTGCCATCAATGAGAACAGTGGTGCAAGCCAGGTTATCTACACGGTAACATCGACCGACAGCGGCGATATCGCTACGGGCTCGACCAGCTACAGCCTCAAGCCCGCGACCGGTGATGTGGCATCGTTCAGCATCGACTCCGGCACAGGTGTAGTAACCCTGACTGGCAACCCGGACTTCGAGGCCAAGGCGAGTTACAGCTTCACGGTCGTCGCCATCGACGCGGCGGGCAATTCCAGCGAGAAGGCTGTCGGCCTGGCCATTGACAACCTGAACGACAACCCGCCCGTGGTGACCAACCCCGATGCTGCCGAGACGTTTATCGAGGATGTTGCACTGGATCTCACCGACATGGTCATCACCGATGTCGACAGTGTGAATGTCACGGTCACGCTGACCTTGTCCGACGCGGCGGCCGGCAGCCTGAACACCAGCGTGGCGGGTGGCGTCAACTCCAGCTACAGCGCGGGTACCGGTGTGTGGGGCGCCAGCGGTGCCATCAACGACATCAATTTGCTGCTGGCCAGCCTGACCTTCACTCCGAGCGCAGACTTCAACAGCAGCTTCAGCATTGGCACCCTGGTCAGCGATGGCCTGTCCGGCATCAGCGGCAGCAAGTGGATGACGGGTGTGCCCGTCAACGACGCTCCAACCGGCAGCGACGCCACATTGGATGCCACGACTGGCCCGGCCTATGTGTTCTCTGCAGCCGATTTCGGCTTCCGTGATGCCAGGGACAACCCGGCAAATGGCTGGGCCGGCGTCCGCATCGCCACCCTGGTTTCCGCCGGCGCGTTGACCCTGGCTGGGGCGCCGGTGGAACAGGGCCAGACCATAGGCGCCGCGGATATTGCGGCAGGCAAACTGGTTTTCACGCCCAACGCCGCCGCTGATGGCCCGGCCACCGCCGTGTTTGCATTCCAGCTGCAGGACGATGGTGGCGCGGCGGCGGGTGGCCTCGACACCGACCTGACGCCACGCACCATCACGCTGGCCCTGGCGCCGCCAGAGCTGCAGCCACAGGAGCCGGTGCCGACACCGGTGGTGTCCGAGCCGCCGGTGGTCGGGCTGGTGCTGATCGAGACCGTGGCGCCACCCCCAGCGTCGGTCGCGCCATCGGCACCGGTGGTGCGCCCGCCGGTGGCCGGGAAAACCGGCCAACCCACACTGGCTGATGTACTGCAGGTGGCGCAGCGGGCGGTAGAGTTCAGCGCTGTTTCCACTTCGTTTGTGCTGGACACCGGGCCGGCCAAGGCGGCGCCGAGGTTTTCAGGCGATTCCCTGCTGGCCGGCAATTCGCTCACCACCGATCTGCTGGAGATGATGCGTTTTCAGGTCTTCAAGGCGGCGTCCCCGCAGGAGGTGGCGTCTGTCGCTGCCACGTTGAAGACACCCATGCCCGGCATGCTTGCCGGGGCCGTGAACATGCCGCTGGCGCAGCAGGATGAGCAGACGCTGCTGTTTGGCCTGAGTGCCGATGCCAGCGCCCGGCTGGCCGGGGTCGTGGTGGCAGCCGGGTTTGTCACCTGGGCAATTCGTGCTGCAGGCTTGTTGTCCACCATGCTGCTGTCCCTGCCGGTGTGGCGCAGTGTCGACCCGCTGCCGATTTTGGCGCCGGAGGAAGACCGCCCGAAATGGAAGACCGATAACGAGCAAGACCGTGAAGAAGCCGCCATGTCAGCGTTGTGGAACACCCGGGCGGACTATGAAGTCGAGGAGGAAATACGATGATCGCAGCCCTGTTGCGTGTGCTCCGATGGTTCTTGCCCGGCCCGGCGGCGCGTATCAGTCTGGGGCTGACCTCGCTGGTGGTGTCGCTGCTGATGGCGGCCGACCTGCTGTTTGGTTTGATGCCGGACCCCACCATCCAGTTACGCGAACTGCGTGCCCGCATCTCGGAAAACCTGGCGGTGCAGACGGCGGCCCTGATGGAAGCCGGCAACCCGCTGGCGCTGGACCGCCTGTACCGTGAGGTGTTGGTACGGGAAAAGGATGTGTTGTCGATCGCTGTGCGTCGCACCGACGGGCGCATCATGGCGCAGGCCGGTGACCACGCCACGCAGTGGATCGCACCGTCCGGCGGGGCGTCGCGGCTGGACAACGTGCAGGTTCCCCTGGTGATGAACGGAGACCAGTGGGGTGGCGTCGAATTGAGCTTCACCCGCGCCGCGCCGAACGGCCTGTGGTCTTGGTTGCGTCAGCCCTCGGTGCTGATCGTGATCCTGCTCGGGCTGGGCAGTTTTGTCGGCTTCACACTCTACCTGCGCCGCGTGTTGTCACACCTGGACCCGTCGGCTGTCATCCCGGACCGGGTGCGCGGCGCCTTTGACGTGTTCTCCGGTGGTGTCATGATCGTGGACCCGTCCAGCCGCGTGATGCTGGCCAACGCCGCGTTGCGCAAATGGATGGGAGATCAGCCAGACAGCGCGCTGCAGGGGCGACCAGTGGAGTCGCTGGCCTGGTTCAAGGGGGCGCTGCCACTGGAGCGTGAGGAACACCCGTGGGTACGGGCCATGGTGTCTGGCACGGCGGCCAACGGTGAACATATGGACTTCCGCCTGGGCAGTGGCGAGACGCTGCGTGCGGTGGTGAATGCCTCGCCCATCATGGATGGTATTCGCAAGGTGCGCGGTGCCCTGGTGACGTTCGAAAACGTCACGCACCTGCACGACCTGAATACGCAACTGGTGCGCTCGCTGGCGCAGTTGGAAGAGGCCAAACGGGAGGTCGACAAGAAGAACGATGAATTGCTGCAGCTCGCTACCCGTGACCCGCTGACCGGGGCCTTGAACCGGCGAGCGCTGTTCGAAAAGCTGGAGGTGCTGTTCTCCCATACGCGCCGGACCGGCCAGCCACTATGCTGCATCATGACCGACATCGACCATTTCAAGTCATTCAACGACCGCCATGGCCATGCCGTCGGTGACCAGGTGTTGCGGGCAGTCACGCGCAGCCTGACCAGCGCCTTGCGCGAGGTCGACCTGTTGTGCCGCTACGGCGGCGAGGAGTTCTGCATCATTTTGCCGGGAGTGGACCTGGAGCATGCCTGCGACATTGCCGAACGGCTGCGCTCCGATGTGCAGGCCCGGGCTGGGGCCTCGATACGATCCACCGGCGGGCTGGATGTCACCTCGAGTTT
>JANOTG010000367.1:0-1545 GCA_031416215.1 Betaproteobacteria bacterium
CGCTGATCGGGCAGACCTTCATCGTGAACTATCTGCGCGAACCCCAGGGTTTGATCAAGGAAGTCTGGCTGCTCACCGAGCGTGAAGTGGCGCAGAAGCGCGCCGGGATGGAGCCGGTGATCAACTACACCTTCGGGTCGATGGCAGACCAGCCCAAGACCGATGACGGCAAGACGCCGTTCAACCAACTGCCGAAGTTTCAAGCCAAGCCGTAGCCCGGCTGTGTCGGCTCCCGCTGCATTTGCTGCCGGCTGCCGCCAACCGGTGTCGGTTCCAGCCCCTGGTGTTGGCCCGCCAGCCCGGCATCTCCCAAGAAAGCGTAGTCACCCGTGAGCAAAAAAGTATTCATCAAGACCTTTGGCTGCCAGATGAACGAGTACGACTCGGACAAGATGGCCGATGTGCTGCGCGCATCCGACGGTTATGAGAAGACACAGGACATCGAGCAGGCCGACCTGATCCTGTTCAACACCTGTTCGGTGCGCGAAAAGGCGCAGGAAAAGGTATTCTCCGACCTGGGCCGGGTGAAGCATCTGAAGGCGCGTGGTGTGCAGATTGGCGTGGGCGGGTGTGTGGCCAGCCAGGAGGGCGCGGCCATCATCGATCGTGCGCCGTATGTGGACGTGGTGTTCGGGCCTCAGACGCTGCACCGCCTGCCTGAGATGTTGCGCCAGCGACAGCTGCAGGGCCGCCAGCAAGTGGATATCAGTTTTCCCGAGATCGAGAAGTTCGACCACCTGCCGCCGGCACGTGTGGAGGGTGCGACGGCATTCGTCAGCATCATGGAGGGTTGCTCCAAGTACTGCAGTTATTGCGTCGTGCCCTATACCCGCGGCGAAGAAGTCTCGCGGCCGTTCGAGGACGTGCTGGTCGAGGTCGCTGGTCTGGCCGACCAGGGCGTGCGCGAGGTGACCCTGCTGGGGCAGAACGTGAATGCCTACCGCGCGTCCATGGGGTCGACTGCGGAGCTGGCTGATCTGGCGACCTTGATCGAGTATGTGGCCGACATCCCCGGCATCGAGCGCATTCGTTACACCACCAGCCATCCGAACGAGTTCACGCCGGCGCTGATCGCCGTCTATGGCAAGGTCGACAAGCTGGTGAACCACCTGCACCTGCCGGTACAACACGGCTCGGACCGTATCCTGGCCGCGATGAAGCGCGGCTACACCGCCCTGGAGTACAAGTCGACGGTGCGCAAGCTGCGCGCGGTCCGGCCCGGGTTGGCGCTGTCCAGCGATTTCATCGTCGGCTTCCCGGGCGAAACCGACGCCGATTTCGACCAGCTCATGAAATTGGTGGACGACGTCGGGTACGACAGCTCGTTCAGCTTCATCTTCAGTCCGCGCCCCGGCACGCCGGCAGCTGCCTTGGCGGACGACACGACGCATGCCATCAAGCTGCAACGGCTGCAGCGATTGCAGGCGGCCATCGATGGCAACGTACGCGCCATCAGCGCCAGCCGGTTGGGCACGGTGCAACGGGTGTTGGTCGAAGGCGCCGCGCGCAAGAATGCCGACGAGTTGTTCGGGCGCACGGAATGCA
>JANOTG010000368.1:0-9403 GCA_031416215.1 Betaproteobacteria bacterium
ATCGTCGGCTTCACCAATGCCGCAGCCATCATCATCGGCCTGTCGCAGCTCAACAAGCTGCTCGGCGTCTCGGTGGGCCGCTCCGACAGTTTTCTCGTCGACATCTGGGGCGTTGTGCAACAGGCAGGAGACATCCATCCGCCGACCTTGGCGCTGGGCCTGGCCGCATTCGCCCTGATGGTCACGCTGCGCAAGCGCTGGCCGAAGCTGCCAGGGGTGCTGATCGCGGTGGCGCTCGCCACGCTCGTGAGCTGGGCCAGCGGTTTCGAGCGCAATCTGGAAATGACCGTGGCCGACATTGCGGACACTGACGCGCGCGCATTGGCCACCGAGCACGCGTCGACAACACGTGCGATCGCCACGCTGGAGCAGCGCATTGACACCCAGACGAGCGCGATCAAGACTGCCGCCGCGGCGCCCAAACCGGATACCCTGCACCGCCTCAGCCTCGACTACCAGCTGAAGGCGCTGCGGGTGGAGCTGCGTGCACTGGAGTCCGAGAACCGCTTGCGCTTGCAGGCGCTGCGACGATTCCAGTTTGTGCAGGCAGGCGAACCGGCACGGCTGCACTCCGCCAAGACGCCGCCGCCAGGCAGCAGCGCCGACGCCGTGCGCTGGCGTGTTCAGCGCATGGTGGGGGAGCGGCTGCTGCTCGCCGGCGGGGGCGAAGTCGTGGGGCGTGTACCCGAAGGACTGCCCGCGCTGCGTCTGCCGCCGATCACCCTCGAGACCTTGAGCCTGCTGCTGTCCTCTGCGCTTGTGATCACGCTGGTCGCCTTCATGGAGGCGATCTCGATCGCCAAGGCGATGGCGACCCGCACGCGGCAGCGCATCGACCCGAATCAGGAGCTGATAGGTCAGGGGCTCGCCAACCTGGTCGGCAGCATGACCCAGTGTTACCCCGCCAGCGGATCGTTCTCGCGCTCGGCGGTCAACCTGTCGGCCGGCGCGGTCACGGGCATGTCATCGGTGTTTACCGTGCTCGTGGTCTTGATCACACTGCTGTTTCTCACGCCGCTGCTCTACCACCTGCCGCAGTCCGTGCTGGCGGCCGTGATCATGCTGGCGGTGGTGAGCCTGATCGACTTCGGTGCGATCCGGCATGCCTGGCAGGCGCACCGCCACGACGGTATTGCGGCCATCGTGACATTCGTCGCAACCCTGGCGGCCGCGCCACACCTCGACGTCGGCATCCTGATCGGAGGCGCCCTCGCGCTGTTGCTCTACCTCTATCGGACCATGGCGCCACGGGTGGCGATCCTCGGCCGGCACGCCGACGGCACGCTGCGCGACGCTGCGCTGCACGGCCTGCCCACGAGCGAGCGGGTGGTGATCATCCGCTTCGACGGCCAGCTCTACTTCGCCAACGTGCCCTACTTCGAGGACGCGATCCTGGAAGCCGCCGCGAACCATCCGCAGGCGAAATTTGTGCTCGTGGTCGGCGACGGCATCAACGAGATCGACGCCTCGGGCGAGGAAGTGTTACGCCACCTCCAGCGGCGCCTTGCCGAATCCGGCATCACCATGGTGTTTTCCGGCCTGAAAAAGCAGGTGCTGGACGTGATGCGGGCCACTGGTCTGGAGGCGGCAATCGGCGAGCGGCAGCTGTTCCGCACCGAAGACTTGGCGCTTGCGGCCATCCGGGATCGTCTGGCCGCGGACCACATCGCGCTGGAAGCCTTTCTTTTGCCTGGGCGGCGGGAGGCATAGGCATCCTGCGCTGCCGCGCCCGGCTGGCATCGACGTATTTGCGAAAAGGACAGTCGCAATTGGAGCTTCAATACGCGGCAGGCTGAATACACTGTGGCCGTTTGCCGACCATCGGTAAAAGTGTTCACGGCTTCGGCATACCCACCACACGTCATCCCATTTCCCCAGGAGCAAGAGCCCATGGCCAAATTCCCCGAGCGAGCCAGAGTTGTCATCATCGGTCAGGGCGGAATCGTCGGCGCCTCGGTGGTGCACCACCTGATCGAGCGCGGATGGGACAACATCGTGGGCATCGACAAATCCGGCATTCCCACCGACGTGGGCTCGACCGCCCATGCGTCGGATTTCTGCTTCAACACGATGCACGATCCGCTGACCATCTTTACCACCAAATACAGCATCGACTTTTACGAAAAATTGGGCCGTTATGACCGTATCGGCGGGCTGGAAGTGGCCCGGGTTGGTGACGACGAGCGCATGCGCGAGCTTGAGCGCCGCGTGGCGTCGGGCAAGGCCTTTGGCAACCGGGTGCAGATGATCACTGCGGCCCAAGCCAAGGCCAGGTTTCCGCTGCTGGAGGAAAACATGATCCAGGGCGCCTTGTGGGACCCGGATGCGGGCCTGGTCAAGCCGCGTTCGCAGATGGTGGCGGGCGAACTGGTGGACGCCGCGGTGGCCTCGGGCAAGTTGCTGTCGTTTGCCAACACGGCGTGTACCGGGCTGCGCATCGAGGACGGCCGCATCCAGGGCGTGGAAACCACCAAGGGATTCATCGCTGCTGACCATGTGGTGGTCTGCGCCGGCTTGTGGGGGCGCCTGATTGCGGGCATGGCCGGGGAAGACCTGCCCATCATGCCGGTGGACCACCCGCTGACGTTTTTCAAGCCGTACCAGGAATTTGCCGGCACCGGCAAGGACATCGGTTACCCGCTGCTGCGCGACCAGGGCAACTCGGCCTACCTGCGCGACACCGGGGATCCGAAGACGCCCGAAGGCGGCCAGATCGAATGGGGCTACTACGAAGAGAAGAACCCTCGCATGTGCCACCCGCGTGATCTGCTCGAAAAGGAGCAGGCCCGCCTGTCGCCCTCGCAGCGCGACCTGGAGCTGGAGCAGATCATGGCGCCGCTGGAGCGGGCCATCGAACTCACGCCCATCCTGGCTGAGCTGGGTTATGACGACAAGTATTCCTTCAATGGCCTGTTGCAGGTCACCACCGACGGCAACCCTTCGATCGGCGAGTCGTCCAAGGTGCGCGGCCTGTGGTATGCCGAGGCCGTGTGGGTGAAGGATGCGCCCGGCGTGGGCAAACTCGTTGCCGACTGGATGACCGATGGCATCACCCACATCGACCATGCGCGCATCGACGTGGCCCGCACCTATCCGTTCCAGCAGGACGAAAAATACATCCACGACCGTTGTTACGAAGGCGCCTTCAAGATCTACAACCCGCCGGTACACAACCGCGAGCCCTACAGCGCAGCGCGTGGCATCTACAAGAGCCCGTTCTACGAGCGCGAAAAAGCACTCGGCGCCTATTTCATGGAACTCTCGGGCTGGGAGCGGGCGCATGGGTATGCCAGCAACGAGCATCTGTTGGCGGTCTACGGCGATCGGGTTCCGGTGCGTGCCAACGAGTGGGACAACCGCCATTTCTGGCGCGTGTCGAATGCCGAGCACCTGAAGATGTCGCAAGACGTGGGCATGATCAACATCTCGCACTTCGCCGAGTTCGATGTGGTGGGCACGGACGCCGCAGACCTGTTGGAATACATCTGCGTGGCGAAGGTGGGCGGCGACACGCCGGTGGGCAAGGGGATCTACACCCACTTCCTGGACGCCAAAGGCGGTGTGCGCGCCGACCTGACGGTGCTGCGTCTGGGCCAGGATCATTACCGTGTGATCGACGGGGCGGATGCCGGCCACCGCGACCTGGTGTGGGTGCGCCGCATGGCGCAGGACCGCGGCGCCAATGTCACCGTGACGGACACCACCACGCAGTACGGCTGCCTGGGCGTGTGGGGGCCGAACGCCCGCGCCACGATCCAGAGAATCGCCGACGAGCCCGAAGCCTGGACACATGAGAACTTCCCGTTCGCTGCCCTGCGTGAGTTGAAAATCAAGGGCGTGCCGGTGCTGGCCTTTCGCATCTCGTATGTAGGCGAACAGGGCTGGGAGCTGCACTTCAAATACGAGGACGGCCTGGCCCTGTGGGACGCACTGCACGCCCTGGGCGTGACCCCGGTGGGCGTGGAAACCTACGCCAACAGCCGCCGCATGGAAAAGAGCCTGCGCCTGCAAAACGCCGACTTGCTGACCGAATACAACCTGTTCGAATGCGACCTGGCGCGCCCCAAGGTGAAGGCGGCCGATTTCCACGGCAAGGCAGCGCACATGGCGTTCCGCGAGCGCGAGCACCAGCCAGCGACGCTGTGCACGCTGGTGATGACCAGCAACATCGACAGCACCGGTGTGGCGCGATATCCGCTGGGCAACCTGCCGGTGATGGACCCCGCAACCGGCGCCACCTTGATCGACGCGCTGGGCCGCCGCTCGTACACCACCAGCATCGCCTTCGGGCCGACGATCGGCAAGAACATTGCGCTGGCCTGGCTACCCCACGCGTATTGCGAGGTGGGGCGCGAGTTGCAAATACAGTATTTCGCGGATGTCTATCCGGTGAAGGTCGAGGCGGTGGGGTACAAGTCCTTGTACGACCCGGAGCACATCAAGCCGCGGTCGTGACGGCGGTAGGCTTTGTGGGCGCCATGCGCCAATGGCGATGGGCGAGCCGCCGCTGGCGTTGGTGGTGCAGATCCTGGCCACATTCCCGCGCGTTGTGGCGGCTTGACGCGGAACTATTCATGCCAATAGGTATGCAAATCGGAAAATTTGGTGGGAAACATGTCTGTCGCTCGTGCGGAATTGCCCCAGGATTGCTTGCTTTTGAAGCACAACCAGCCAAACGACTATCTCGATTGCTTCGCCGTGGACATACCCGCCGTGGTGAACTTCGAGGACTATGTCGCGGCCTTTTACACCACCTGGTTATTCAAGTGCGAGCGCTTCGTGCTGCGTCTGGCTGGACTTCCTTCCACGGATCAGCAGGCGCTTCGGCTGGGGCGGGGTGACTTGCAAGCCTTTGCTGCGTGGAGGCTCGAAGCGCGTCGGCCCGACCAGCTTTTGATGCGGGACGTGACCGGCGCCACCAGCTCGTGGCTGATGGCAGTTTCCAATGCAACCGGCACCCGCTTGTATTTTGGTTCAGGTGTGAAAGCAAGGAAGCGACAGGCAGATGGTTCAGCAAGACTTCCGCCCGGCTACCGGGTGCTCATGGGTCTTCACGTGTTTTACTCGCAGGCGCTGCTGGCGGCAGCAGCGCGCAAGCTCAGGCGGGAACTCCATGCGCAACGGACATAAGCGGGTTGCACACCCCGCGCGCGTGGTGGCAAATCCACCCTGGGCCACGGCATAGCGGATGCCAGCGATGCCCGAGCGAAAAAACATACGCACGCCGTTCAAACCGCGCTCGCCATTGATGTTCTGCGTGACCAGCACGATGGCATCGAGGCGGTGCTTGTGCACTTGCGCCAACAACGCGTCTTCGATCTGTTCGGCAACCGAGTCGAAGATGATTCTCGCCCCGCAGCGCGTGGTGTTGCGCACCCGCCGGATTCAGGTGGTGCGCCACTGCCGGATCAAACTAGCGACCAGTCCTATCGCACCAGAGGACTTGTGCTGGTTGCCCACCGACAGATAAAACTGCTGCGACATCGCCGGCGACACGATGGGGCAGGCGCTGAGCAGGCCGGTGCCCAGTTCCTCCTGGACCGAGTCGTCCAGCGCCACGGTGTAGCCCCAGCCGGACTGGACCATCTTCTTGATGAGGTGTACCGAGTGCACTTCCATCGTGACATTCAGCCCCAGGCCGGCTTCGCGGGCCGCAGCCTCGAGCCACACCCTGGCTCCATTGGGCATCGGCGAAACGATCAGCGGCAAGGTGGCAAGTTGCCGAAAGCGCAAGCTGTGCAGTGACGTGAGCCGGTCCGCAGGCGGCCCGACCAGCAACAGTCGCGACGAAAACAGCGCTTCGGTCTGGGGCAGCTTTTCCGGCCCCCAATCGGACAGTACACCCAGGTCCACCCGGGCTTCCTGCAGCAGTTCCAGCAACTGCCGTGTCGGTGCTTCGACCACCTGCAGCCGGATGCGGGGATGCTGGGCGGCAAGATGGCTGTACAGGTGCTGCATCAGCGGCCAGGAGATCGACGCCTGCACGCCAATCCGCACCACACCCTGCGGCGTGGCCATCTCGCCGCGCAAGCGGTGGGGCAGTTCATCGGCATCACGCAGCAGGGCTTCGGCGTGCTGCACCAGCAAACGCCCGGCATCGGTCAGCGCAGCGCCACGACCGTGGCGCATGAACAGGCGCTGGCGCATACGCAATTCGAGCTGCAGGATGCGCTTGCTGATGGCCGACTGCGTCACGCCCGACAGCTGTGCTGCGCGGGAGAAACTGCCGGTGCTGGCCACCGCCAGGAAAAGTTTCAGATCGGATAGTTCCATGCTGTGCTGATATTCCCAACGAGAATAACTGAAATGCACCTGTGCCCGCTTGCCGGCGCAACGCGCTCTTTCAATAATGGGCCATCGACTTGTTGCAGGCCGCACCGTGCCCCATCCCCTCAATGTTCTCGTGCTGATGTCCGACGAACACAACCCGCAGTTTCTGGGTTGCGCCGGCCACCCGTTCATCCTCACCCCCCACCTCGACCGCCTCGCGGCAAGGGGCACGCGTTTTACCCAGGCCTACACCACCAGCCCCATCTGCGTGCCGGCGCGGGCCGGGTTTGCCACCGGACGTTATGCGCACGAGATCGGTTTCTGGGACAACGCCGACGCCTACGACGGCACTGTTCCCAGCTGGCACCATGTGCTGCGTGGCGCAGGTCATACGGTCGTGTCGATTGGCAAGCTGCATTTCCGGGGCCGGTCGGGCGACGATCACGGCTTTGGCCAGGAGTTGTTGCCGATGCATGTGATCGACGGAATCGGTGACGTGAAAGGCCTGGTGCGTGACAACATCCCGGTGCGCAAGGGTGGCGACAAAATGGCCAAACTGGCTGGTCCCGGCGAATCCACCTATACACACTACGACCGGCAGATCAGCACGGCGGCATGTGACTGGCTGATGCAGCGCGCCCGGCCGCAAGCCGATACCAAGCCATGGGTGCTGTTCGTGTCGATGGTCGCACCGCATTTTCCGCTGACAGCGCCGCCAGCCTGGTATGAACACTACGCCGCGCTGGACCTGCCCCTGCCCAAGCTGTACCGGCCCGAGGTTTGCCCGCACCACCCGTTCACCGACGAATATGCCCGGGTGGTGGACTACGGGCCGCATTTTCACAATGATGCCGATGTGCGCCGGGCGATCGCTGGATACAGCGGCCTGGTGTCTTTCATGGACCAGCAGATGGGCCAGGTGCTGGCGGCACTCGACGCGGCAGGTCTGTCCGAGAACACCCTGGTTTTGTACACCAGCGACCATGGTGACAACTTGGGCGCGCGCGGCCTGTGGGGAAAGTCCACGCTGTACGAGGAATCGGCCGGCGTGCCTTTGATGCTGGCCGGGCCCGGCATCGACCGCGGCCAGATGGTCGATACACCAGCCAGCCACGTCGATTGTGCCGTCACCATTCTGGAGGCGGCCGGCGCGCCGGCCTTGCCACTGGCCAGCGGCCATTCGCTGATCGACCTGGCCCACGGCGGCCTAGCATCGCGGCCCGTGCTCAGCGAGTACCACGCGATCGGCTCGACCAGCGGCGCCACGATGTACCGGTTCGGGCCCTGGAAGTACTGCCATTACGTCGGCCACCCGGCGCAGTTGTTTCACCTTGAAAACGACCCGCAGGAACTGCACGACCTCGCCACCGAGCCCGGCGCGCAAGATGCACTCAGGGCCTGCGAAGTCAGCCTGCGCAGCCACCTGGATCCGGAGGCCGTGGATCGGCGGGCCAAGCAGCGTCAGCAGCAGCTGCTCACTGGTTTCGGCGGCCGCGATGCCGCACTCGCGCGTGGCGACCTGGGGTTCACGCCCGCCCCTGGCACGGCACCGGCGTTCAACTGACACAACCCCACCAACGAAAGAGAAACACCATGACGAGACGCCAATTTCTTGCGGTCGCTGGCGCGGCCTGCGCCACCCTGGCAACCGGGACCCGAGTCTGGGCCCAGGCCTGGCCCGCCAAGCCGATCAAGCTGATTGTGCCCTTCATTCCGGGCAGTGCCCCGGACGTCATCGCACGCGGTCTGAGCGAGCGTCTCACACTGGCCCTTGGCCAGCCGGTGGTGATCGACAACAAGCCGGGTGCTGGCGGCAATATCGGGCTGGACGCCATCGCCAAGTCGCCCGCCGACGGCTACACCATCGGCCTGGGTACCAGCAGCCTGTCGATCAATCCCTCCTTGTACCGCAAGGTGCCGTTCGACCCGATCGAGGACTTCACGCCGGTCAATCTCACCTACGCCATGCCGCATGCGTTGATCGTGCAGGCCGACTCACCGATCAAGTCGGTGCCCGAGCTGGTGCGCGAACTCAAGGCCAACCCGGGCAAGTACAACTATGCGTCGGGCGGCAACGGCAGCGGAGCCCACCTGTGTGCGGAGCTTTTCAAGGCCATGGCCGGTCTGGACGTGGTCCATGTGCCCTACCGGGGTGCTCCCGAAATCCTCACCTCGGTGATGGGTGGCTCGGCACTGTTTGGTTTCCCGACTTTTTCCACGGCAGTGCCACTGGTGAAAGCGGGCAAGGTGCGTTGCCTCGGCGTCACCGGCCCCAGGCGCAACCCGGCACTGCCGGATGTGCCGTCGGTCGGCGACTCGGTATCGGGCTTCGAGGTCGTGTCGTGGTTTGGCATCCTGGCGCCAGGCAAATTTCCCACTGATATGGCCGCCCGCATCGACGCCGAGATCCAGAAGGCTCTGGCCGACGCCACCTTCCGGCAAAAAGTGCAATCGGACGGCACCGAGATCGTCGGGCTGGGTCACAGGGACTTCCCGGCCTATCTGCGTCAGGACCTGCAGAAATGGAAACGCGCGGTGGAGCTGAGCGGAGCCAAGGTCGACTAGCCTCGATGGTGCGACCTCACGCCAACCATTTACACCCCGCGTCCCCGGTCTGCCTGGAACAGTTGCCGGAACGCACCAAATGCGCCCACGTCCAGCGCCGCGCGTACCTCGCGCATCAGGTTCAGGTAGTAGTGCAGGTTGTGGATGCTGGCCAGCATGGGCCCGAGCATCTCACCGCAACGGTCCAGGTGGTGCTGGTAGGCGCGGCTGAAGCCGTCGCGCCCGCCGTCAGCCCAGGCAACGCCGGAACGCCCGGCGCAGGCATAACAGGTGCAGGTCGCATCCAGCGGTTGCGGATCGTTCTTGTGGCGTGCATTGCGGATCTTCAGGTCGCCAAACCGGGTGAACAGGGTGCCGTTGCGCGCATTGCGCGTGGGCATGACGCAGTCGAACATGTCCACACCCTGGGCCACACCCTCCACCAGGTCCTCCGGTGTACCCACACCCATCAGATAACGTGGTTTGTGTGCTGGCAGGCGGTGCGGGGTATGCGCCATGATGCGCAGCATCTCGTCCTTGGGTTCCCCCACACTCACGCCGCCGATCGCGTAGCCCGGAAAATCCATCG
>JANOTG010000369.1:0-4769 GCA_031416215.1 Betaproteobacteria bacterium
GCGTTGCGCGGAAGCTTCTGCAAGCCCAGACGCGCCACGGCACGTTCGTCTTCGCTGCGCTTCATGTCGCCCGCAATGCCCTTGAGCTCTGCGTGTTTCTTCGCGTATTTGGCAACCAGTTTGTCGCGTTTGAGCTCGCGCTCAATCAAAGCCATCTTAGCCAAGGGTCACCTCAGTTCTTGAACGGAAAACGGAAACCAGCGAGCAGTGCCTTGCACTCTTCGTCATTCTTGGCCGTCGTCGTGATGCTGATATTGAGTCCGCGCAAGGCGTCGACCTTGTCGTACTCGATCTCGGGAAATATGATCTGTTCCTTGACGCCGATGTTGTAATTGCCCCGGCCGTCAAAGGCGCGACCGGAGATACCCCGGAAGTCACGCACCCGCGGCAATGCCACGGTGACAAAGCGGTCAAGAAACTCGAACATCTGCACGCCGCGCAAGGTGACCATGCAGCCGATCGCCTGGCCTTCGCGGATCTTGAAGCCGGCGATGGCCTTTTTGGACTTGGTCACCACCGGCTTTTGCCCGGCGATCTTGGTCAGGTCGGCAACGGCGTTATCCATGACCTTTTTGTCCGCAACCGCCTCGCTCACACCCATGTTGAGAGTGATCTTGGTCAGGCGCGGAACCTGCATCACGGACTTGTAGCCAAATTTGGCCATCAGCTCCGGAGCGACTTTTTCGCGGTAGTGTGTTTGCAGACGAGCCATGTTCATGCCACCTTGATTTCTTCGCCACTGGACTTGTACACGCGCACCCGCTTGCCATCGGCCAGCAGCTTGATGCCGACCCGATCCGCCTTGCCGGTTGTTGCGTTGAAGATGGCGACATTGGACTGGTGAATGGGCATGGTCTTCTCGACGATGCCGCCCACGGTGCCCTTCATCGGGTTGGGCTTGGTATGCTTCTTCACCAGATTGATGCCCTCGACCAGCACATGGCTGTCGTCTTTGCGCAGCGAGACCTTGCCCCGCTTTCCCTTGTCACGGCCGGTGAGGACGATGACTTGGTCGCCTTTGCGAATCTTGTTCATGGCCTGTCCTTACAAAACTTCTGGAGCGAGAGACACGATCTTCATGAATTTCTCGGTCCGCAATTCACGCGTGACCGGCCCGAAGATGCGGGTGCCGATGGGCTCAAGCTTGGCGTTGAGCAACACGGCGGCGTTGCTGTCGAACTTGACCAGCGAGCCGTCACCGCGTCGGATGCCCTTGGCGGTACGCACCACCACAGCGCTGTAGATCTCGCCTTTTTTGACGCGACCACGCGGAGCGCATTCTTTGATGCTCACCTTGATGACATCACCAACACTGGCGTAACGACGCTTCGATCCGCCCAGCACCTTGATGCAAAGAACGGATTTCGCGCCGGTGTTGTCGGCGACTTCCAATCGGGATTCAGTCTGGATCATTTCAATATTCCCAACTTGCACCTGATAGCGCGGCACCAGCAGGTGCCTTGCACACAAGTCAGTCTTGGGCCCGTCGTCCGCGCTGCAAACCACTCGCAACGCCTCCTGGGGCAGAATTTCCTCACCCGTTTTTGCGAGCGAAGCCTGCGATTATGCACCAGTTCCGGCGCAGACGTCAATACCAGTCAGGCTGGCAGGCGCAAATACTCCGCCGCCAACGCCTTGAAGGCCACGACTTGCGGGTCCCGGCCGGTCTCGTCCTGCAGAACGGCACCCACTTCGTCGGCCAATGACGCGGCCAGGGCGGCATCCAGAAACAATAACCGGGAGCGTCTGGCCAGCATGTCCTCCACCGTTCGGGCATATTCATGGCGGGCGGCGAAACGCACCATGCCCTCCGTCAGTCCCGGCGCCAACTCGCGCGTCGCGCCCGGCATGGCCAACACGCTGGCCTGCTCATCGCCATAACTGTGCAGGCCTGGCGCACGGCTGATGGACTGCACCGAAGCGCCACCAACCCCCGCACCCACCATTTTCATGTGAGTGGTCACTCCGGATTTTCGGCTTTCCAGCAATGATTTGTCAAAACACTTCTGCAGCACGTCTTCGGCCATCGCGCGGTACGTGGTCCACTTGCCACCGGTCACGGTAACCAGCCCGCTGCGGCTCACCAGCACGGTGTGTTCCCGACTCAGCCCCTTGGTGTTCTCGCCGTCGTCATCCGGCGGCTTCACCAGCGGGCGCATGCCGACCCAGGCGCTGCGCACGTCGCCGCGCTGCGGCGCGCGTTTCAGGTAACGCGCTGCTTCAGCCAGAATGAACTGCACCTCGTGCGCCAGCGGGCGCGGCTCCCGGTCCAGCTCGCTGCGCGGCGTATCGGTGGTGCCGAGGATCAATTTACCCAGCCACGGCACGGCAAACAGAACCCGGCCATCGGCTGTCTTGGGCACCATCAATGCAATGTCGCCATCCAGGAACGCACGGTCGACCACCAGGTGCACACCCTGGCTGGGTGCCACCATCGGTTTGGTTGGCCGGCGCCCATCACCACGATTCGCCTCACCGTCTTTCTGGCGCAGGGCGTCAACCCAGATGCCTGTGGCATTGATGACACATTTGGCACTGAGACTGAATTTGCGCCCACTCTCCGTGTCTTCACACAGGAGCCCGCTGACCCGGCCGCCCTCATAACGCAGGTCATGGGCACGGCAGTAATTCAGCAGCAGAGCCCCCTGCCTCGCGGCGGTTCGCGCCAGCGCCAGCGCCAGGCGGGCATCGTCAAACTGACCATCCCAGTACTTGACGCCGCCGCACAGGCCTGCCGGCTGCGCATTGGGCAACAAGGACAGCGTAGCCGAGCGGCTGAGAAGACGTGTCTTGCCCAGTCCGGCCTTGCCAGCCAGCAAATCGTAGGCGGTCAACCCGGCGCCGTATAAAGATGTCTCCCACCAATGGTAGGACGGCATGACAAACGCCAGCGGCTGCGCCAGGTGCGGGGCGTTTCGCAGCAGGGTGGTGCGCTCGTGCAAGGCCTCGCGCACCAGCGCGATATTGCCCTGGGCCAGGTAACGCACGCCGCCGTGCACCAGCTTGGTGGCGCGCGACGAGGTTCCCTTGGCAAAGTCGTGTGACTCGACCAGCACCACGCTGAAGCCCCGCGCGGCGGCGTCCAGCGCCACGCCCAGGCCGGTGGCGCCGCCGCCGACAACGGCGACGTCATAACTCTGCTTGCGCCCCAGCCGTGCCAGCAGGTCTTTGCGGTTTGTCGCCAAAGGCCCCGAAGTCTGGTTTGTCAATGTTGTACCCAGCCTTTCGCACGCTGCACTGCGTCGTGCCAGCGCTGGCGCTTTTCATGGCGCCGATCGGCGTTCCAGACCGGCTCGAAGCGCAGCTCGACAGCCCATTGTGCAGTCAACTCGGCCGCATCGGCCCAAAATCCGATCGCCAGGCCGGCCAGGTAAGCGGCACCCAGCGCCGTGGTCTCGGTCACTCTCGGCCGCACCACCGGCACGCCCAGAAAGTCGGCCTGCATCTGCATCAGCAGGTCATTGCGGCTGGCGCCGCCGTCCACCCGCAGTTCCTTCAAACCAATGCCCGAGTCCTGCGCCATGGCACCAAACACGTCGGCACTTTGCAGGGCAATCGCCTCCAGCGTGGCACGGCCAATATGCGCCGCCGTCGTGCCGCGCGTGATGCCCAGCAAGGCACCACGCGCATGGCCATCCCAGTGCGGCGTGCCCAGCCCGGCAAACGCCGGCACGAGATACACATCGCCGGTGTCGTCGACCTGCTGCGCCAGCGCCTGCACCTCTTCGGCAGATCGAATCAGCCCCAGGCCATCGCGCAGCCACTGTACGGCGGCGCCGGCAACAAAAACAGAGCCCTCGAGCGCATAACAAGTGCGTTGTGCACGTGGCGTCGCAGCCGGGCCGCCCCAGGCGACAGTGGACAACAGCTGGTGCCGGCTGGTGACGGCCGTGCTGCCGGTGTTCATCAACATGAAACAACCGGTGCCATACGTGTTCTTCGCCATGCCGGGTACGAAACACGCCTGCCCGAAGGTGGCGGCCTGCTGATCACCGGCCATGCCGGCAATCGGCAACGCGGCCCCAAACAGTTCGGGCAGGGTTGAATCGATCAGGCTGCTGGACGGCACCACCTCGGGCAGCAGTGCTGGTGGAATATCAAACAGCGCCAGCAGTTGGGTGTCCCACTGCAGGGTGTGGATGTTGAACAACAGGGTGCGCGACGCATTGCTGGCGTCCGTCACATGTCGTCGGCCACCGGTCAGGTTCCAGACCAGCCAGCTGTCGATGGTGCCAAACGCCAACTCGCCGCGCTCGGCCCGCGCGCGTGCGCCAGGCACGTTGTCCAGCAGCCACTGCAGTTTGGTGCCGGAGAAATAGGCATCGAGCACCAACCCGGTCTTGCGTTGAATCAATGCCGCGCGGCCCTGGGCACGCAAGGCATCACAGCGGGCCGCGGTGCGCCGGTCCTGCCAGACGATCGCATTGGCCAGCGGCCGACCGGTCTTGCGATCCCACAAAACAGTGGTTTCACGCTGGTTCGTGATGCCCACAGCACCCACCTCGGCGGCGCTGATACCGGCGTTCTTGAGCACGGCGCGCGCCACAGCCAGCTGTGTGCGCCAGATTTCCCCGGCATCGTGCTCGACCCAGCCCGGTTGCGGAAACATCTGGCGAAACTCCTGCTGTGCCACACCGGCACTGTTGCCGGCGTGGTCGAACAGGATGGCGCGGGAGCTGGTCGTGCCCTGGTCGAGCGAGAGGATGTACTTCATGGTGTGGCGAGGTTAGCGCAAGCCCGGCAATGCCGCCTGTGTCAGCGCGGCAGCA
>JANOTG010000370.1:0-6264 GCA_031416215.1 Betaproteobacteria bacterium
TGCCGGCGATTGAAGACGCGGTTGATTTCGCCACCGCCCAGGACTGTTGCGACGCCGTGCGTGTCATGAAGTCCGCCGTGGACGCAAAGCTCGAATACCTCAATACACGCAAGAAGTTCGGCACAGCGATCGATGACTATCAGGCGCTGCAGCATCGCATGGTCGACATGTTCATCGCCTGCGAGTTTGCCCGCTCCATGGCGATTCTGGCTGCCTGCCGCGTCGATGCGGCAGCAAGCAACGGCGACCAAACCAGCATCACCGAGCGCAAGGTGGCGGTGTCACAGGCGATGGTGCGTATCGCCGACGCCGCGCGCCAGGTCAGCCAGGAATCGGTGCAGCTGCACGGCGGCATGGGCATGACCGAGGAAATGAAGGTCTCGCACAGCTTTCGCCGCCTGACCGTGCTGGGGCAGCGCTTTGGCGACGCCGACCACCATCTGGCGCGGCTGGCGGCGCTGGGGTAATTGGCTGCCGGTGGTTTACAGGACCGCCAGGTTGCGACAAAGGCCCTGCACCATCCAATCCACTCGTTCCATCTGCCCGGCCCCCACCCGCCAAACCATCATCGGCCTGGCCGGCGCCTAGAACATCGTGTTTGCATGGGCCGCCTTGGCAGGAATGACCTGAAGCACATCCCAGTGTTCGACGATCTTCCCTTCATCATCAAAGCGGAAGATGTCGATTCCGGCCCAGTCCTTGTCCTTGAAGCTTGGCCAAACCTGATGGCAGTGAAGCACGACCATATCTCCCTCGGCAACGGCGCGCTTGAACTCCACCCTTTTCCCGGGATACTCCGCGCCCATGCGGTTGAAGTACTCGATGAAAGCTTCCTTGCCGTTGGCGACGTCGGGATTGTGTTGGATGTACACATCTCCAACGTACATCGCGACGGCCTCCTGGGGGCGGCATTGATTGAACATCAGGTCATAAAACGCCATCGCGGCCTGCTTGTTGCGCTCGGTATCGTGGGGCACTGATGTCTCCTGCTGCTTGCGGGCTGCCCAGCTACAGCCCCATCTCCTTGGCAATGATGCTGTGCTGGATTTCGTTGGTGCCGCCGCCCACCATGGCGTGTTTGGCCTCGCGGAAGTAACGCTCCATGTCCATCTCGGGTAGCTGGGCATAACCACCCAGAGCCTGCATGCCGTTGAAGGCGGTTCTGAACAAGGTCTTGGCGGCGAACACCTTGGCCATGGAGACTTCTTTCACCGCGCGCTCGCCGCGCACCATCTTGCTGGCAGCGGCATAGGTCAGCAGGCGTGCCGCTTCGACCTCGCACTCGTCTTCGGCCATGCGGTGCTTGAGCACCTGGAAGGACGAGAGCGCCCGGCCGAACTGCTTTCGCTGCTTGGTGTACTGCTTGGTGTCTTCCAGCGCGGTGCGGGCATTGCCCACGTAAGACGCAGCCAGGCTGAGGCGCTCGAATTCCAGGTGTTCGCCGATATAGGTCCAGCCCTTGCCGACCTCGCCGATCAGGTTCGTCTTGGGCAGGCGCACGTTATCCAGGTACAGCTGCGTCGTGCCCAGGCTGCGCCGCACGATCGTGTCGAGCTTGGTAATGGTCAGGCCCGGCGTGGTGTTGGGCAGGATGAACAGGCTCAGGCCGGCGTGGCGTTCCTCGCTGGTGCGGGCCATGACGACGATGGTGGCACCCGGCAGGTGCGCGCCGGAACACCAGGTCTTGCTGCCGTTGAGCACCCATTCGTCGCCTTCGAGCACGGCTTTGGTGATGGCAGCGGCGGCGTCCGACCCCGAGCCCGGTTCACTGATGGAGATCGAGAAGGTGGTTTCACCGCGCAAAAAAGGCGGCAGATATTGCTGCTTCTGTTCTGGCGTGCCGTGGCTGGAGAAATTGGTCGCGGTGAACATGGAAGTCATGAGGCAGGCCGCCGTGTCGAGGCTGTATTTGGCGATCGCCTCGCAGAAGATGGCAAACATCACCGGGTCGGCGGCGGCGCCACCATCTTCCTCCGGCAGCAACAGGCCCAGCCACCCCTGTGCCGCCATCTTGCGGTAGACCTGGTAGGGGAATTCACGGCTGGTGTCGTGTTTGCGCGTGTACTCGCGCCCGACCTCCTTTTCCATGAAGTTGTGCAGCGTGTCATGCCACATGCGCTGCTCATCGGTGAAACTAAAGTCCATATAACTTCACTCCGGCTGGATGCCAGCCTCCTTCACGAGTTTGGTCCATTTATTCACCTCCTGCTGGGTCCATACGGCGAACTCGGCTACCGGCAAGGGGGCAGGGTCGGCGCCCAGATCCAGCAGCTTGGCGCGCACATCCGGCAGCTGAAGGGCCCGGGCAACCTCCATGTTCAGTTTTTCGACGATGGCGCGCGGCGTTCCGGCGGGTGCGAAGAGGGCAATCCAGCCCGACAGGTCGTAGTCCGGCACCCCGCTTTCGGCAACGGTAGGCACATCCGGCATCAGGGCGCTGCGTTTGGCCGTGGTCACGGCGATCGGACGCACAGTGCCAGCGGTCAGCAGGCCCTTGGCAGATGCGATGTCGGTGAACATCATGTTGATGCGCCCGGCCACCACCTCGGTCATCGCCGGAGGGTTGCTCCTGAACGGCACACGCAGCAGCTTCCAGCCGACCTGGCGCGCCAGTGTCTCCCCCATCACCACCCCGCTGGCGTTGCCGGTGGCCAGTGTCAGCTCGTTCGCCTTGCCATAGGCGATCAGCTCGCGCAGGTTTTTCACCGGCACGCTGGGGTGGGTCACGATGACGCTGGAGAAGATCGCCACCCGCGAGATCGGCTCAAAACCCTTGATCGGGTCATAACGCAGGTCTTTTACCAGTGCCGGATTGGCGCCGTGGGTTGAGTTGGTGCCCATCACCAGGGTGTAACCATCCGGTTTGGCATTCGCCACGAACTCGGCGGCGATCACACCGTTGGCACCAGGCTTGTTGTCCACCGTCACTGGGCGCCCCAGGGCTTCGCTCAGTTTCTGACCTAACAGGCGCGCCCCGATGTCGGTGCCGCTGCCGGGCCCGAAAGGCACCACGATGGTGATGGGCCGGCTCGGGTAAATGTCCTGCGCTGCAACGGGGGTGCTCAGGCTGATGGACAGTGCACAGGACAGTGCGGCGATTAACTTGTTCATGCTGTTTCCTTGGGTTGGTCGCTGTGGGAATGACAATCAACGGGGACTCAAGGCCCGTCGGGTTTGCTGAAATTGGCTGGGCGCTTTTCCTGGAAGGCCCTGGCCGCCTCCTTCGAATCCGGGTGGGTGGAAATGATGGCGGTGGCGTAGGTTTCAACGTGGTAACCGTTGTCCAAATCCATGGACTCGGTGAGGTTGATCACTTCCTTCATCAAGCGCACGCTGGCCGGGCTCTTGGCGCATATGTCGGAGGCCACTTCCAACGCGGCGGACAACACCTGGCTTCGTGGCACCACCTTGTGGATCACGCCCAGACGCGCCAGGTGGGCGGCGTCGACCCGGTTGCCGGTGAGTGCCATCCAGCGCATGAGTTTTTCCGGCACGATGCGCGCCAGGTGTTTGGTACCACCCATCACACCGACCGTGATTTCCGGCAGCCCGAAGCTGGCGCTTTCTGCCGCAACGATGACGTCGCATTGCGACACCATCACCAGGCCGCTGCCCAGCGCGTGGCCATTGACGGCGGCAATCACCGGCACCGGGTTGCGCCGGATCGCGTCGAACACCTGGCGTACCACACGGGTACGCTCCAGCGCGAGTTCCGGGTCCAGAGCGCCGAGCTCGGCCACGTCTCCGCCGGCCACGAAGGCGCGATCACCAGCACCGGTGAGAACGATGCAGCGAATACTGGGGTCGTCATCCACCGCGTGCAGGGCGTCGCGCAATGCGCGGTGGGCTGCGACCGTCATGGCGTTCACCGGCGGCCGGTCGATCGTGATCAGCAGCACATGGGGGTGGCCGGTGGGCCGCGAGCACTTGATCGGACCGAGCCCGACAGATGTGTCTTGCAATGGCACTGAGCGCCTTTTCTATGGTCAAACCATTGACCAATTCAATAATTATAAGTAACATGGACGCTACTGTAAAGATCTGACCAGTGCAAGAAACAAGACTTTCGCCCATCACGGTGCGCAAGACGTCGGACGTCCTGGCCGGCGAGCTGCGCAAACGCATCCTGACCGGCGCCTTCGCTCCGGGCACCCCGCTACCCGCCGAACGCGACCTGGTGGCGCAGACGGGCCTGAGCCGCGGCTCGGTGCGCGAAGCCCTGCGCATCCTGGAGGCCGAGCACCTGGTCACGACCAAACCGGGCCGGCATGGTGGCTCGATCGCCCGCCAACCCGGCGACGACGCTCTGGCCAAATATGTCAGCCTGTTCGTGCAGGGTCGGGGCATCGCCTTGTTGTCGCTGCTGCAAACCCGCGACGCGGTCGGACCCACACTCGCCGCCCTGGCCGCCACGAATCGAACGGAGCAAGAGTTGCAGCAGCTGGTGGACGCGACCAGCGAGGTCGAAGGCGCGTTTGCCGACGTGCCGCTATTTCTCGCCGCCAATGTCAAATGGCATTGCGCCATTGCGGTGGCCAGCCACAACGAGTTGTTGCGGGCTTTCATGGTGGCGATTTCCAACCTGGTGTACCAGGCCACGGCCATCGACAACTTTGCCACCGACGATGTGCGCCGGCTGGTGCTGGCCGCCCACCGTCGCATACTCGACGCCATCGTCGCGCAGGACGCCGAAGCCGCACGGCGTCGCATGACGCGCCACCTGGCCGCAGTCACGGCGGCGATCCAGGCGTTTCCGGATGCGCCGCTGGTGCTGGGGCCATGAACGTCCGATATGAAGTAAGTGATGCGGTGGCGGTGATCACACTGAACCGCCCGGAGAAACTCAATGCCCTCACGGTGGAGATGCGAGAGAAGCTGGGCGACGCATTCGAATCGGCGGGGCGAGACCCCACGGTACGCGCCGTGCTGCTGCAAGCCAGCGGAAAGGCCTTCTGCGCCAGTGGCGATGTCAGCAAGATGGGCCGTTTCACACCAGCCAGCGGACGCGAACTGCTCAGGCTCGCACACCGCATGGTGCGCAATCTGGCGAATATCGAAAAGCCGGTGGTCGCTGCCACACGCGGCGCTGTGGCCGGAATTGGCTGGAGCATGGCGCTGGCCTGTGATGCAGTCATCGCCTCCGATACCGCGCGCTTCACCCAGGTGTTTCGCCACGTCGGGCTGGTGCCGGACGGCGGCGCCATCTACTTCCTGACGCAGCACCTCGGCCTGTTGCGCGCCAAGGAGCTGGTCTATTCAGGCCGGCGCATCGATGCACAGGAGGCGTTGGCACTGGGCCTGGTGAGCCGCGTCGTGGCCGACGATCAACTCGACCAGATCGCCCTGGCCCACGCCCGTGAACTCGCCAGCGGCCCGTCCTTTGCGCTGGGCATGGCAAAAAAAATGTTCAAGATGATGTACCAACCGAATCTGGAGGCTTTGTTGGACGCCGAGGCCTGGGCCCAGGGCCTGGCGCTGCAGACCGACGACCACCAGGAGGGTGTGCAAGCCTTCTTCGATAAACGCCCGCCGCAATTCAAGGGCTGTTAGGCGCAACGAATCCGCAACTTACGGCAACCGGGCCAGCCGCTTGCACAACAGCGCAAAAAAACCCTCGGCGGCGACCTGGCGCATGAACAGCGCGTTGGGCGGCCGTTCCGTCACACCCCACCAGTCGGCCACGGTCATGCCCATGGTGAGTTCGCTGCGGGTCTCGATCTCGACGTTGATGTGCCGCCCGACAAACAGCCCCGGCCGCAGCAGGTAGGCGATCACGCAGGGGTCGTGCAGCGGGCCGCCGTCCGAGCCGTATTTGGCAATATCGAAACGCTCGAAAAACTCCAGCATCTGCGCCACCACCTCGCCGCTGCGGTTGCCAATGGCGCGCAGGGCGGCGATACGCGGCGCCGTCGTGAGCACCTGGTGCGTCACATCCAGCGGCATCATGGCGATCGGCACACCACTTTTGAACACCACGTCAGCGGCATGCGGGTCGACGTAAATATTGAACTCTGCCGCCGGCGTGATATTGCCGCCTTCGAAACAGCCGCCGCCCATGAGCACGATCTGCGCAATGCGCGGGGCGATGTCGGGCGCCCGCACCAGCGCCAGCGCGATGTTGGTCAGTGGCCCCAGCAGGCACAACGTGACCGAGCCGGCCGGCCGCTCGCGCACGGTGCGCACGATGAAGTCCACCGCGTCACCCGGAGTCAGCGCCAGTGTCGGCTCGGGCAGATCCGGCCCGTCCAGACCGGTCTTGCCGTG
>JANOTG010000371.1:0-5853 GCA_031416215.1 Betaproteobacteria bacterium
CTTTCTGTTACCCGCGCATCGAGGCCGGCGAGCCGACCGTGTGCAGCGAGACCTGCGTCGGGCGCATTCGCTACCTGGGTGTATTGTTGTATGACGCGGACCGCATCCAGGAGGCCGCCAGCGTCGAGCACGACCGCGACCTGTATCAGGCACAACTCGACATCTTCTTGAACCCGGACGACCCGGCAGTGATCGCACAGGCGCAGATCGACGGCATTCCAGACCAGTGGATGCAGGCGGCACGCAAAAGCCCGGTCTACAAGATGGCTGTGTCATGGAAGGTGGCCCTGCCACTGCACCCGGAATACCGCACCTTGCCGATGGTCTGGTATGTGCCGCCGCTGTCGCCCATCTCGGCCGCCGCCAACGCCGGCCAGGTCGGCATGAACGGCCAGATTCCGGACGTGAACCAGTTGCGCATCCCGGTCAAGTACCTGGCCAACCTGCTCACCGCCGGCGACACCGGTCCCATCGTGCGTGCACTGGAACGCATGCTGGCCATGCGCTCCTACCAACGCGCCAAACACGTCGATCAGCAGCTCAACCTGGCGGTACTGGAGCAGGTCGGTCTGAGCCAGGCGGAAGTGGAGGAGATGTACCACGTGATGGCGATAGCGAACTACGAAGACCGTTTCGTGATACCCAGCACCCACCGCGAATATGCCGAAAACACATTCAACGTACGTGGCGGCTGTGGTTTCAGTTTCGGCAACGGCTGCTCGGAGGGCAGCAGCGAAACCAGCCTGTTCGGCAGTGACAAAAAACGCACCATCCCGATCCGGGCCGAGGTATGACCATGTTCTCCAGACAACAATCCAAACCCGCGTCCGCTACCCTGCGGGTGCTTGCCGCACTGTTGGGTTACCCCCATGCCGAGCTGCGTGGCTTTCTGCCCGAGATGCGCGATGTGTTGCAGCAACAAGGGGCATTGGGGGCGGCCCGCGAGGCCGAGCTGTTGGCGCTGATCACGCTGCTCGAGCGCCCCGACCCGCTGCACGCCGAGGCTGACTATGTCGCCCTGTTCGACCGTGGTCGCGCGACCTCGTTGCACCTGTTCGAGCATGTGCATGGCGACTCGCGGGAGCGCGGTCCGGCCATGATCGACCTGGCCCAGACCTACGAAAAGGCCGGTTTGTACCTTGCCGAGGGCGAGTTGCCGGACTACCTGCCGGCGGTGCTGGAGTTCGTCTCGACCCAGCCGCCCAAGGAGGCGCGCGCCTTTCTCGCTGAGATAGCCCATATCCTCAACGCGATTTTTGCTGCGTTGCAACGTCTGGCCAGCCCGTATGCCGCGGTGCTCGGCGCGTTGCTGGAACTCGCGGGCGAACCGGCACAACCGGTCAAGGTCGCCAAAGAGGAGTCACTGGACGACAGCTGGGCTGAGCCAGTGGTGTTCGATGGATGTTCCACCAAGGGCCAGGCCCGACCGGGCCAGGCACAACCGATCCATATTGTCCGCCGGTCCAACCCGGCGCAAGGAGCCGCGTTATGAGCACACTGCACGGGTTTTTGTTCCAGGTCTACCCCTACGTCTGCTTCACGGTATTCATCGTCGGCAGCCTGATCCGCTTCGACCAGAATCAGTACACGTGGAAAAGCGATTCATCGCAGTTGCTGCGCGCCGGCACACTGCGTTGGGGCAGCAATCTGTTCCACGTCGGCATCCTGTTCCTGTTCTTCGGCCATATGGTGGGGCTGTTCACGCCGCACAGCGTGTACGGAATTTTCATGAGCGCTGCGACCAAGCAGATGTTGGCCGTGGTCGCCGGCGGAGTGGCCGGGTTGATCTGTTTCGTCGGCCTGACGCTGTTGCTGCATCGGCGCGTGTTTGACCCGCGTATCCGGCTCACGAGCCACCCAACGGACATCGCCGTCCTGGTGGTGTTGTGGCTCCAGCTCGTGGTTGGCCTGATCACGCTGCCGTTCTCATTGCAACATGCCGATGGCAGCGTGATGCTGATCCTGGCGGATTGGGCGCAGCGCATCGTCACGCTGCGCCCGGTCGACGCCACAGCGCTGAGTGCCCTGCCCTGGCCGTACCTGTTCCATATCGTGTTCGGGATGACCATCTTCCTGCTGTTTCCTTTCAGCCGCCTGGTGCATGTATGGAGTGGTTTTGCCACCGTCGCCTTCCTGTTCCGGCCGCACCAGGTGGTGCGCAGCCGCCGCCTGAACGTGCCGGCCGGTCACAACCAGCCACGCCAACCCGGCGCGGGCGTCTGAAACAAGCAAAGCGGAGACACACCATGATCTGCGACACATCAACCATCGCCAGCGTGAACCAGGTGCCGCTGCACTTCAGCGAGGAATCGCCCGACGCTGCGAGCCTGCGCCAACGCGCCTGCACCGAATTGCTGCGCCAGGCCGCGCAGGCTGCCGGCCTGCTCAACGCGGCCGACACCCCAAACCTGGATGGCATACCCAGCGAAACCGCCAGTGCGGCCATCGAAGCCCTGTTGACGCGCGAATTGCAGTTACCCGAACCCTCCGAGGAGGCCTGCCGACGCCATTTCGCAGCCCATTCCCCTAGTTACCGCACGGGTGAACGGGTGCATGCCCGCCACATCCTCTTTGCCGTGACACAGGGCATGGATGTGGTGGCGTTGCGCAACCGGGCCGAAGCCTGCCTGCTGGACGTGCGCTGCCATGATGGCAGCAGCAGCGAGGGGTTTGCGCGTGCAGCACGCGCCCTGTCGAATTGCCCCAGCGGGGCAGACGGCGGCGACCTGGGGTGGCTGCAAAGTGGCGACTGTGCCAGCGAATTCGCACGCGAGTTGTTTGGTCACGCCGAGGTCGGCGTGCTGCCGCGGCTGGTGCACAGCCGTTTCGGGCTGCATGTCGTCGAAGTGCTGCAGCGCGAGCCGGGGCAGGCCCAGAGCTTCGAATCGGTACGTGGCGCCGTGGCCATGGCGCTGCGCCAACAAACCTACATCACGGCGCTGCGTCAGTATCTGCAGCTGCTGGCGGGTGCTGCAACACTGCATGGCGTGGAGCTGGACGCTGCCGCTACGCCCCTGGTTCAGTAGGCGTCAGGGACGACATGGAGGAAAACCACATGAACATCGCGTGTTTCGACGACCTGTTGCAAGCGGCCAACGCGCAGGACCAACCGCAGCAGCTGTTGTTTGTGTTTGCCGGCGCCGAATTGCCAGCAGATGCCTCCATAGAACAAGAGGCGCAGTTCCGTGCCGGCGAAGGCGGTGAACTCGCGCCACAGATGTGTGTGGACAAGTTGGCCCGTGATTTGCCGGGTTTTTATGCACTGGCCCGGGAAGCGTCACTTGCCGGTCCACCCTGGGCGATCGTATTCACGGCGGCGCTGTCGGGTCGCAATGGTGCACCGCCGTCTGTGGCGGACACCGAGCGGGCGCTGCAGGACATGGTGGATGCGGTGAAGGCGGGACGACTCGACGGCCTGTTGCCATTCAATCGCGCCGGCCTGCCGGTGCAGTTGGCCTGACGCCGCCCTGCGAACCCCGCCCAGGCCCGCGTCATGCCGGACGAACTGCTGCAGCGGCTGCGCCGCTTCCATGACCATACTTTTCCGGGCGTGCAGCAGCAGTTCCAGGATCTGGTGCGTGACGGCCAGCACCCGAGCATCCTGTTCATCGGCTGCTCGGACTCGCGTCTGGTGCCCTACCTGCTGACGGGCACCGGCCCGGGTGAGTTGTTCATCGTGCGCAACGTCGGCGCGTTTGTGCCGCCCTATGACGGCAGTGCCGGTTACCACGGTACGTCGGCAGCAATCGAATTTGCCGTCCTGTATCTGAAGGTTGCGCGCATCGTGGTCTGCGGCCACAGCCATTGCGGCGGCATCCTCGCGCTGTACGAAGAGGTGTTGCCGCAGGCCAAGAACCTCGCCGCCTGGCTGGAACTGGGCCGCGAAGCCGTGCTGCCGGTGCAAGTCAGCGCGGAAGCGCTTCGGCGCACCGAACAACGCGCCGTGGTGCTGCAGCTCGAGCGACTCATGGGGTATCCCATGGTGCGGGAACAGGTGGCTGCCCGCAAGCTGGCGCTGCATGGCTGGCACTATGTGATCGAGGATGGCGAGGTACATGTATTCGACGTGCGCAGCGGCAGCTTTGTCGCTGCTTCCCGGGCACAACACAGCGGCAACGGGCCCTACCAGGCCTGGGACGACGACGCCGACAGCGCGGTGTTCAACGAGATCGACACCACCTACGGCGAACAGCCCGTCGCGATCCAGCCCGAGCCCGGGCGACGCAGAGGTTGACGCGCGTCAACGTCGCGCCCGCGGCGGCAACCAACAATGGCTTGCGTCACACAAATTTCACGGAGTCGCCCATGAACGCCCAGACAGTCACACCCCAGCCGCCACCGGACGGGTCGCCATTGGACGATTTTTCGCAATGCCATGTTGGCATCGTGGCGCAACTGGCGACGCTCGGCACTTTGCCTGCCATGCTGGAGACGGCCCGCCGCGCACGGCACATCGCGGCCGAGACACTGGAATTCTTTGAGGCGGTGGTGCGCGAGCACCATGGCGCCGAGGAGCGTGCGCTGTTTTCTGCGGTGCTGGACAGCGCCTGCAGCGGTGACGAACGCGCTCGCATCGCCACCTTGGTGGAGCGCCTGACCGCGGAGCATCGGGAACTGGAATCACAGTGGGCTCTGCTCAAGCCGGCCTTGCGCCATGCAGCCAAAGGGCGCGACGCCGTTCTGGATACGGCTGCGGTGGAACGGCTGGTCAGTGACTATAGTGCCCACGCGCAGTTTGAAGAGCAGGTTTTCCTGCCTGCGGCGCACCACATTCTCGGTCGCAATGCCAACCATCTGGCGGCGCTGGGCCTGTCCCTGCACCTGCGCCATACGCGGCCGGTGGTGGGTTATATCTGATCAGAGGTCTTCCAGGCCCAGCGCATCGCGCACGGTGCGCGCCTTGTCTTCATCGTAGCTGCCCACGACACGGGCCAACACAGCGCCATTGCGGCTGAGGACCATCACCACCGCATGTTCGGTGGACGGCACCCCGGTGGCCTGCATGAAGGCTGGCCGATCGGTGAACACCGGCATCAATCGGGCGAGTTCCTGGTCGACCTGGTACCTGGCATGGATCCGTTGTTGTATCGCCTGGCGCTGTGTCTCGTCGCCAGGGTCGTTGATGACCGGCATGCGAACCCAGGGTATCGCCTTGTTCTGGCGCAGCGCCAACCCGGCCACCCAGCTGTCGACCTGTTCGCGATGTTGCCTCTGAAAACTCACCAAGGCCACAATCGGCTGATAAGGCTCGTCGGCTGGCACCACTTTGGCAGCGAGTGATTTTCCGACGGTCGGTGGCAGGTGTCCCAGCGTACCAACGCCACGTGGTGTTGCCAACGCCAGCAGAATCGCCAGCACAACAACCAAGAGCCATGTCAGGGGGGTGCTCCAGATCGGTTTCATGTCGACTACTCCGGTTACGAGAGAGACACAGAATGACTGCTTATAAACGTTACACCCACGCGCGAACCATGACAACAGCAGGGTTACGTGATCTCCATCAAATTACCGATGTTTACCCGGCCTCCTGCAACAGCCGCCACATGACTTTTCCGCTGCCGCTTTTGGGCAATGCATCGACGAACTGCACGATACGCGGTGCCTTGTAGACCGCCATGTTGTCGTGGCACCAGGAGATGATGTCCTGCTCGCTGACCTGGCCCAGGTGGCTGGGCCGCAACACCACAACCGCCTTCACCGTTTCACCGCGGTAGGGGTCCTTCGAGGAAATGATGCAGGCCTCTTGGATTGCGGGGTGACGGAACATCAGGGTTTCCACCTCGGCTGGCCAGACCTTGAAGCCGGACGCATTGATCATGCGCTTGAGGCGGTCGGTCAGGAAGTAATATCCAT
>JANOTG010000372.1:0-3000 GCA_031416215.1 Betaproteobacteria bacterium
CAGCCTGGCAACCCTGCAGCGGGTGGCGGCGCTTCTGTCGTGTCCACCGACGAGGGCGAGCGACGCCATGCCACGGTCGTGTTTTCCGACCTGACGGGTTATACGGCGCTGAACGAGGCCTTCGACCCCGAGGAGGTGGAGGCCATCATGGCGCGGGTCAAACATGCGGCGATCGAGGTGGTGGAGCGCCATGGCGGACGCGTCAACCAGTTTGTCGGTGATGACGCCGGGGTTGCCGCCACCCGCTTCAGGGTTGTCGGGCTGCCTGGGCGCGGCGGGCGGGCGAGCCGCCTGCCCGCCCGATACCACGGCATCGGAACTCAGCACCGCCCGCAACAGGCGCTTGCGGTCCCCCAGCGAGACCATGCCGAGCTCCTTCAGGTCGGCATCGGACAAGTCAGGAAGCAGGTCCAGCGTGACGTCCTGGCTGATGAACTCGTTGGCGTACTTGCCCAGGCCGTGCTGTTCGAGCCAGTGGCGGATGTCGTTTGCTTCTGCCAGAGCCATGGATTCGGTATTGACGTGCAAGCCACTATTTTGCTACGGCCCTTCCCGGGCCGCACGGTTCGAGGGTTTTAGGCCAGCATGGGCAGCGTTTCGCCGAGAATCCGGCGTACCGGCAAAATATCCGGTCCAGGAGAAAAAAATATGTCCGATTGGCAACCCAGTCCGCGTTATCCCGACCCCTCGGTCGTCATCGTCGATCCGAGTTTCGAGCGTTACCGCCTGGTGCTGGCGAAGGTCGAGCGCCTCGCCACTGGCATGCGCTGGTCGGAGGGGCCGGTATGGCTGGGCGACACCCGTGCACTGGTATGGAGCGATGTTCCGGCCAATTGCATGTACCGGTGGGACGAGAGCACGGGACAGGTGAGCGCATTTCGCAGCCCGTCCCACAACGCCAACGGCAACACCCGTGACCGCCAGGGGCGCATCCTGACCTGTGAGCACCTGACGCGGCGCGTGACCCGGACGGAACACGACGGCCGCATCACCGTGCTGGCCGAGTCGTTTGAGGGAAAACGGCTGAACTCGCCCAACGACATCGTCGTCAAATCCGATGACTCGATCTGGTTCACCGACCCCAGTTTTGGCATTCTCAGCTACTACGAGGGTGAAAGTGCCGCGCCGGAGTTGCCGACCAATCTGTACCGCATCGACGCCGATGGCAGCATCAGCCTGGCAGCCGCCGGCATCAATTTCCCCAATGGCCTGGCGTTTTCGCCGGACGAGTCGATCCTGTACGTGGTCGAATCACGCGCCGTGCCTCGACGCATCGTGGCGTTTGACGTGGTCGACGGCCGCACGCTGGCCAACCAGCGTCCGTTCATCGACGCCGGGCCAGGCAACCCGGACGGGTTTCGCCTCGATGTCGATGGCAACCTGTGGTGCGGCTGGGGCATGGGCGCCGCCGGGCTCGATGGCGTGCATGTATTCAACCCCAGCGGCAAACTCATAGGACGCGTCGACCTGCCGGAACGCTGCGCCAATCTGTGTTTTGGCGGCGTGCACCGCAACCGGCTGTTCATGGCAGCCAGCACTTCCCTCTACGCCCTGTATGTCAACACCCAGGGTGTGGGTTACGAATGACGCTGCAGCGGCGACTGCTTGCACCGGCCATGGCACTTCGCACGCTGACGCACCTGACCCGTGTTATCGCCACGTTGGCCGCTGCGACGCTGACCGTGTTCGCACAGGCTGAAACCCCGGGCAGCACGCTTCCGACCGGCAGCCTGCACTCCCCGCCGGCGTTCTCGACCATGGCGCCCGGCCCCGTTGCGAAGCCGTGGCGCCTGGCGGGTTTGCCCAAGCAAACAAAGCCATTGACGCAGATCGATGTCGTGGTACCAGCCGGCACTGCGGTATTGCGGCTGCGGGCGCAGGCTTCGTACGGCAATTTGGTGTTTGACACGCCGCATCTGGCGCCCTCGCCGCAACTCCTGCTGCGCTGGGACTGGCGGCTGGAACGCGGCCTGGAGCGCAGTGATCTGACAAGCAAAGAAGGCGACGACACTCCTGTCAAGGTGTGCGCCCTGTTCGACTTGCCGCTGGACGGCCTGGCTCTGGGCGAGCGCACGCGACTGATCTTTGCGCGCGCGATCAGCGGCGAGCATCTGCCCGCCGCCACGCTGTGTTATGTCTGGGACCGGGCACTCCCTGTGGGCAGCACCCTGGCCAATGCCTATACCTCCAGAGTGCGTTATATCGTGCTGAGCAGCGGCCCGGCACGCCCCGGGGTATGGGTCCACTTGGAACGCAACCTGGCAGCAGACTTCCTGCGCGCTTTCGGTCACGAATCCGCCACGGTTCCGCCTTTGCTGGCAATCGCCGTGGGTGCCGACACCGACAATTCGGCCGGCGACAGCCTGGCCTATGTTGGCGACATCAGCCTGGCCCCCTGAGCCGTGCCTGTTGCAATGTCGGTGCCTTGACCACCACACACCCTGGCTCGCCCATGCAACGTCGCCAGTTCCTCGCTTTCGCCGCCCCGTCACTGGCCCTGGGCGGCTGCGGCTGGGTGCAGGACCATGACCATGCTGGAAGCGACGCGCCCGCTGCACTCGCACTGGGGCGGCCGGTGCGCACGGCCTGGGTGCTCAGCTCCGGCGGGCCACGCGGCTTTGCCCATGTGGGCGTGCTCAAGGCCTTGCATGAGATCGGCCTGCGCCCAGACCTCGTTGTGGGTGCATCCATAGGCTCGCTCATCGGATGTTTGTATGCCGGCGGCATGGCTGTTGGTGAACTGGAACGACTGGCGATGGACTTCAGCATCACGTCCGTCGCGCGCCCGAGCCTCGGTGGCGCTGGAAACACCCGGGTGAGCGCGGCTGGCATCGTCGACCTGGTCAACCAGATGCTGGGAGACCGCGCACTGGAACAGCTGCCCATTGCGACGGCGGTCGTGGCCATGCAGCAGGACACACGCGCGGTAATGGCCTTCACCCACGGCAATCCGGGTGTGGCAGTACAGGCCTCCTGCGCGGTCGAAGGCACGCTGGCGCC
>JANOTG010000373.1:0-1890 GCA_031416215.1 Betaproteobacteria bacterium
GTGTCAGACGCGACCCAGCTCTTTTTGGCCGAACAGTCCCCACGGCCGGACCATCAGGATCAGCAGCAGCAGGCCGTAGATCACGATGTCGCTGGACTTGGGCGAAATGTAGGTGGCGGCCAGTTGCTCGATCACACCAACCAGGATGCCCCCGACGATGGCACCGGGAATACTCTGAAGGCCACCTATCACCACTGCGGGCAATGCCAGCAGGCCGATGCTCTCCAGTTCGGTCGAGACGATCTGCAATTGCCCCAGAAACACCCCACCGATGGCAGCCAGCACGCTGCCGATGGCCCAGGCCAGGCGGTTCATGACGTTGACGTTCACGCCGCAGACCACCGCCGCTTCGTGACCGTCGGCCGTGGCCCGCATCAGCAGGCCAATGGGCGTGAACTTGAAGAAAGCCCCGAACCCGGCCATACAAACCCAGCTGACCACCATGGCAGTCAAGTGCAGCTGCGAAATTCTCAGGTTGCCAACCACGAACACACCACTGGGCAGCGGCGTGTTAAGCGGGCGGCCTTGCGAGCCGTAGAACATCTCGATCATCGCGCGCATGACGATGGACAGCGCGATCGTGAGCATGATCACCGACAGCATCGGGCGCCCCGAGAGCGGCTGGATCAGCAGGATGTGGATGACCACACCCAGCAGGGCCGCCGCCCCGATGATGAACAACACCGCCACACCGAACGGAAGCTTCAGGATGGACACGGCGGTGACGGCGAAAAACGCCCCACACACCACGAACATACCCTGCGCAAAGTTGAAGACATCCGTTGCCTTGAAGACAACGGCAAAACCCAGGGCCACCAGCCCGTAGTTGCTGACGACAGCGAGGCCGCAGAAGAGAACTTGTGCGTGCATGATGACTACTGGTTGTTCTTTTGTCAAATTTTACTTGATTTACTACTCGTAATCCTTGAAGCTGCCGACACCCTTCATCTTGTTGGTGGCGTAGTCAAAGCCGACGAACTTGTGCACCTTCGGACCGTCGTGGTCCGTCGCCGTGTAGGTGATCGGGGCGGACACTCCACCGTTTTCTGCGACGAAGCCCTTGGCCATGGCTTCCACCAGTCGCGCGCGGGTCACGTTGGGACCGAGCGCGGTGATGCGGTCGCGCACCATGTCGGCCACGATCCAGCCGGCGGCATAGTTGATGTCTTCCTTCAGCGCGCCGCGACCGACCTTGTCGGCAAAGGCGCTGAGTTCCTTGTTGCCAGCACTGTCGTCAGAGCTGCCGGGCGAAAGGCAGGTCGCCACAAAGTAGTTGGCGCCCGCGGCGGGGCCCATGGCGGCGTAGATCTGCGGCGTCGCCAGATAGGTGATCCCCACCGCCGGAATCTTCACGCCGTACTGCGCCAGCGCTTTCATGGTCAGGATGGCGGTGTTGGGCACACCATAGATGGTGATGAAGTCGGGCTTGAGGTTCATGATCTCGAGTGCCTGCGGCGTGACGTCCACCGCCGTGACCTTCATCGTGACCGGTGTTGCGGTGCCGCCGAACTTGGCAATCGCTTCTGCGACAAAGTCGTGGTACTCCTTGCCGCCGGCGCTCTCGATCGCCACCGTGACCACCTTGGGTGCCTTGAGCTTGAGCGTGTCGACGAAATAACCGACACTGGTCTGGGCCATCGGCTTGTACGCGCACATGCCGTGGTAGGTGAGCGGGGATGCAGGCTCGATCAGCGCCTTGGTGGGCGTGTAGGTGCCGAGCACCGGCACCTTGCCCGCGCGGATGGTCGGGGCCAGTGCTACCTGGCCACCCGAACTGCCCATGCCCGAGATGCCCAGCACCGGAGTCTGGCTCACAAACTTCTCGTAAATGATCTTGTCCTGGGCCGCATTGAACTTGTTGTCCTCGGCCAGCACGTTGATCTTGCGACC
>JANOTG010000374.1:0-10163 GCA_031416215.1 Betaproteobacteria bacterium
AGCCTACCTGAAAGGTCAGCCCGGAGATGCCCAGGCCATGACCCTGCTGGCCTCGGCCTACATGACCCTCGGGCGCCATGCCAAGGCCACGGCCCTGATGCAGGAGGCGTTGAAGGGGCGCGAGACACCCGAGATGCGCACCGTACTGGGCATGAGCCTGATCCGCGGCGGCCA
The DNA here is from genome assembly GCA_031416215.1 of Betaproteobacteria bacterium. Taxonomy (GTDB): domain Bacteria; phylum Pseudomonadota; class Gammaproteobacteria; order Burkholderiales; family Burkholderiaceae_C; genus CAISIP01. The sequence continues at coordinate 175 of JANOTG010000374.1, forward strand.
AGCCGCGGATGGTGTGAGCGAACTCGACTCGGTGTTTCGCAAGAACCCGGGTCAGACACAAGCCGGGCTGACGCTGTTCGGCCTGTACATGCGCTCTGGCCAGGCTGCCAAGGCCATCAGTGTGGCGGAGAACCTGGTCAAGCAGTTCCCGCTCAACGCCGGCTACTTCAACCTGCTGGGCATGGCGCGCGGCCAGGCGGGTGAGGGGGCGGCAGCGCGCACTGCCTTCGAGCGCGCCTTGAAGATCGACAACAGCCTGACCAGCGCCCAGATCAACGTGGCGCGGCTGGATATCGCCACCAAGGCCTACGACGCGGCCGCAGTCCGCTTGGCCAATGTCCTCAAGGCCAACGACAAGAACGCCGAGGCAATGCACGAGATGGCAGTGGTGTCGGAGCGCAAGGGTCTCATTGCCGATGCCCAGCGCTGGCTGGAAAAAGCCAACGACCTGTCGACACCCAAGGAGCTGCGCTGGGGCTTTGCGCTGCTCGAATTCTTCTTGCGCAACGGCCAGCCCGACCTGGCCTTGCAGGCAGCAAGACGGCTGAACGCCAAGGCACCGGAAGACCTGCAGGTGTTGATGGCCTACGGCCGCGCCCAGTTGGCGATCGGCGACACCGTGGGCGCCAAAGCCACACTTTCCGGCGCCACCCGCTTTGCCGACTACAACGCGCCGTCCCAGGTGGAGCTGGCCCTGCTGCAGCTGCGCGCCAACAACCCGGACGGCGCCGCCTACAGTCTGGACAAGGCCTTGTCCGGACAGCCGGACTTCTTGCCGGCCATGGCCCTGATGACCGATGTGGAGCTGCGCAAGAACGACCCGGTGAAGGCCGAGAAACGCGCCCGCGACATCGTCGCCAAGCACCCGCAACGCGCCATCGGTTACAGCCTGCTGGGCGACATTGCGCGCTCCCGTGGCCAGAGCGGGCCGGCCGTCGACAACTACCGGCGCGCGCACCAGGTGGAGCCGTCCGGCGACACCCTGCTGCGGCTGTTTCGCGCCCTGGCCACGCAGGAGGGCGGCAAGGCGGCCTTGCAACTGGGCGAAGCGTGGATCAAATCCCACCCACAGGACATTGCGGTGCGCAAGGCAGTCGGCGACGCCTATGCCCGCGCCGGCAACCTGGCGGCGGCGCGCAGCAACTATGAATTCGTGGTCAAGGTGGCGCCCGACGATGCCGACGTGCTGAACAACCTGGCCAATGTGCTGCTACGCCAAAAAGACCCGGCGGCCATCAAGCTGGCCGAGCAGGCGGTCGCAAAGCGCCCGTCCAACGCCAACGCCATCGACACCCTGGGCTGGATCCTGTTTCAAAACGGCCAGACCGACCGCGCCCTGACCATGCTGCGCGATGCCCGCCTGCGCGACCCGCTGAACCCCGAGATTCGTTACCATCTGGCCGTGGTGTTGTCAAAAACCGGACGCACCAACGAGGCACGGGAAGAATTGGAGGCGGCCATCAAGGGTGGGCGTCAGTTCGAAGATGTTGCAGACGCGCAACAGTTGCTGAAAACCCTGAAGTGAGCCCGTGCTCGCTGCAAAGCCCCATCTGCCCCTGTCGGTTTTGTTTACATCGAGCTCGACGCCGTACCACCTGCCTTCCGTAAGTCATTGATCTGCAAGGAAATGCTTGCGATGGCACAGTTCTCGCTTGTACAGAACCAACCGATACCCCGTTAAGCCACTGGTTTCACCGACGAGACTGGTTGAAGAGGATTCCACCATGAAAAGCACCCGCCCACATTCCCCAACAGTCGCAGGCATATTGGTCGGCTGCGCACTGGTGCTGACTGCGCTGCCGTCTTTTGCGGCGTCCACCTGGAGTGACATGGGCACGGCATCTGCCACCCCTGCTGGGCTTAGCTGCACGAATCCAGGCACCCTGACTCCCAATAGTTCGAATTGTGGCGTGGGCGTCAACAACGGGTTGGGCACCAATTACTCAGTCAACATGACGGTTGACGCCTTCTCAACCGCGCCAAATACTGCTGCCGGCGCAACGTTTGCTGCCGCATCTTTGCGTCAGACTGCAGGAGAGGGTATGGGCGTTGTCAGTGGAAGCGAAGCAGCGACTGGCCTACCAAGCGCCGTAGACAACAATGTCGGCACCGATGCGATCCGGCTGACTTTCTCCCAACAGGTCACATTGCAGCAGGTGTCGATCTTGTATAACGGTGCTGACGGCAGCCTAGGGTTCGACTCGGATATCTCGATTTTTCGTTGGACCGGCCCTGCCGCGGTTGCTGGCAAGGTCGTCGGCGCAGCCACGGACGGCATGGCTACTGCTGGCTGGACGCTGGTAAACAACTATAGCGATGTGGGGCTTTCAAACGGTAGCACTGCCGGCGGGACCATCGGCACAGCGAATACCAATCTGTCACCCACCGCCTCAAGCTACTGGCTCATCAGCGCCTACAACACCAATTTTGGTGGAACCGCCTTGGGCGCCAACTCGGGCACCACATTGGACTATTTCAAGTTGACCGGTATCGTCGCGCAATCAAACGGCGTGAATACTCCCAAGATTCCCGAGCCAGGTTCCCTTGCCTTGATGGGCGCAGCGCTGGCAGGCATGATGGCGGTGCGTCGTCGTAAACTGGTCACCGGCTAGCCCCAGGTACTGCTGGTCCAAGTCGCTGCAGGGTCAGTCAACCGGCGGCACCTGAAAGGCACCCAGAAGGGTGCCTTTTTTCGTCTCCACCCCATCATCCGTCTCATACCGCCTGGCAGCGCGATTGATCGCCGGATCGCTCATCACCTCGTCGGTACTATTTGCACGCCGCTGAAAGTTGCCTGGCTTCGCGCTGGTAAGTTGTTGAAACGAAAGGTGGATTCGCAGATGGCGCACCAATTGACGCTCTCAACAAACACGACGACTTATTCGCATCTCATGCGTTATGTCGCCAGGGTCATTGCTGGAGAATATTGGCATGGTGCAAAAGAGGTTCAGCGAAAGCAACAAGGAAGCGGTTGCGTGCCGGACGGATGCTGCACAGGGCAAGGGCCGCGCCAAAGTTGCGCTGGCAGTGGGTATGGCACGCCAACCCGTGTACACATGAAAGGCGCTGCTCGATGAGGGTGGGATCGATGCGCTTCGTGCGGTGCCCGGGCGCGGCCGACCTGCCAAGCTTGACGAGAACCAGTTGGCCTCTGCGGCCATTCGGCCGGTGCTACCGGGCAGCCAGTCGTCGCCGCTCTGCGGCTGTGCTTGGGCCGGGCCTGCGGTGGCGGATGTGAAACTGGCCCAGGCCATGGTGCTGGCGGCCGGGCGCGGCGAACGCATGCGCCCGCTGACCGACGCCGTGCCCAAGCCGCTGCTGCGCATCGCACACCAGGAGTTGCTGCTTTGGCAGTTGCAGGCCCTGGCCCGCGGCGGTGTAGGTCGGGTGGTCATCAACACCGACTGGCTGGGTGAACAGATCAGGGCGCGCTTCGGCAACCAGTATGTTGCCCCCGACCCGGCCCCGGCTGGCCAGGCGCCCTTTCCAGATGCGCGGCAACCAGTGCAACTACAGTATTCGAACGAGGGCCGGGACTTCGGCCATGCGCTGGAGACGGCCGGCGGGATCGCCCGGGCGCTGCCATATCTGGCCGACCCGTTCTGGGCGCTGGCCGGTGACATATTTGTACCGGACTTCGTGTTTTCCCTGGCTGCCGCCGAGCGGTTCGCCGCCAGCGGCAAATTGGCACACCTCTGGCTGGTGCCCAATCCGCCCCTCCATCCCCAAGGGGATTTTGGCCTGGGAACACAGATGAGTGGGGAAGAGCCGCGGGTCCGTCTGGCGCTCGCGCAGGCCGCCGAGCAGTACACCTTTTCTGCCATCGGCCTGTACCGCCAGGCCCTGTTCGCGCCCCCTTACTGCGACATCGCCGCCGGCAACCCGCAGGGAAGGGCGGCCAAACTGGCTCCGATCCTGCGCGCCGCCATGGCGGATGGCCGGGTGATGGCAGGGTGAGCGCCGGGATATACACTGGAGTGTGGGCCGATGTGGGTACACCGCAGCGGCTGGCAGAGCCAACCTGATGTTTGCCCCACCACCCACCTGAGTCATTCGTTGTTATGAACCCTCCTGTCTACGCCGCGCGCCGCGCAACCATGGCCGCGCACATCGGGCCCAACGCGGTGGCCATCGTGCCGACGGCGCCTGAACAACAGCGCAACCGAGACAGCGACTTCCAGTTCCGCCATGACAGTTACTTTCATTACCTGAGTGGTTTTGCCGAGCCCAAAGCCTGGCTGGTGATTTCCGACACGGGCCACACCACGCTGTTTTGCCAACCGCGGGACATGGAGCGCGAGATCTGGGATGGTTACCGCGTGGGCCCAGCGGACGCGCCGGCCCGGCTCGGCGTCGACAGCGCCTATTCGGTCACCGAGCTCGACACCCGCCTGCCACAACTGCTCGACGGCCGCGACGTGGTGTGGTACCCGTTTGGCATCCACAAGGGACTGGAGTCCCGGGTGGACGGCTGGCTGGGCAGCCTGCGTGCGCGCCTGCGCATGGGCGCCCTGTGCCCGGGGCAGCAGCGTGACCTGTGCGGCGTGCTGGACGAGATGCGACTTGTCAAGGACGCACACGAGCAGGCCACGATGCGCCGTGCGGCGCAGATCAGCGCCGGCGCCCATGTGCGTGCCATGCAGACCTCGGCGCGCATGCTGCGACAGAACCAGGAGGTGCGCGAATTCCACCTCGATGCGGAGTTGTTGCACGAGTTTCGCCAGCACGGCTCTCAGTACCCGGCCTATGGCTCCATCGTCGCTGCTGGCGCCAATGCCTGCGTCCTGCATTACCGCGCCGACACGGCTCCGGTGCGCAGCGGTGAGCTGGTGTTGATCGACGCCGGCTGCGAACTCGACGGTTACGCCAGCGACATCACGCGCACGTTTCCGGCCAACGGCCGCTTCACCGGGCCGCAACGCACGCTGTACGAGCTGGTGCTGGCGAGCCAGCAGGCGGCGGTGCAGGTGACAAAACCCGGCGCACGTTTTACCGACCCGCACGAGGCCAGTGTGAAGGTGCTGGCGCAAGGCATGCTGGACCTCGGCCTGCTGGATCGCAACACCGTCGGTACGCTGGACGATGTGATCGAGAAGCGCAGCTATTTCCAGTTCTACATGCACCGCACTGGGCATTGGCTGGGCATGGACGTGCACGACTGTGGTGGCTACCTTGAGCCGTCCGAGCTGGGGCAGGGCAACACGCGCACCGATGCCGTGACCGGTGAGACCATCGTCCAGCGCCCGGCACGGGTGTTGCGGCCTGGCATGGTGCTGACCATCGAGCCCGGCATCTACGTGCGCCCGGCGCCTGGTGTGCCAGAACCGTTCCACAACATCGGCATCCGGATCGAGGACGACGCCATCGTCAATGTCGATGGCTGCGAACTGATCAGCCGTGGTGTGCCGGTCGATCCGGACGACATCGAAGCCTTGATGCAGGGTTAGCGGCATGCCGCACACCCCATTGAGGGCACAGTACGAACGTGATGGGTACCTGGTGCTGCCCGGTTTCAAAAACGCGGCGCAGATTGCTGCCGTTCGAGACCGTGCGGCCGACATCGTGGAGGCCTTTAATCCGGGCCCGCGCCGCTCGGTGTTCACCACCAATGAGCAAGCGCGCTCGGCGGACGACTACTTCCTGCAATCAGGGGACCAGATCCGCTGCTTCTTCGAGGAAGACGCATTCGACGCCGATGGCCAGCTGAAACAGGCCAAGGCGTTGTCGATCAACAAGATCGGCCACGCGCTGCATGATCTGGACCCGATATTCGACCACTTTTCGCGCGGCGCAGCACTGGCTGCACTGGCGGACGAACTCGGTCTGGCGGCGCCGCAATTGTGGCAGTCGATGGTCATCTTCAAACAACCCGGGATCGGGGGCGAGGTGCGTTGGCACCAGGACGCCACTTTTTTCGACACCACGCCCATCAGCGTCACCACATTCTGGTTTGCACTCGAAGACGCCACGCTGGACAACGGTTGCCTGTGGGTGGAGCCGGGTGGCCACCGCGGGCCGCTGCGCGAGCGGTTTGTCCGCGCTGGCGAGCAGGTGAGCATGGAGCGACTCGATTCGACAGCCTGGCCCGACCAGCGTTCGGCTGTGGCGTTGCCCGTTGCCGCCGGCACCCTGGTGGTGTTCCATGGTTTGTTGCCGCACTACAGCGCGCCAAACCGGTCGGCGTTGTCGCGTCATGCCTATACCCTGCATGCCACCGATGGTTGCGCCCGTTACTCGCCACGGAACTGGCTGCAACGCCCGGCACACCTGCCGCCGCGCGGTTTTTGAAAGACGACGCGGTAGCGTTCCGTCAACCGCTTATGGCGGGATGGCACGCCTACAATTCGGCACCCCAAACCCAAGTGACCAGTCGGCATGCAGGGCACGACGGAACACCGCTGCAGGAGAACACCCATGCCTGATGACATCGTCAATGCGCCCGATAAACGTGCGGAGTTACGCCGCGCCGCGCTGGAATACCACGAATTTCCCACTCCCGGCAAGATCGCCGTTGCCGCCACCAAACAGTTGGTGAACCAGCACGACCTGGCCCTCGCCTATTCGCCCGGTGTTGCCGCACCGTGTGAAGAGATTGTCAAAGACCCGAACAACGCCTTCAAATACACCAGCCGCGGCAACCTGGTAGCCGTCATCACCAACGGCACGGCGGTGCTCGGCCTGGGTGATATCGGCCCGCTGGCGGCGAAACCGGTGATGGAGGGCAAGGGCGTCCTGTTCAAGAAATTCGCCGGCATCGATGTGTTTGACATCGAGATCGATGAGAAACACGATCTCGACAAACTGGTGGACATCATTGCGTCGCTCGAGCCCACGTTTGGCGGCATCAACCTGGAAGACATCAAGGCGCCAGACTGCTTTTATGTGGAGCGCAAGTTGCGCGAGCGCATGAAGATCCCGGTCTTTCACGACGACCAGCACGGCACCGCCATTGTGGTCGGCGCGGCACTGCTCAACGGCCTCAAGGTAGTGGGTAAAGACCTGAAACATGTGAAGCTCGTGACCTCTGGCGCCGGCGCTGCAGCGTTGGCGTGCCTGGGCTTGCTGATGAAGCTTGGCATTCCGCGCGAGAACATCTTCGTCACTGACCTGGCCGGTGTGGTGTTTGAGGGCCGTACCGAATTGATGGACGACGACAAGATCGTGTTTTCGCAGCGCACCGAGGCGCGCACGCTGCGCGAGGTGATTGTGGGCGCAGACATCTTCCTGGGCCTGTCGGCCGGCGGTGTACTCAAGCCCGACATGGTGCGTACGATGGCCGCGCGACCGCTGATATTTGCGCTGGCCAATCCGACGCCGGAGATCCTGCCCGAAGAGGTGCGGGCAGTGCGTGACGATGCCATCATGGCGACCGGACGCACGGACTACCCGAATCAGGTCAACAACGTATTGTGTTTCCCCTACATTTTTCGCGGCGCGCTGGACGCGGGCGCATCCACCATCACGCTGGAGATGGAAATCGCTGCGGTGCACGCGATAGCCGAGCTGGCGCAAGCGGAACAAAGCGAAGTGGTGGCAGCCGCGTACGCTGGCCAACAGTTGGCATTCGGGCCCGAATACCTGATTCCCAAGCCGTTTGATCCGCGCTTGATGATGAAGATCGCGCCCGCTGTGGCGCAGGCTGCCGCAGACAGCGGGGTAGCGCTGCGACCCATACATGACATGGCCGCCTATCGCGAGCGCCTGCAGAGTTTTGTCTACGCTTCTGGCACCACCATGCGTCCCATATTCGCGGCTGCAAAATCAGCCGCGCGCAAGCGCGTCGCCTATTGCGAGGGCGAGGAGGAGCGGGTACTGCGCGCCTGTCAGATCGTGGTCGATGAGGGGCTGGCGCGACCGACCCTGATCGGCCGGCCCAAGGTGATTGCGCAACGGGTGGAAAAGTTCGGCCTGCGTCTGCGCGAAGAACTGGACTACGACGTGGTGAACGTGGAGCATGACAAACGTTATCGCGACTTCTGGCAAACCTACCATCGCATGACCGAACGCCAGGGCACCACGGTGCAGATGGCCAAAATCGAGATGCGCCGGCGTCTGACCCTGATTGGCGCGATGTTGTTGCACAAAGGTGATGTCGACGGCATGATTTGCGGCACCTGGGGCACCACCGCGATGCATCTCGTCTACATCGACCAGGTCATCGGCAAACGTGTCGGCGGCAGCCCGAGCACACCGCAAGACGTTCCGGTCTACGCCTGCATGAATGGCTTGCTGCTGCCGGACCGGCAGGTTTTTTTGGTCGACACCCACGTCAACTACGACCCGACTGCGCAGGAGCTGACCGAAATCACGGTCATGGCTGCTGAAGAGATGATGCGTTTTGGCATCCGGCCGAAGGTGGCCTTATTGTCACACTCAAACTTTGGCAGCAGCAACGCGCCCAGCGCACTGAAGATGCGCCACACCCTGGAGTTGTTACGCCGCGAGGCGCCGTGGCTGGAGGTGGACGGCGAGATGCATGGTGACGTTGCGCTGGACGGTGCTGCACGCACCAGTTTGATGCCCAACAGCAACCTGGTCGGGGACGCCAACCTGTTGGTATTGCCCAACATCGACGCGGCGAATATCGCCTACAACCTGCTCAAAACGGCCGCTGGCGGCAATATCGCCATCGGCCCCGTTCTGCTGGGGGCCGCCCAACCGGTGCATATTTTGACCGCCAGCACCACGGTACGCAGAATTGTGAATATGACTGCCCTTACCGTCGCGGATGCAAATGCTGTCAGATAAGACTTCGGACGCGAGTGTTTACACACTAACATAAGTGTGTTGGGTATTGGTCATGCCCAAACTTTGTGCAACCACTTGCTTTTTCTTGGCAGATAAGCGACACTCTCCGCTTGGAGTTTGCGGGTAAACCCGAGTTCTGACGAGGTGTTTCATGGCTGGCGTTTCCAGCATTAAGTTGGTACTTACTGGCTTAATGCTCATGGTGGGTTCGTTGGCCTGTGAGGTTGCGGCCAAGGCTCCACCGGCGCCGGAAGCATCTGCCACCATCCAGGTAGCTGAATTACCGGCGCAGGGCGCCAAGACCTACACGCTGATTTCGAGCGGGGGTCCGTTTCCCCATGACAAGGACGGGGTGGTGTTCGGCAACCGGGAACGGCTGCTACCGATGAAAAGTCGCGGTTATTACCGCGAGTACACAGTCAGGACGCCCGGTGTCAGCCACCGTGGGGCGCGACGCATCGTATGCGGGGGTGCCCCAGCGACGCCGGATGTTTGTTATTACACGGCCGATCACTACGCGAGTTTTCGCAAGATCGTGCCATGAGTCGGATGTGCCAGTTTTGTTATTTTAGAAAGTGAAGCGGGGATGGATATGCCACTTCGTCAAGAAATCGAAACACCGTTGCGAGGTGTAAGAGCCAACATCGTCCAGTCGATCCGCGCCTTCCGCGTGCAGGATCTGCAGGACGCCGCACAGCGCCTGGGTCAGCATTTTCTGTATGCCAATCTGGCCGACGCGCAGTCCAAGCAAGACGTGCTGGACATGATCGGGCAACAGTTCACCTTGCCGGCATATGTCGGCAAGAACTTCGACGCGCTGTATGACAGCATGACCGACCCAGTGCACAAATCGGGCCCGCAACCGGGCTTCATCGCCGTGCTGGAGCATATCCCGGCCAACGCGAAGTTCGACAAAGAGGCGCGCGAGCAGTTGCTCGACATCTTCCGCGATGCCGCCGACTATTGGGGCGACCGAAAGATACCGTTCCGATGTTTCTATTCTTTTCTGTAGCCCGTTCTGCACACACCAGCCAAGCAGAACGGGCGAATGAGGCTAAAGTCGAACTGACCGGCAGCGATCCGCAGAACCCCATCACGGTGACGCTCGACTCGGGAGAAAAAATGCCCACCGACAAGTTGTTGGATGTGTCGCCGCTCGCATTGCGAATGAGCAGTCCGTTCAACGCCGGCTACTGGCTGGCAGCGGCCTGACAGGCTGAGAACCTTTCTGCTGCGCGGGC
>JANOTG010000375.1:0-4812 GCA_031416215.1 Betaproteobacteria bacterium
ACGGTCACGCACCGACAGGTACAGCAACAGGTTGTACAACAACAGACCACCCAGCAGACCAAAATACAGGCTGAACACCGAATAGGATTGCTGGTCACTGGCCCACAAGGCCTGCGGCTGCCACAACGTGGTCGGAGCAGACACCGTGCCAAGCGACCAGATGCGCAGGTACAGGGTCGTGCTGTGCCCTGGCTGCAGGGTGATCGGCTTGACGTGGCTGCGATGCGCAACCGGGCGGTCGCTGAATGGCTGCGAGTCGCCGCCCGCCTGGTGGTCAAAGCCGCCACTGCGGTTCGATTGGTACACATCCAGCCGGTCCAGTGCCGGGTTCGCGACTTCCAGCAACCAGTGTGTTGGCGCAGTATCGTCCGCCAGCAACTGAACGCGCAACCAGATGGCGGAGCGCGTGGCACCGAAGTTGGTCGTCGTGGCAGCGGTGCCGATGGGTTTGAACAGTGCCTGCACCGGCGCTTGCAACACCTGCTCCAAGGTCAGCGACGCGGTCTTGTCCTCAAAGTAGCTGAATACGCCAGACAGCGGATACCGTCCGTCGCTGCCGACGGTCAGCGGCGCTGTCTGCGTCAGGCCGGCCAGCGGACCAAGAGCCAGCAACAGGCACAACAGGACCAGGCGGCAAGGGGCAACCAGTCCGCGCACGGTCGGCTTCACTGGGTACGCTCGACCACCGCTTGTCCCCTTTGCACTGCGAAGGCGGCCAGCGTCGAGATGCCACTGTCACGAAGCGTCACATCATCCACCACCCGCAGTGTGGTCTTCAGCTGACCGGCGGAAAAATCCGCAACACCATAACCCCGCTTCTGGCCTTCGGCGAACACAAAATGCCGGTTCTCCGCCAGGCGATCCTTGGTCTGTTCGGCACCACCAGCAGGCCCCTGCGATGTGATGCTGGTGCCGCAAAACTCGACACCGATGCTCTTGCTTCTTGGGTCGGCGTAGTCGGCCTTCAGGTGACCTACCCAGTTCGCGTGCACGTCGCCGCCCAACATCACCACATTCGGTACCTCGTGCCGCTGAAAACTGTCGGTCAATCGCCGACGCGCAGCGGAATAACCGTCCCAACCATCATTGGACAGGCTCTCCCCCGGGCCGATCTTGAAATCACGTTTGCCAAACGCGGTTTGCTGCCCGACGATGTTCCAGGAACTCTGCGCCGTCTCAGGTCGTGCCAACGAATGGTCGAGCCAGCGCTCCTGCGCCAACCCGAGCAGGCTTCGCCGTCCGTCATCCCACGGCGGGCAATGCGCCGGATTGACGGCGCCACCTCCCAACTGGCCGTCACGGGTGCAGACCTGCGGGTCGCGGTATTGACGATCATCCAGCAAATGCAGCGATGCCAGTCTGCCAAACTGCAGGCGCTGGTAGATGCGCAGGGCATCCACTCCTGTAGCGCCAATGGCGCGCGCCAGCACCGACGAGCGAAACGGCATGTGTTCGTAAAAGGCCTGGTAGGCCGAGGCCCGGCGCTGCGCAAATTCAGCCGGTGAAGCGGGGTCTCTCGCGCCACTGTGGCCAGCCTGGGCGCCGGCATAGTCGTTTTGCACCTCATGGTCGTCCCACACCAGCAGCCAAGGGCATTGCTGGTGCATGGCCTGCAGATCCGGGTCGCTGCGGTACAGACCGTAACGCTGTCGGTACTCCTGCAGCGACCTTACCCAGCCGCCAGTCGGAACCCGGACCCGGCTGGACGTACCCGGGTACTCATAGATGTAGTCACCCAGAAACAGCACCATGTCCACCTGCTCGTCACGCAGGTGGCGCCAGGCCGCAAAATAACCGTCCTCCCACTTCTGGCACGAGGCATAGGCCAGGCGAAGCCGCGCCACCGCCGCATCCGGCAATGGCAAGGTGCGGGTTCGCCCGACGGCACTCACCGCATTGGCGACCATGAATCGAAAAAAATACCACCGATCCGGTGCCAGGCCATCCACTTCGGCATGCACGCTGAATCCCAGTTCCCGTGGCGCGGTAACCTGACCGTGGCGCAGCATGTGTTTGAACTGCTCGTCGTGCGCAAGCTCCCAGCGTACGGTTTGGTCCGGCAGCGGTGCCGGATCATGCCACTGGGCCGCGGTGACCAGGCGCGTCCACAAGACCACGGAATCGTGTGTGGGCGAACCACTGGCGACGCCCAAGCCAAACGGATTGCTGGCAAACCTGGCCTGGCTCCAGCCGCTGCGTGCCAGCCAGAGGGTGGCGGCGCTGGCGCTTGCAAGGCGTACCAGGTCCCGTCGGTCCATCAAACCGCCATCGGCGCCAGACGGGCGTGTACCTGCACTGTGTGTACACAGGCACGGGCCGCTTCCTGTCCCTTGATCACAAAATGCTCGGAGAAAAACCGCTGGTGCTCGGCATTGGAGTGAAAGTGGTGCGGCGTCAACACCACCGACAACACCGGCACGCCGGTCTCCAGTTGTACCGACATCAACGCGCCCACCACGGTGCTGGCGACAAAATCATGGCGATAGATGCCGCCGTCGACTACCAGGGCGCAGGCAACGACAGCGGCGTATTGCCCACTGCGCGCCATCGTCTTGGCCAGCAACGGCAACTCGAAAGCACCGGGAACGTCGACGACGTCGATACGCTGCGCCGCCACACCCAGCTCGGCCATCTGTTGTAAAAAACCCTCGCGCCCCTTCTGCACGATGTCGGCGTGCCAGCTGGCCTGGATGAAGGCAAATCGTGTCGCTGGCGCTGTTGCGGCCAAGCCGGCGGTGCTTTTCGATACCATGTTTTTCCTTGTTGCAGTGTCAGGAGGCCGACGGCGACTGCCCGGCGAGTAGTCGGATTGCGGCATCCAGCGCCCCGTCCCCGATGGGCACATGCAGCACGCGCAAGGCCGCCTCGACACCCGCCAGACAACCCAGAATCATCGGTGCATTGACGTCACCCAGGTGTCCGATACGGAACACCCGGCCGCCCAGCGGGCCCAGGCCGCCAGCAATGGCCACGTCGAAACGCTCACGCGCCAGCGTGCGCAGCAGCTCCGGGTCGATGCCCGGGCCGAGCGCGATAGACGTCACCGAGGTGGATCGGCACTCGGGCAACAAGGCGAAAAAATCCAGCGCCCCGCCGGCGGCCCAGCGTTGCACTGCAGCGTGCACCATGGCAGCCATCAGGCTGTGCCGCTGCAAGGCCTGCGCCAAACCCTCCTGCGCAAGCAACTCCAGGGCTGCCTCCAATCCCATCAGAAGTGTCTGTGGCGGTGTGCCGCAGAACTTGCGGTAAGAAAATTCGCTGTCGCGCAGGCGCCAATCCCAGTAGTAGCGCGGTTGCGGATTTTTCTCGCTGACTGCCATGGCACGCGCGTCGGCGGCGGCAAAGCCCAGGCCGGGTGGGCACATCAGGCCCTTCTGCGATGCACCCAGGACCACGTTGACGCCCGTCGCATCCATGGCAAACGGCGCCGCGCCCAAGGAGGCGACAACGTCGACGACCAGCAACGCCGGGTGGCCTGCGGCATCAAGCGCCCGGCGCAACGCCAGCATGTCGCTGGTGACGCCGCTGGCGGTATCGGTATGCACCGCAAACAGCGCAACGATGGTGTGCCCTGTGTCATCGCGCAGCAGCTGCTCCACCGCCGCCGCGTCGATCGGCATGCCCTCGACCCAGGGTGTGCGCAGCACCCTGCCGCCCATGGCTTCGGTCTGTACCGCCCAGGATTCGGAAAAATGCCCGGTGCCCGGGATCAGGACAGTCTGCCCGGGCGCCACCAGGTTGCTGATGACGGCTTCCCAGGCGCCGTGCCCGTTGGCCGAATACACGAACACGCGGGCATCGCGTGTCTGCAGCAGCGATCGCAAACCATTTTCGATGTTTGTTATGCATTCACCCAGTCGCGGGTCGGCCATGTCCATGGGTTGTCGTGCCATGGCCTGCATCACCTGCAGTGGGACGTGGCTGGGGCCGGGGGAGTGCAAAAACTGGAGGCCCGGCCTGGTAGGAGAAGAAGTCATTGTGCAAGGTCAACCTGGTGTGTGGAACAATGATCTTAAGTCACGCGTCGATGCCGTTGAGAGGATCGGCTTCACTGAGCCGCCGCAGCCCATGTCTGACAACCAGGTTTTTGATATTGCCGTGATCGGCGCCGGCATTGCCGGCGCGTCGCTTGCCAGCGAGCTGGCGCAACACCGCAGCGTCGTCGTGCTCGAGCGGGAGTCCCAACCCGGCTATCACACTACCGGGCGCTCCGCCGCCATGTTCATGGAGAGTTACGGACCGACCGCAGTGCGTGCCATGACCCGGGCCAGCCGGGCTTTTTACCAGGCGCCACCAGCCGGGTTTTGCGAGCGACCGTTATTGTCGCCACGCGGGTCGATGGTGCTGGCCGCGCCTGGGCAAGACGCGCAGCTGGACAACGAATTCAAGCACCTGACCAAGACCTGCGCAGGACTGCGCCGATTGCGGCGCGACGAGGCGCTTGCGCTGGTGCCATGCCTGCGCCCGGAGCGACTGGCGGCTGCCATGCTGGACGACGCCGCGATGGACATCGACGTGCACCAACTGCACCAGGCCTATCTGCGCCGCCTGCGCGGGCACGGCGGGGAAGTGAGAACCCGGGCTGAAGTCACCGCCGCGCGCCGTGTCGGCTCGGTCTGGGAGTTGACGCTGGGTAACAAGACCGTGTTGCGTGCGGCTGTGGTGGTCAACGCGGCCGGCGCCTGGGCTGATGTGGTGGGGGGGGGGGGGGGGGGGCGCCCCCACCCCCGCGGGGGCCCCCCCCCCCCCCCCCGCCCCGTCACAACCCCCCCCGGGGGGGGGGGCCCCCCCACGGCCGGGGGGGGGGGGGGG
>JANOTG010000376.1:0-8813 GCA_031416215.1 Betaproteobacteria bacterium
TCCGCGATGCGGCCGCAAGACCGAGCACCACAAGGCAGTCTGCGCGTTCAGCGCCAGACCGCCACAGTGAAGCGCCGCGCGCTGTCCCCACGGGCCAGTGCCGCCCCCTTGCGAAAGTCTGCTGCGACGCGCGCCAGAGCATGTCAATGCGACTGCAAGCCATCGACCGCAATGGGCCGAAAGCAGTTGCCTGCGCGCACTTATCGCAGTGGGCCACGCCAATCCACTCCCGCATGCTAAATCCTGATCGCCTGCGCCGGGTCCATTGCCGCCGCGCGGCGGGCCGGTGCAATCGCGGCTAGCACGCCGCAGGCTGTGGCAATCGCGGCCACCTGCAATGCCAACGCCACCGGCAACACGATATCGAACAATGCGCGACCGTCCGAGCCGCGGACAAAGGTGGTGAACAACCAGATCATCAACAGTGCCAGCAGCAGGCCCAGCAGCGAACCCAGAGCACCCACGATGCCGCCCTGTACCAGGAACACCCGCACCATCTGGGAACGGGTGGCTCCCATGGCTCGCAGAATGCCGATTTCGCGTCGTTTTTGTACCACCGAGACCACCAGCACACTGGCGATGCCCAGCACGACCACCACCAGCACAATGGCCCGGATCAAGCCGGTGCTGACCGATTGCGCATTCAGGGCCGATACCAGCTGGGCATTGGTTTCCTGCCAGCTCTCGACCCGGTACGGATAACGGGTGCGCAACGTCTGGGCAAACTGCTTGGCGCTCCAGACATCGACCAATGCCAGGTCCAGGCTGGTGGCACCTCCTGGCAAAGCCAGCAGACTCTGCGCCAGGCGCAACGGCACGATCACCGTGCGCCGATTCAGATCGCGCACGCCGAGGTCCACCAGTGCGGTAACCCGCACGGTCTCGTTGACGTCGCCGGTGCGGATGGAAAACCGGTCACCCACCCGCAACCCGAGATTGGCCGCCAGTTCACTGCCGATCACCGCATCGCCGGGCGCCAGCCGCGCCGAGCCGTCAATCACTTTGTCGCGCAGTTTGACAACCTGGTCGTAGGGCTCCAGCACCACACCCAACACGGCAATCGCCTGCGATGCCTGGGCACGCACCGCCAGAGCGCTGCCAGACACCATCGGTGACACCGCGGCTACCGCAGGCATGGCCTGCAGCAGCGGCAGCAAAGCCTGCCAGTTGGCCACGGAGCGCAGGCGCTGGGCACGCGGCTGCGTGTCGGTCAATGCGATGACGCCTTCTTCAGGCATGCGCGCCGGCAGCACCACATCGTCGGGCGCGCGAATGCTGACATGGGCCTGCCCGCCCAGCGTCTTGTTGAAGGTATTGGCCTGCAAGCCGGTCACCAGGGCCGAGATATAGGCGATGACAGCCACCCCAGCCGCAACACCCACCATGATCAAGAGGGTCTGCAATCGGCCTTCCCGCAAAAATCGCACCGCCACGCGCATCTCGAAACCAAGCCAGGACGCAAACATGATCAGCAACGGCTAGCGCCCCATCGCGTTGGTCAGTGCAGCGGCGCCACTTTCACCGCTGCCGACTGGCCTGGCGCCCATGCCCAAAGCCGCCGGCACCAGAGTCACACGGACCCGGCGCCCGACCGGTACCGCCTTGTCCACCACCAGCAGATCACCTTCGGCCAGGCCCTCCACCACTTCCACCGCATCCAGTGTGCGCAGACCCAGGCGCACGGCGCGCTCCACAACGCGGCCCTCGTGCACCACGCGCAGGCTCGCGCCAGGGCTGTCGACACCGCTGGCCAGCGCAGCCACGGGGACCGCCAGGGCACGCTCGCGCCGGGCGGTTTCTACTTCCAGCGACAAGCTCATGTCCTGGCGCAGGAAAGCCGGTGCCGCCTGCTCGAGGGCAAACTTGACCTCCACCGCGCCGCGTTGTGCATCCACCAGCGGCGCAATCGACAACAGACGAAGCCCGAAGCGCTGGCCGGCGAATGCATCGGCGACAGCAGTCGCTTGTTGCCCGACAGCGAGTTGCCGCAAAAACCGTTCGTCGACCTGCGCCACGATCTGTGTCGGCCCGTCCAGCGCCAGAGCCAGCAAAAAACGTCCGGGTTGCACGATCTGCCCGGGCTCGACCTGGCGCACCAGAACCTTGCCCGGCGCGGGCGCCAGCAGGCTGGTTTGCGCCAGCCGGGCACGCGCCGCCTCGCTGGTGGCGGTCGCAGAACGCAGTTGTGCCTGGGCCTGCTGCATATCGGTGCCGGTATCGGCCACCGCCTGGCTCGACGCGCGCGCCGCCGCGAGCTGCGCCAGCGCCGAGTCGCGAACCCGGCGCGCCTCATCGAGCCGCGCCGGGCTCAGGAACCCTTGGGCCACCAACTGCTCGGTGCGGGCATATTCGGCGGTTGCCGCGTCCACCGCCGCCTGCGCCTGAGTTTGCAGCGCACCAACGCCGGCGCGCCCTGTGCTGCGCAGCCCGGCCAGCCGCGCCGCCGCCTGTTGCTGTACCGCCTGCGCCTGGGCCAATGCCGCGAGCAGCTCGGCGGATTCCAGCCGTACCAGTTCCTGATCCTTGTGCACCACGCTGCCCTCTTGCACCAATACCTGTGTTACCCGGGCCGTCACGGTGCTGCCGATGTCAACACGCGACAACGCAGCGACACGGGCAGAAAACTGCAGTGTTTGCACCATCGGGGCGAATCGCACCGGTATCGCATCCACCCGCGTTGGCCGGTGTGTCCACCACACCACGGCAAGCGCCGCCAGCACCACACCCGTGACCAGCAGCAACCACCAGCGCCAGCGCCTGGCGCTGGGCGCACCTGGAATCACAGCTTCAACCACTGAACAGCTCTGCGCTGTTCTTGGGTGGCATTACCCCCAGGTGGCGGTACGCCGCCAGCGTGGCGATGCGCCCGCGCGGGGTGCGCTGCAAGAACCCCTGCTGGATCAGATAGGGCTCGATCACGTCTTCGATGGTTTCGCGTTCTTCACCAATACTTGCGGCCACGTTGTCCAGGCCCACCGGTCCACCATCGAACCGGTGCACCACGGCCTCCAGCAGTTTGCGGTCCATGACGTCGAAACCCTGGGGGTCAACGTCGAGCATGGCCAGCGCCAGGTTGGCGATTTCCAGCGTGATCTCGCCGCTGCCCTTGACGTCGGCATAGTCGCGCACCCGGCGCAACAGGCGGTTGGCAATACGTGGTGTGCCGCGCGAGCGACGCGCGATCTCGAAACCACCGCTGTCATCCATCGGTACCTTGAGCAACCCGGCACTGCGCCGCACGATACGCGCAAGTTCCTCGGGAGAATAGAACTCCAGCCGCGCAACGATGCCGAAGCGATCCCGCAACGGGTTGGTCAACATCCCGGCCCGTGTGGTGGCGCCGACGAGGGTAAAAGGTTGCAGATCGAGCTTGATGGAACGCGCCGCCGGACCTTCGCCGATCATGATGTCGATCTTGTAGTCCTCCAGCGCCGGGTAGAGGATTTCTTCCACCACCGGCGACAGGCGATGAATCTCGTCGATGAACAGGACGTCGTTTTTTTCCAGGTTGGTCAGCAGGGCCGCCAGGTCCTTCGGCTTTTCCAGCACCGGGCCACTGGTCTGGCGCAGATTCACACCCAGCTCGTGGGCGATGATGTGCGACAGCGTGGTTTTGCCCAGGCCGGGTGGGCCAAACAACAACACATGGTCCAGCGCCTCCTCGCGTTTGCGCGCCGCTCCGATGAAGATCTCCAGCTGCTCACGGATTTTCATCTGGCCGACATACTCGTCGAGCAGCCGCGGACGCAGCGCCCGCTCAACAGCCTCCTCGTTCGGCGACACTGGCGCAGCCGACACCACCCGGTGGGGTACAGCGGAAAAACTGTCGGTTTGAATGCTCACTTTGGCAGGCTGGTCAGGAGGTGAACACCATGGTGCCTGACTATAGCGCGCGCCCGTTGACGCGGCTCAAGAAAACCGGCCGGCGTGCCGATATCCCTCCATGCACACGCCTCGCATGTTTTACCGACCGATCCATCCGGCCATCATCAGCACGGTCTTTTTGCTGGCGTCCATGGGCCGGCCCGGCATGGTTGGTGCGCAAGACCGCCCGACGCCGACCAGCCAGGGCGCCCAGGCTGCAGCCGCGAAGCCGGTGACCGCCAAAGAGATGGGTGCACAGGTCAAGGAAGCCGTGGAAAGTGGTGCTGGCAGCACCAAACGCCTGACTTTGACGATCAACGGCAAGGACAAGAATCTGATCGCCATGCCCGGGTCTGGAAAGCCGCTCAAGCCATCCGCTGCTCCGCTGTCGCAGGTCACCTCGACCCGTGACCAGACTGCGGCCGTGCCGGTTCTTTCGGCACCCGGTGCCATCCCCAACCCGATGGCCAGCCGGCAAACCATCCGCGCCAAGGCAGCAAGCCTGGCTGGAGGGACGGCAACAGGCACGACAACGGCGAAGACGGGCAACGAGATGGATTGGGCTTACGACGGCGAAAACGGACCAGCCGCCTGGGGTCGCCTGAAGCCGGACTTCAACGTCTGCGCCATCGGCAAACGCCAGTCACCCATCCCGATCGAGGAATCCTCGACTTTGCGTGGGCCGGCCGAAGCAATCCAGTTCGACTACAGCCCGAGCAACGCGAGTGTCGTGAACACCGGACACACCATACAGGTGGACGTGACAGGCGACAACAGCATCACGGTGCGCGGCTCCAGCTACAAATTGCTGCAGTTCCATTTTCACCATCCGAGCGAAGAACGCGTCAATGATCGCGGCTTTGCCATGGTCGCCCACCTGGTGCACCGCAATGACGAAGGACAACTCGCGATCATTGCAGTATTGCTGGAGCCGGGAGCTGCCAACAGCATGGTCAACAAGGTCTGGACCTACATGCCATTGGACGCCGGTGACCGGGTGCGCATGCCGGGCGGACTGGTGGAGATGTCCGAGATATTGCCCCGGGACCAGCGTTATTACCAATTCATCGGTTCGCTCACCACGCCACCGTGCACCGAGGGTGTGTTGTGGATGGTGCTCAAGCAGCCAGTGACCATCAGCCGCGAACAACTGCGGCTGTTTCGGCAGTTGTTTCCCAACAATGCCCGCCCCCTGCAGGCCGTCAACGGCCGCGCCGTGCGCGACGCGCAGTAGGCTGGTGTGTCCGCTCAGCCGCGCGACAGGGCTTTCAGCGCCAGCTTGATGCCTTCACTGACTCCCACCGCCGGCGGCAAGGCCTTGAGCGCCAGTCCCGCTTCCTTGTCGCTGTAGCCCAGCGCCACCAGGGCCTGCAGGATGTCGCCGTGGTCGTTGTTGGCAGCACCGCTGGCAGCGCCAATATCCGCGCCCAGCTTGCCCTTGAGTTCGAGCAGCAGTCGCTCGGCCGTCTTCTTGCCGATACCTGGCACCTTGATGAGCCGGCCGGACTCCTGCAGCGTCACGGCCTGCGCCAATTCCGCCACGCTCATGCCAGACAACACCGCCAGCGCGGTGCGCGGGCCGACGCCCGAGATGCGAATCAGCTGACGAAATGCCTCGCGCTCCGCCGGAGTCTCAAAACCGTACAGCAACTGGGCATCTTCTCGCACCACAAAATGCGTCAGCAGTGACACCGCAGCGCCGCGCGCTGGCAGGTTGTAGTAGGTGCTCATGGGCACCTGCACCTCGTAACCGACGCCATGACACTCCACCAACACCTGCGGCGGATTCTTGTCGCCCAATACCCCGCTGAGCTTGCCGATCATCGCGTGTCCAATCCTTGCCTATCATGGAGGGCCAAACCGGCACCTTCACTGGAATTATCAGCTTGATCCTGCGACACCTGTTTTCTCCGCCCAACAACGCCCGCCTGGCCCACCTCTGCGGACCACTGGATGAGCACCTGCGCAGCATCGAAGCCGCCTTGCAGGTTCGCATCGCGCACCGCCACGAGCAGTTCAAGGTGGAGGGGACCAAGGAGGCGGCGCGGCGCGGCATGGAGATGCTGCAGGCGGTGTATGAAATCGCCGCACGTCCGGTCGATGCCGCCACCGTGCAATTGATGTTGTCGGGCGATGGCACGCAAGACAACGCCGCCGCCTCCGCCTTGTTGACGCGTCGTGCCGACCTGCGCGCGCGCACCAGCAACCAGGCCAGTTACCTCGCCAGCATCCACAGCCACGACATCACCTTCGGCATCGGGCCGGCCGGCACTGGCAAGACCTACCTGGCCGTGGCCTGCGCGGTGGATGCGCTGCAACGCAGTGCCGTGGCGCGTATCGTGCTCACCCGTCCCGCCGTGGAAGCGGGCGAACGCCTGGGATTCCTGCCTGGCGACCTGAGCCAGAAGATCGATCCCTACCTGCGACCGCTATACGACGCGTTGTACGAGCTGATGGGTTTCGAGCAGGTGCAAAAGGCGTTTGAGCGTCAGGCGATCGAGATCGCACCGCTGGCATTCATGCGTGGGCGCACCCTCAACAACGCGTTCGTGATACTGGATGAGGCGCAGAACACCACCCCTGAGCAAATGAAGATGTTCCTCACCCGTATCGGTTTTGGCGCCAAGGCCGTCGTCACCGGTGATGTCAGCCAGATCGACCTGGCACCGACGCAGTTCAGTGGTCTGATCGATGCCGAACGCGTGCTGCGGCGGGTCCAGGGCGTGGCCATTTGTCGTCTGACGAGTGCCGATGTGGTGCGCCATCCGCTGGTCGCCCGTATCGTGGACGCCTACGACATGCAGGGCCCGGCGCGGGCCATCGAACGCGAAGCTCTGACACCGGCCGCGACCAAGCGCACCAAGCCAGCATCCCGCAGTCGCGTCCAATAATGCTGCGCCAGCTGTCGTTGTCGCTGCAGTTCGCATTGGCACACGAGGCCAGTCGGCACCGTGCGGCGCTGGTGCGCCACCGTGTCACCCGCTGCATCCGGCACGCCTTGCAGTGTGACGCCGCCATCACGGTGCGCATCGTTGACATGGACGAGGGCCGGGTGCTGAATCGCGATTACCGGCACAAGGACTACGCCACCAACGTGTTGACGTTCGCCTACGGCGGCGCTCCGCTGTCGGCCGACCTGGTGTTGTGCGCGCCGGTGGTGGCTCTGGAGGCCGCGGCGCAGGGCAAGACCCTGCAGCATCACTACATGCACTTGCTGGTCCATGGCAGCCTGCATGCCCAGGGCTGGGACCATGAGACCAGCCCGGCGCAGGCACACCAAATGGAAACCCGGGAGACAGCCATTCTGGCCCGGCTCGGCGTGCCCGACCCCTACCGCTGAGAGGGCTGAGACCGCCGGAGCCGCCACGGTGCGCGTTTCAGGACGCGGGATCGATTCGCAGTGGAATGGTGACCGGGCCGTCGTTGACCAGGCTTACCTGCATGTTCGCCGCGAATCGGCCGGTCTGCACATCGGCATGGGCCAGCCGCGCTTGCAGCACAAAATAATCGAACAGACGCCGACCATCGACAGGTGCTGCGGCCGAACTGAAGCCGGGCCGGTTGCCGCTGCTCGTATCGGCTGCCAGCGTGAACTGGCTCACCAGCAACAGCCCACCAGCCACATCCTGCACACTGCGGTTCATTTTGTCGTCGGCGTCAGCGAAGATGCGCAGTCGCAGAATCTTGGTCAGCATCTTGTCCGCCTGCAACTCGCCGTCGCCGCGCTCTGCACACAACAACACCAGCAACCCCTGGCCAATAGTGCCAATCTGCTCGCCGTCCACTGTCACACTGGCTTGCCGTACCCGTTGCAGCACGGCCTTCATATCAGGTCCCGCGGGTCGTTGAAGTGGGCCTCCACGTCACTCGGCAACAACTGTATCGAGGCACGCAGGCCCGGCACAGCGCTCATCAGGGCCTGCTCCACGCTGGTCCGCAAGGCGGCAGCGCGGCCCAGGGTCCAACTGGCGGGCATGTGCATGTGCACGTCGACAAAGCGGCGCTGCCCGGAGCGCCGCGTGCTCAGATGGTCAAACCGGATCGTGTGGTGGTCGAACTCCAGCAAGGTGGACTGGATTTGCGCCAGCACATCGGGCTCCACGGCCTCGTCCATCAGACCCTGAGAAGAGCGCCAGATCAGGTGTACACCTTCGCGCAGGATGTTCAGCGCCACGCCGATGGCGACCACCGCGTCCAGCCACAACCAGCCGGTCATGGCGACCAGACCGATGCCCAGCACCACACCCACCGACGTCCAGACATCGGTAACCAGGTGTCTTGCGTCCGCCTCCAGCGCAATCGAGCGGTGCGTCGCCGCAGCCCGGAACATGACGCTGGCCAGCACCGCATTGAGGATGGAGCTGATCACCGACAGGGTGAGTCCCCAGCCGACAGCGCTCAGC
This sequence comes from Betaproteobacteria bacterium, assembly GCA_031416215.1. GTDB lineage: Bacteria > Pseudomonadota > Gammaproteobacteria > Burkholderiales > Burkholderiaceae_C > CAISIP01. The sequence goes on from JANOTG010000376.1 coordinate 8,268, forward strand.
GGCTGCGGGTCGAAAAGACGATGCCCCGCGGTCCACAAAATGCCCGCCGCCGCCCCGATGATCAGTACACCCTCAAAGCCGGACGAAAAATACTCGGCTTTGTGATGACCATAAGGATGCTCTGCGTCCGCCGGTCGTTGCGCAATCGTGACCATGGCGAGCGCAAAAATGGCGCTCGCCAGGTTCACGAAGGACTCCATGGCGTCGGACAGCAGGCCCACTGAACCGGTGATGACCCAGGCCAGGGTCTTCAAGGTAATGGTGATCACCGCAACCACCACTGACGCCCACAACAGACGCGTCGGTGTCAGCAGATGGGCAGGCAACTGGCGCATACAGGAATTGTGACCCATGGCGGGTCAGGGGTCATCAGGCAACCTACGCTCTGCGAGCTGCGGTGCGAGCCCCTTGGGAACGGCCCGGCGGTGCTCATCAGGCAACCTCCCCGTATTGGAAGGACGTTGAACTGCCGAGGGGCAGGGTTGTCCACGGGGCTTGGTTGTGGACAACGCGACGGGCCCCTCTGAGGCCCTGGGGCGTGTTGTC
>JANOTG010000377.1:0-7923 GCA_031416215.1 Betaproteobacteria bacterium
CGCCGAGGGCCCACGCTGCCGGGGGAACTGGCCGGGCGTCGCAGCGAGGTAAAGGAGGAGCCCGCAGGGCGGGGGACACGAGCAGCGGCGCCCGGGCAGTTCCCCCGGCATGCCAACCAGAGCCCCACGTCTCAGGCTGGATAACAAAATCGAATGTACGGAGCTCGTGTAGTGCAGCGTCATGAATTTGGGAGCGTTCAATAAGCCCATGCCTTTGTGCTCAGCCGCCGACGGCGGGTTTGTGTGCACAGATCTGCCGGTTGGAGTACAGAAAAACCGCGTCATCCGCCGCGCGCAGGAGGTCGAACTCGCGTTCGAACTCTGCCATCAGCGCCAAGTCGACCGCGCCTTCAGCCAGCAGCACCTCCTTGGCGCTGACAAAATTGGCGTGCCAGTGGCGGAAGTAGGTGGCGCGTTGGTCCGGGTCGGTCATTCGTCGATCCAGCATGTACGAGGCGTCGTTCAGCCACGCCACGTCCAGACCCGCCGCCATCACCACATTGCACAGGCGGATGCCGATGTTCGGATCACCGCCGATCTTGCGCTGGCAGTCGGGCGCTCCTGCTCTTCCTTGCTGAAGCTGTGGATGTAGTGGGTGTCTGCCATGGGGGTGTGATTGAGCATCTGTTGAGAAAAGGCACATTAACACGCCGTTCAGCCGCGACCGGGCAGCAGGCTTTGCCCGGTGATCAAGCGTCCGGCGTTGAGATCGAACATGACCATGGCGCCGTGTGCGGCGTTGCCTATCCTCCATGGGCATGGCGGCGCGGGGGCAGGTCAACTGCCCTTCGGGATCTGCCCGGCCAGGTCGGCGCACCGTGCGGCGTCGATCGGATGGCCAGCTTCGCGAAAGCGCGCGGCTGCGGCGGCAAAACGCGCCAGCGCATCGGTCCGTGTGCCGCGCGCCGCCGCAATGTGCCCGCGTACCTCGTCGTGTGCCGCGTACCACGCAGGCAGGCGCATCACCACGTTGGCGAGGTAGGCGCACTGTTCCTCGTGCTTGTCGGCCAGGTCGACCTCGCCGGCGCGGGCAGCTGCAATCGCCGCCGGCACGGCGAAGGTGATGCGACAGCCCGGACAGGTCTCCAGCGGGCCACGTACCGAGACGCTGGCGTCCTCCATCACGTACAGGGCCGCGGCAGGGTCGTCGGCATGCAGGTTGATGCGGGTGCCGTAGATGCGGTCGAGCAGGTGAAAACCGATGTCGGTCTGGCGCGCCACGTCCAGCGCATCGTCGATCAGGGCGCGGGCCTCGTCGCGCTGGCCCTCATGCAACGCCACTTCGGCCAGGCGTTGAAGCGACAGCGCCTCGCCCACCGGCCCACCAATGGCGCGGTGCAGCTTGGCGCCCGCGCGCAGGTGTTCGCGCGCGTCGGCAAGGTTGCCGTTCAGCCACTCGGCCTCACCACGCAGTGTCACACCAAAGGCGTGCCCGCGCGCTGCGCCGAGCCGCTGCGCCTCGGTGGACAGGGCCTGCGCGAACTGAATCACCTCGGCATACGGCTTCGCGCCGTACAGGAAGCGTTGTGTGATGCACAGGTGGCCGTCGAACACCCGCAGCGCCAGATGTGGCACGTGGCTGGTCTCCTGCAGGTCGGCCCTGACGCTGCGGTGCAGGTCGCCGCGAGCATGCGCCGCTGCGGCCTGTGCCCAGGAGGCGATGACCAGCGAGGTGGTGTCGCCCGACTGCAGCGCGAGCTGCCGTGCCACTGCGGCCTTGGCCGTTCCGACAGCAGGGTCACCCGTGCCGAGTGCTGCCGCGCCGCTGTACGCCAGGGCTTCGCACAGGCGCCCCTCGACGCTGGTCGGCTTGAGCCCGGCCAGCACCAGCAGCGCGCCCTTGGGGTCACCCAGCTTGACCTGCGCCAGCGCGGCCTTGGCCCGCAGGTTGTCGCTTTCGGGTTCGCCCGCCACGTCGGCAGCGGCGTGGTAGGCCGCCAGTGCGGCTGGTTCACCCATGGCGTCGAGCGCCTCGGCGCGCAGCCGCAGCGCCTCGGCCTGCGTGGGTTGGAACGCCAGCAGCGGCTCCAGGTGGCGCAGGGCGTCGCTGAAGGCCGCCAGGCGCATGGCCTCCCGTGCTGCGGCGAGCAGCCACGGCTGTGCGTCGCGCGGGTGGCCGGCCTCCAGCCAGTGCCGCGCGATACCGGCTGGTGGCCGGTCGAGTTCGGCCAGGCGGGTGGCAATCTTGCGGTGCATCTTCAGCCGGCGGTGTGGCGCAACCTGCTCGATCAGTGCCTGTTGCACCAGATCGTGGCGGAAGCGGTAGCGGCTGGTCGACGGCATCAGCACGCCGGCTGCCAATGCGGCGTCCAGGCACTCCAGGCTGGGCACCTGCGCCTCTTCCGCGAGCGCCTCGACCGTCGCAACATCGAACTCGTCGCTGCACAGGGCCAGCCACTTGAGCAGGGCCAGGGCGCTGTCGGGCACGTCACACAGCCGTTCGATGATGGCGCCAGCGGTGTTCTCCGGCAGCCGTGTCTGTGCGCCTGCGGCTGCGCAGCGGGCCAGCTCGATGGCGGCGAACGGATTGCCGTCGGCTGCCAGCACCACACGCGTCAGCAGCTCGTCGGACAAAGCCGTCGGCGCCGCGCGCGCCACCAGGCGGCGGCATTCGTCGTCGGGCAACGGCTCTACTTCGAGCAACTGCAGCACACCCGCGCGCTGCAACCGTGACAGGGCGCGCGCCAGCGCGGTACCCGCTGCGGGCGGCCTGGTGGCCAGCAACAGACAGAGCCCGGCGCCGGTCGCGGCCAGCTGTGTCAGCACGTCAATGTCGGCATCGTCCGCCAGATGCGTGTCGTCGACCTGCAGCAGCACTTCGCGGCCCGGCGCCGAGGCCAGCAGCAGCCGGCGCATCGCACCCACCACCTGGTGGCGGCCCAGCGGGCCGGGCAGTGCGTCGGCCGGCCCCGCCTGCGGGCTGATCAGCGCCAGCACGGCGCGGGCTTGCGCGCCAATGCGGTCGAGTACGCCGCGGTCGTGCAGGATCAGCTGCTCGGTGATCGCTGACATCACCGCATAGACGCGGCCGGTCTGTGACGCATCGACGCGCTGCACAGCCCAGCCGCGCGCCCCCGCCTGGGTGGCAATCTCACGCGCCAGCGCACTTTTGCCGATGCCGGTAGGCCCGCGCAACACGATGCCACCGGGCCGTTCGGTTGCCGCCATGCCCAGCCAGGCGTTGACCTGGGCGCAAGCCATGGCGCGACCTACAAACGCCGGCCCCGCCGACTGCAGGCCGGCGATGCAGCGAGCGTACAGCGCCTCGGTCTGCGCATCGGGAGAAACCCCCAGGCCTTGTTGCAGCGCCTCGCGCAGATGGGCATACCAGCGCAGCGTGGCAGCGCGGTTGCCTGCGGCAAGTTCACGCTGCATCAGCGCGCGATGGGCCGGTTCGTCTTCCGGGTCGAGCTGTGCCAGCCGCTCCCACTGGCCGCTGGCACGCAGCAGCTGCAGGTGGCGCTCGCGCAATCGCTCGCGGGTCGCCTCGGCCCAAGGCTCGAAACGTGCGCCGGGCAGCAGGTCACCGCCATAGGTGGCGGCCGCGTCGGCACAGTGGGCCGGGTCACGCTGCGCCAGCGCTGCATCGGCCAACAGCTTGAAGCGGTGTGTATCCACCATCACCGGGCGCCCGGGCCATAACAATACCTCGCCGGCCTGCAGCACGATCGCGTCGTGCCGGCCGAGTGCCTGCCGGGCATGGTGCGCCGCCTTGCGCAGGTTGGCTGCACCGGCCTCGGGTTCGAGTTGTGGCCACAGGGCGTCGATCACTTCGTCGCGGGTCAGGCGCTGGTGTGGCTGCAGACCCAGAAGTTGCACCAGGTGCGTTGCGCGCAGGCTGGGCCAGCGCTCGGCGGCGAGCAGGGCGCCGTCGATTGCCACGGCAAAGCGCCCGAGCAGGAATACCTCGAGGCGGGTCAGGTCAGCAGGTGGGTTGTGGGCGTGCGGATCGATGGTCATGGCGCCCAGTATCTGGCAGCCCGGTAAGCCCCACAAGCACCATGGAGTCCAGGAACGATTCAGGAACGGCGCCCTGGCAATCTGCTGCCAGGCCGCGCGAATGTGCGCCAGCCACAGACCCAAGGAGCCTTCACCATGACCTCACTTCAGCTCAACCTTCCCGTGTCTGGCGCCATGCCGGCGGTCCTGACCCTGCCATTGCCGCTGACGCCCCAGGCTTTGCGCGACCTCGATCAGGCCGTCAGCGGCGGCCTCGGCATGTTGCTGCGTGACCTGTGCGGCGATGTCGCCGCCCGGACGCAGCGGCCAACCGATGTCGGCGCAATCGAATACGCATCGTGGATGCCCGACCCGGGGGCTGTAGAAATGGCATTGTGGGCGACGCAGCTGCAGTCAATCCGGCAGTGAGTACCAGTCTTTACCAGCGGCTGGGTGGCGCCGCCATGGTGGTATCGGTCGTCGACGACCTGGTAGACCGCCACGCCGCCAATCCGGCGCTGGCTGCGCTTTATCAGGGCCAGGACCTGCCGCAACTCAAGACGCAGGCGGTGACCTTCCTCAGCGCCAGCACCGGTGGACCGTGCGACGGTCCCTCCACTGGCATGGAGCCGTGGCAGGCTGGCTGGCGTTTCAGTCCTGCGCAGCTGCTGGCGGTGGCTGGCGACGTCAGCGAAGCACTGCGCGAGCAGGGTGTCGGCACGGCGGAGATCGACGAGGTGGTGCACCTCTTCTGCAGCGCGGGTCGAGGGCAGCGGAACGCCGTGTCGCCATGAGCCGGAATTTGCCAGGAACGAATCAAGAACGCAGGCTGCATAACCTGCATATCCGCGGGTCCGATGGTGGGCCCGTTCAACCCAAGGAGTCTTCTGCCATGAACCAACCCACTACCAGCCTGTACGAGCGCCTGGGCCGCCGCGAGGGCATCACCCGTATCACCGCTGATCTGATGAAAAACCATCTGGCCAACCCGCTGGTGAAGATGCGTTACGAGAACAGCGAAGATCTGGCGCGTGTCGAGCGCCGCGCCGTCGAGTTTTTCTGTGCCGGTACTGGCGGACCGGAGACCTACACCGGCCAGGACATGGTTGCCACACACAAGGGCATGAACATCAGCGAGCAGGAGTTCATGTCGGTCATTGACGATGCGATGGACGCACTGCAGAAGAACGCCATCGACGACGCCACGCGCAACGAGGTTCTGGCCGTTCTGTGGTCGATGCGCAAGGAGGTGGTGCGGGTGTGACCTGGCGCACCGACTGATGGCAAGTGACAGGCAACGGATCAGGCGCAACCGCTACCAGGCCGACCAGCCGCCATCCACCACCAGGTTCTGCCCGGTGATCCAGCGGCCTGCCTCTGAGGCGAACAGCGCTACGGCGCCATTCAGGTCGGTCGGTACACCCAGCCGGCCGAGCGGCACCATGTGGCGGAAGTTCTCGCGCGTGAAAGCGTCCAGGCTGGGTTTTGGAATCTGGCCCGGGCTGATGCAGTTGACGGTGATGTTGTATTGCGCCAGTTCACAGGCCAGTGCCCGCGTCAGGTTCAGGATGGCGCCTTTGGCGGCGTGGTAGGACTGGGTCGAGCGCTTGAAATCGGGAGCGTACAGGCGCGGGTCGCTTCCCAGACTGGCGTGCAGTGAGCCGACGGTGATGATCGCGCCGCTGCGCAAGGGCTGCATCACACGCGCGGCACTCTGCGCACAGACCATGGTGGTTGTCACGTTGAGGCGCAACGTGGCTTCGAGGTCTGCTGCGGGAATGTTCGGTGCCATGGTGCTGCCGAACGCGCCACCGGCGTTGCACAACATCACATCCAGCCGCCCATGGCGCGCCACGATGTCCTGCACCACCTTCTCAATGGACGCTTCATCGGCGGCGTCGGCACTGACGGCGTGTGCCGCCAGACCCCGTGAACGCAGATTCGCCGCGCTGTGTTCCACCACCTCGCGCCGTCGCCCCAGCAGGTACACCGTGCAGCCCAACTCTGCCAGGGCGGTGGCCATGGCCAGGCCCAGATGTGTGCCGCCACCGGTGACGACAGCCACTTGACCAGTCAGCGACAACCACGCGGGCAGGGTTGCGCCAGCCGCGCGGGGTGGTGTTTCAGGGTCGGTCATGTTGCTCTGAGGACCCGCCCGGGTCGTGCATCGGTTTGTACTCCGTCGCGGATGACCGCGACTCCATTGACGAACACGTGTGCCACGCCCGCCGGTTTCTGGCACGGCGCCAGGTAGGTGGCCCGGTCGTGCACCTCCTGCGCGTCGAACAGCACGATGTCGGCCGCCTGACCGACGGCGAGGGTGCCGCGGTCGCGCATGCCCAGCCGCTGGGCTACACCGCCAGTCATCTTGGCGATAGCGCTCGCCAAATCGAAGTCACCCAGATCGCGCACCAGGCGCGCCAGCACACGCACGCTGGCGCCGAAGTTGCGCGGATGTGGCTGGCGGCTGCCCTGGTCATAGGGGATGGCTGAGCCGTCCGAGCCCACCAATGCGTGGCGGCACTGCAGAAAACACCGCATGTCTTCTTCGGTGCGGTAAAACAGCACCACCATGACCCGGTTGCCGCCCTCGCGGCACAACTCCAGCGTGTAGCGCGCAGGGGTCTTTCCGGCTTCGGCCGCAGCAGCCTCTATCGTCTTGCCTTCCCTGGCTCCCAGCAGGCCGTCGGTGCGTGCGAGCACCACCCGGTCCCACAACCAGGGGATGCGATTCGCCGACCAGCCCAGCGCCAGGTCGGCCTCCGCGCGCGCCATTACCGCAGCATCTCGCAGGCGCTCGCGCATCGCTGCCACGCCACCCTCCTGCACCCAGGCCGGCAGGTACTGTGTGAGAGCGGAGCTCGACGCGTCGTAGGGATAGACATCAAAGCCGGCGTCGACACCCTGTTGCACTGCCGCCTCGAAGCGGTCGGTCCACAGGCGCGCGCTGCCCCATTCGGCGGGTGTATTGATGGCGGCGTGGGAAAACTGCACGCGTACACCGGTGCTCCGGCCCAGATGCAGTGCTTCGTTCAATGGGCCATACCGGTGGTCTTCACCCAGCATGTCCTTGTCGCGGGCGTGGGTGGCGTAGATCCGCCCACGTGCGGCCAGTGTTTCGCATAACGAAACAAGTTCGCCGGTCGGCGCATAACGCGACGGCACGTAGGTGAGGCCCGTCGACATGCCGAACGCACCCTGGTCCAACATCCGACCCAGCATGTTTTGCATGGAAGCCATCTGCTGCGCATCGGCAGCAGCGCTGGATACCCCCATGGCAGCAATGCGCAAGGCGCCGTGGCCGACGAGCGGCGCAATGTTGAGGGCGATGCCCTGCCGCTCGGCGACCTGGCGGTAACCCTCGACGTCGCGCCAGCTGATGGTGATGGCGTCATCTCCGATGCCTGCGAGCAGGTCCTGGTGCAACTGCATGTGTTGCGGGTCGATCGGGAACGGCGAAAAGCCGCAATTGCCCGTGACCTCGGTCGTCACACCCTGATGCACCTTGCTCTGGCCGCGTCCGTCCTGCAGCAGGCTCATGTCGGAGTGGGTATGGATATCGATGAAGCCTGGCGCGACCACCAGGTTGGTGGCATCGATCATCTGGACGGCGTCAACCTGCGCAGCTTTACCGAGGTAAAGGATCGTCCCGCCCTGCAATCCGACGTCCGCGCGGTACGGCGCCGCACCGGTGCCATCCACAACCAGTCCACCACGGATCAAGGCGTCAATCTTCATGGCTGCTGTTTATACGCCAGTCCGGGAATGGAGTCAGACGCGAATCGCAGTCGAATCAAGATAGCCGTGTGGCAGCAATCGGCCCATTGCGGTCGTTGGCATTTCGTCTGTCGCGATGCCCGGTCCCGGGCCAGCGCGGCGGGCGTCCGCGCCGTTCTGCTTGCAGTCTCGCGCAGATGGCGTTGCAGCACACCATGGGGTTGGCGCGACCCCAGATGCGGGAGTGCGTGACTCTGTGGCATGCGC
>JANOTG010000378.1:0-2519 GCA_031416215.1 Betaproteobacteria bacterium
CCCCACTTCTGGGTTTGAAGCCAACCAGGTAATGAACTCCAGCCGTTCCTCCTCTGACCACAAACTGTCAGCTTCAGCGGCAAACGTCGGAGTTTCCGCAAAGGTGTACATAACTGCGTACTATACGTCAAAGACGTACGATCATGAAGGCGTGAAGGTTAAATTTGATGTAGCCAGCAAATCACCAGATACCTCTTGCCAGCGGCCGATACCAAAGTCGCCCGCAAGCAAAAAATTCCATTGAATTCAACATGTTGCGCACAATGGTGGTGTTATGCAAAGGTATAACAGTTTCGCCAAAGTCCGCAAGCAAAGCTTGCTGGTGTTCCAGCACTATAGCCCGCAGAGCGCTTCTGACGGGTTGTCGGGCAGGGCTACCCTGAATAGTCCCTCAGCCTGCAGGGTCACGCCAGTTGCAAGCCTACTTCGCCCGCAACGTCGTCGCCCCAATCGCCCCCAGAATCAGCGCTCCACCCCAGAACACACCGGTGGCGGGCGTCTCGCCAAACAGCAGCCACACCCACAGCGGATTCAGAAAGGCGTCCGACATGGTGATCAGCACCATCTGCGTCACCGGCACATGGCGCGCGCCGCGCATGTACATCACCATGGGGATGGACAGCTGAACGGTGCCCATCACAAACAGCAGCAGGATGGTCGACGCGGCCAGCGGCGCCAGCGTGCCGAACAGTGACACCAGCACGAAGATGCTCAGGCCACCGACGATCATGGCCGGCTCCATGCCCTGGGCGCTGTAGCGGCGCAGCGCCACGCTCTGGCCGGCAAAACAGATCGCCATCACCAGCGCCACCATGGAGCCGGCAAATCCGCTCACCGACGCGTTGCGTTCGCTAAAGGCGATCACCGCCACCCCCACCAGGGCGACGATGGTGGCGAGATAAAACACCAGTCGCGTGCGCTCCCCCAGCCAGATGCGCGCGAGTACGGCGGCGAACAATCCTGACGTGGCGCCCAGGCAGGACACGGCCGCCACACTGGCCATTTTCAGCGCCACGATATACGCCGACGAGCCGATGGCAAAAAAGCTGGCGGCGATCATGATGGCGCGCGGATTGGCCTGGCGAAACAAGCTCACTGCACCGCGCCCGCCGTAGTGCAGCACGGTCCACACCAGCAGCGACAGGCACATGCCCAGGCCGCGCCAGGCATTGAAGGTCCAGGGGTCGGTGCTGGGCAACCAGCGCACAAACACGCCGCTCAGGCTCCAGAAGAATGTGGCACCTGCCACCAGCAGCAGGCCGCGTGTTTGCAGGTGCACGGCGCTCGCCCGAATGGCCTGCAGCGGCCCTATTCGGTGCTGCCGGAGTTCGCGCTGCTGCTGGCGCCGCCGCTGCGACGGCCTCTGCCACGTGTCAGGTTGGCACCGGCCGCAGCGCCACCGAGGCGGCTTTGTTCGCCGCCCCACTGGGCGCGCGCGCCGGTGGACACGTCGCCCAGGGCGCTGACGATCTCTTCGAGCTTCGGGCTGGCCGAGGGCACGTGCGCCTCCAGCGCGTCGCGCATGGCGCGCAGGTGCCGGGGCGAGGTGCCGCAGCAGCCGCCGATGATGCGCGCACCCGCGTCCAGCGCCATGCGTGCATACACCGCCATCAGCTCGGGCGTGCCGTTGTAGACGATGGAGCCGTCGACATATTGCGGTATGCCACAGTTGCCCTTGGCCACCAGCACCACGTCCGGCCCGGCGGCAGCCGCCAGGTTGTGGATGCAGGCCACCACCTCGGAGGCTCCCACACCACAGTTGGTGCCGCAGGCCGCCAGACGCGGCACCAGGGTTTTCTCCAGCGCGGCGAAGTCGCTCGGCGAAATGCCCATCATGGTGCGGCCATTGGTATCAAAACTCAATGTGCAGACAATCGGCAGGCCGACCGTCGCGGCACCTGCCACCGCCGCCTGCACCTCTTCCACCGAGGACATGGTCTCGATCCACAACACATCGGCGCCACCCTCCTTCAGGCTCCTGGCCTGCTCGGCAAAGGCCTCGGTCGCCTGCGCGATGCTCAAGGGGCCGATCGGCTCCATGATCTCGCCGGTCGGCCCCATGCTGCCGGCCACCGCCACCTCGCGCCCGCTGGCATCGGCCACGGCGCGTGCCAGCCGCGCTGCGGCCAGGTTCAGCTCGGCCACACGGCCCTCGGAATGGTGCAGCTTGAGCCGATACCGTGTGCCGCCAAAGGTGTTGGTGAGCAGGATGTCGGCGCCGGCGGCTACAAAACTTTGGTGTAGCGCGGTGATCTTGGCCGGCTGGTCGATGTTCCACAACTCGGGAGCGTCGCCCGACATCAGGCCAACGTCGAACAGGTTGCTGCCGGTGGCGCCATCGGCCAGCAGCCAGCGACGGGTGGCCAGCAGGCGCGTGAAACGGTTGTCGGAAGAAGTTGCGGAGGATGCGGGTTTTGCGGCTGGGGTCATTGGATTTCGTCGGGTGTCACGATCACCCAGTTGCGGTCGGCCGTGACGGGGTGGCCATGCGCCAATTGTGACGCAGCGTGGTCCGCCTG
>JANOTG010000379.1:0-1869 GCA_031416215.1 Betaproteobacteria bacterium
CTGGAGACCACACCGCAAGACCAGTGGGAGCCGGAAAAACACATCCGCCGCATTTACTCTGGCTTCCCCAATCTCTCGATCTCTGGCGTGCTGGGTGACCACTGCATGGTGAGCCAGGTGTTTCCCGGCCCGACCCCCGAGACCACGGTCACGCGCCAATCGATCCTGGCGGCCCGCAAGCCTGTGACAGCGGAGCAAAAGGAAGCCACCGAGCGCTTCAGCCAGATGGTGCTGCAGGCAGTTCGCGACGAAGACTATGCGATCGGCGCCTTTGTGCAGTCCGGCCTCAAATCCGGTGGCAACAAGAATTTCATCTATGGCCGCAACGAGCCGGCAGTGCAGCACTACCATCGCGCCGTGGCCAGCTTCATGGAAAACGCCGGCACCGCTGCATGACTGCGCACAGAACGTCGCTGCCCGCCAAGACAAGGAAGCTTGCAACGCTGGCCAGCACCACACCAGCTTCCGCGCTGCCTGCCCTCACCGAGCGCCTCACCTTCCTGGTGCATACGGCAAGCGCCCGCATTGCCAACATCGGAAACCGGCACTTCCGCGAACACGGCCTCAACCACTACTCGGCACGCATTCTTGTGCTGTTGCTGGAGAACGAGGAGTTGCGCACTGGCGACCTGGTCGAGCGCATGGTGCTGCCGCAGTCGACCATCTCCAGCCAGCTACAGGCCCTGCACAAGAAGCGCTTGATCCGCAGGCGCCGCTCGCGACAGGACAACCGCTCGGTCATGGTGAGCTTGACTCCCGCCGGGCTGGAGCTTGCGCGTGACTGCAACGCCCTGAGCCTGCGTGTGCATGAGGAGGTGGTTGGCACCATAAGCGAACGGGATTGGCGCCTCGGCCATGCTTTTCTGCGCAAGATCAACGAACGGCTGGTGGTACTGGAGCAGCAGGACCTGTACCCGTTCCACGGCGTTGCCCAGCTCGATGCGTTGGCATTGAGCGAGGCCTCACCAGCAGCGGCGAAACAGGCGGCACCACGCAAATCCAGAGTTGGCAGCTGACAAAAAGCACGGGAGACGAAAAGATGGATCTTGGAATCAACGGCAAATGGGCGCTGGTCTGCGGCGCCAGCAAAGGCCTGGGCCTGGGCTGCGCCCAGGCGCTGGTGCGCGAGGGTGCCCACGTGATGGTCGTGGCGCGTACTGCAGGGCCGTTGCAGGAGGCGGTGCAGCAGCTGCTGGCACTGCGCAGCAACCCGCAATCCAGGGTGGAGTCGGTGGCGGCCGACATCACCACCGAGGCCGGGCGCGCAGCGGTATTCGCACACCCGCAGGGGCCCGGGACGGCGTTCGACATCGTCGTCACCAATGCCGGTGGTCCGCCACCGGGAGACTTTCGCAACTGGTCGCGGGACGACTGGCTCGCTGCACTGGATGCCAACATGCTCACCCCCATAGCCCTGATCAAGGCCACCGTGGACGGCATGGCGCAACGCGGCTTCGGCCGCATTGTCAACATCACTTCGGTTAGCGCCAAGGCACCGATCGACAATCTGGGGCTGAGCAACGGCGCACGCAGCGGGCTGACCGGGTTTGTCGCCGGCCTTGCGCGCAGCCCGCTGGCGCAAGCCAATGTCACCATCAACAACCTGCTGCCGGGCGCGTTCGACACCGATCGTTTGCGCAAGACCATGGAAGCGGCGGCCAAAGCGCCCGGACAGACCATGGACTCGGCAATGGAACGCCGCCGCCAGACCATCCCGGCACGCCGACTCGGCAATGCGGCGGAATTCGGCGCGATCTGCGCGTTTTTGTGCAGCCAGCACGCAAGTTACATGACCGGCCAGAACATCCTGGCCGATGGCGGCGCCTACCCCGGCACCTACTGACCAAGCTGTTGCAGACAAGAGGGACC
>JANOTG010000380.1:0-10670 GCA_031416215.1 Betaproteobacteria bacterium
TGCCCAAACACGCGCTCCAGCAGGGCCAGTGGACGCCGGCGCAGCCAGCCCAACAATGCCGCCCGGTCGGGAGCCTGCAGCACGGCTTGCAGTGTGTCGCTGCGGCGTGGCTCGCGCACACCACCAGCCAGCGCGAGCAGGTGCAGATCGTGGTTTCCCAGCAGGCAGTGGGCGCTGCCGCCCAGGCCCATCAGCCGGCGCAACACCTGCAGCGAGGCCGGCCCCCGATTCACCAGGTCGCCCAGCAAGTACAAGGTATCGCGGCTGGGTGAAAAGGCAATGCGATCGAGCAACTGCTGCAACGGTCCGTCACAGCCTTGTACATCACCGATCAGGTACAGTGCCATGGTGTTGATTCTGACCGCGGTTGCATGGATATCCTGCTGATAGCGTTTTTGACGCTGTTGAATGGCGCTTTTGCAATGTCCGAGCTGGCGCTCACCGCCAGCCGCAAGGTTCGTCTGGCCAACATGGCAGCTGCGGGTGATGGCGGCGCCCAGGCGGCATTGGATCTGCTGGAAAATCCCACCCGTTTCCTGTCCTCGGTGCAGGTCGGCATCACCTCCATCGGCATGCTCAACGGCATCGTGGGTGAGGCGGCGTTCAGCGACGGTGTTTCGGCATGGATCATGGCCTGGGGATTGTCGGAGCGTGTGGCGGACATTTCAGCCACCGCCATCGTGGTAACCGTCATCACCTTCATCACGATTGTGTTTGGTGAGCTGGTGCCCAAGCGCATCGGCCAGTTGTACCCGGAGCCGGTGGCCCGGCTGGTGGCGCGACCGATGAAGTGGATGGCGACCGGCGCCAAACCCTTTGTCTGGTTGTTGTCCGCCTGTACCCATGGCGTGCTGCGTCTGTTGCGCATCGACACCGATGGCAACAGTGCGGTGACCGAGGCCGAGATTTCCGCCAGCCTGGAAGAGGGGGTGGACGCCGGGTTGATCGAAGAACATGAACACCAGATGGTGCAAAACGTGTTTTTGCTCGACGACCGGCCGCTGACATCGATGATGCTGCCGCGCTCCGACATCGAATGGCTGGAAGCAGGCGACAACGTGGCGCAGAGTCTGGCCAAGGTCGGTGCGCATGGCGAGCGGGGCACCCACTCCTGGTATCCGGTGTGCCGCGGATCACTCGACGATGTGGTGGGCAAGATCAGTGTCGGCAAGCTGCTGCAACTCGGCGTGGCTCACCAGGACAGCATCGAGGGCCAGGTGCAGCCGGCGGTTTTTGTGCCCGAAACACTCACTGGCATGGAGCTGGTGGAGCAGTTTCGCGTCGAGTCCACGCGCATGGTATTGGTAGTGGACGAATACGGTGTGGTGCAGGGCTTGATCACACCGAACGACCTGCTGGAAGCCATCACCGGGGAGCTGCAGCCACATGCCCAGGCTGACGCCTGGGCGACCGAACGCGCGGATGGGTCATGGCTGATCGATGGCGCGATGCCGGTGGAGGAGTTCAAGGCGCGGCTCGATATCGCCGAGCTGCCCGATGAGGAGCGTGGCCGCTACAACACGGTCGCCGGCTTGCTGATGGCGGTGAGTGGCCACTTGCCGGTGACCGGGGAAACCATGCAGTGTGTCGGTTGGTTGTTGGAGGTGGTGGACCTGGATGGGCGGCGCATCGACAAGGTACTGGCGACGCGATTGCCGCCGCAGCAGGGGGATGACGCGTAACACCTCACAACATGCCGCGCCAGCGGTAGACCATGCTGCCCAGCAGTTCATGGATTGCCATCTGCCAGGCATTGGGCCCATGGCGCAGGGAATAATCCAGCACCGACCATGTCGAGTCGATGCGGAAGTCCACCGGGTAGGGCGTGACGTTCCAGCCGTTTTTCACAAATACGCCCATGGAGCGCGGCATGTGGTTGGCCGAGGTCAGCAGCAGCCAGGGCTGGCGCCGGTCCACACCTGGCACGCTGGCGCTGAGCAAGGCGTTCTCGAAGGTATTGCGCGACTTGTCCTCGTACCACACGCGGCCCGGCTCCACACCCATCTGGTCGAAGAACCGCTTGGCCCGAACCGCCTCGGTCAGGCCACTTGGCGGCACAGTGGCGATGCCACCGGTGAACAACAGTTGCAGATGCGGGTGTTTGCGCGCCAGCCCGACCGCCTCGGTCATGCGTTCCGCCTGGTCGTTCAGGGAGACCTGATCGTAGTCGGTCCAGATGTCCGAGCGGCTCAGTGCACCACCCAGTACCACGACACCGGTGTAGCGCCGCAGGTCGGCGTTGGGTGGTATGCGTGGATAACGCTGCTCCAAGTCGTGCAGCAGCATCGCCGGCAAACCAACCCAGCCGCTGAGCAACAAGACACCCAGGGCCGACCACTGCAGTCTGCGCCCCAACAGCGCCCGCCGGCGCCCCAGCAGCAAACCGGTCGCCAGCAACAGCAGCACCCAGACCAGCGGCTCGGTGGCGAACGACAGTACCTTCGAAATGACGAACATCAGGTGCCGGGATGGCAGGCCCTGCCGGCTGGGTGGGGCCGGTCAGGCTTGCCGCGCCATCATTTTGCGGGCCGCATGAACCCGCGATCCAGGCGCACCGGGAACTTGGCGCGAATGGCGTCGTCGATAGCGTCCGGGATGTGCGAGGGGTAGTGGCTCGCCAGGATCGAGCTGACTTTGGCTGCGGCGCGGTCCACCACGCTGGGGCGGCCCTGTTCGGCCCATTGATTGGGGCTGGAGCGGTCGCCCATGGTCGGGTAGATGTAGTCCTTCTGCATCAGCTTGAGTGTCTGGTCCGAGCCCAGATAGTGGCCCGGGCCCTCCAGGCAGACCTGGCGCATGGTGTCGAGCGAAATCGACTCGTCGTCGACCTCGATGCCGCGGATGGTGCGTTGCACCGCGCCGATGATGTCGTTGTCGATCATCAGGCTCTCCAGCGAGAAGCCCATCAGGCTGGCCATCATGCCGGCCGATTCGTAGATCAGGTTGGCGCCGCTGTTGCCCACCAGGGCGTGGTTGTAGGCCCGCTCCATGCCGCATTGCGCATCGGGCACCTTCGAGTCGGTCATGCCAGACGCTGTGCCACCGGTCAGGTCGTAATAACGCGACAACTGGGCACTGGCGGCCGACAACAGCGCCTGCTCCGGGCTGCCACCCGACATGGCGCCGGTGCGCAGGTCGGAGACAAAACACCAGGTGCCGAAAATCGCGGTCGCCTTGGGCTGGATGGCGTTCACATACACCAGACCGGCCAGGCATTCCGCCACTTCCTGCACCAGCGCCGATGCCAGCGAGGCCGGCGCCGTGGCCCCGGCCTGTCCGGCTGACAACAGCAACACCGGCATGCCGCCGCGCACCGCGACCTCCATGCATTTGCAGGCATCGAAGGCAAATTTCATCGGTGGCACGACAAAGCAGTTGGACTGGCTGACAAAGGGCCGCTCGCGCCATTTGTCTTCGCCACCGGCGATCATGTGCAGCATCTGCAGGCTCTGCTCCACATGCTCCGGCGCCACCCAGCTCGAGCCCACATGTTTGGTGGTGCCGGCCACCGAGGCGTAGGTGGTGTTGAAGTCCATCTCTTCGGGCAGTGCCAGCTCGCGGCACACCACCGAGCGCTGGAAGAAGTGCAGGTGCTCCAGCGTATCGACCACACGCGCGATGTCGTACAGGTCGCGCGTGGTCGAGTCGCGGTAGACGCCGGTCCGGGCATCGACCATGTGCACGGCGGCGCCAGCGGTGCCGAAATAGACGCGCGAACCCCACGGCTCCATGTCGTATTTCGGGTCTTGCGCGTGCAGCACAAAATGGCGCGCGGCATTGGCGATGGTGTCCTCGACCAGCGCCCGTGGAAACAGCAGGCGGCCGCTGTCGGTGAGTTTGGCGCCCATGCGCGTCATCATCTCGATGCCGCTCGGTGGTGCATCGGCAAAACCGATGGTCTCCAGCGCGTCGAGCGCGGCATGGTGGATCTTGAGCACGTCCGCATCGCTCAGCGGCCGGTAACGCCCGCCATTCATGCCGGGCCGCACCGGGCGCAGGCTGTCGGGCAGTGGAGCTGCGCGTGCTGCACGGCGGGCCTTGCGTGCACCACCGCGGCGGACCAGTTTTTCGGCAATTTCACTCATGGCATGTTCCTTTGGATGGTGGGGCTGGAGCAGGCGCGGGTTTATGCCCGCAGGCGTGTGTTGCTGGGGTCGTACAGGGGTTCCTGCTGCACCGTGGCTGCGCACATCCGGCCCAGCACGTTGACCAGCAAGCGGGTGCCTGGTTTGGCCATGTCGCTGCGCACGTACGCCAGGGCGACACTCTGGTTCAGGGTATGGCTCCACACGCCGGAGGTGGTCAGGCCGACGTTGTCCTGGCCGGCGAACACCTGCGCACAATACGGAGCCTCGGCGTCACCTGGTTCGTCGAAGGTCAGCGGCACAAAGCGTTGCGCCGCTCCGCGCGCGATTTCAGCCTGCAGCGCGTCGCGGCCGATGAAGGCGGGTTTGCGCGCATCGACAAAACGATCGAGCGAGGCTTCAAGTGGTGTGTAACCGCTCTCCAGGTCACTCTTCCAGCCGCGGTAACACTTGTCCACACGCAGGCTGTCCATCGCGTAGAGGCCGAAATCGCGCATGCCATGGGCTTCGCCTGCGCGCCACAGGGCGGCGTAGAGCGCGGGCATCTGGTCCACCGGCGCATGCAGCTCCCAGCCGAGTTCGCCCACATAGTTGACGCGCATGGCCAGCATCGAGCCGGTGACGGTATCGATGTGGCGCGCAGTGAGCCACGGGAAGCCGGTGTTGGACAGGTCGGCGTGCGTGACCTGCGCCAGCACCTCGCGCGAGCGCGGACCGACCACGATCAACGAGCCAAACTCCGCGCTGCGATCCCGCACCGCGATCGGGCTGTCAGGCGCCAACCCCTGGCACAGCAGATCCATGTCGTGGGTGGCTGCGATCGCTGCGCTGATGATGTAGAAGTGATCTGCTGCCAGCCGCGTGATGGTGAATTCGCTCAGCAGCTTGCCGGTCGGTGTCAGGGCATAGGCCAGCGACACACGCCCCACCGACGGCAGGCGCGAGCAGGTCAGATGATCGAGGTGTGCCGCGGCACCGGCGCCTTGCAGCTCGTACTTGGTGAACCCGGGCAGGTCGAGAATGCCGACCCGTTCGCGCACGGCGCGCACTTCTTCGGCGACCGCGCCGTGCCACACGCTTTCGCGGCGAAACGACAGTTTTTCCGGCGCCACTGTGCCATCGAGGTCAAAGTACACCGCCCGTTCCCAGCCGCCGCGGGCGCCAAACCGTGCACCCTTGGCCTGCAAGGTGTCGTACAGCGGCGAGCAGCGCAGCGGCCGGCCGGCGGGACGCTCCTCGTAGGGGAAGGACGACGCGTATTCGTGCTGATACACCTCCACCGCCTTGGCCACCGTGTAGGCGGTGCTGGCATAGTCGGTGTAGCGGCGCCGATCGAGTGACCACAAATCCCATTCGGTCTGGCCATGTACCACCCATTCGGCCAGTGCCTTGCCGGCACCACCCCCCTGGGTGATGCCGAAGCTGAAGGTGTTGCAATGGAAAAAATTGCGCAACCCGGGCTCCGGGCCGATGTAGGGGTTGCCGTCTGGAGAATAGGGAATCGGCCCGTTCACACCACGCTTGATGCCGGCGCGCCCGAGTGCTGGCACACGCGCGATGGCGTCCTCGATGTAACTCTCCAGGCGTTCGAAATCGTCGTTCCACAACTGGTTGGCGAACTGGTCCGGAATGCCGTCCTGCCACATCGGGGTGGCCTTCCACTCGTAGGGGCCGAGGATGAACCCGTCACGCTCCTGGCGCAGGTAATACGAGGTGTCGGGGTCGCGCAGCAACGGCAAGCGACCGGCGCGGCCCACCAGTTCGGGCACGTCTTCTGTCACCAGATACTGGTGCGACATCACGGCAATCGGCAGATGCCGCCCGACCATGGCCATCACCTCACCGGCACGGTAACCGGCGGCGTTGACGATGGTCTGTGCCACCACCTCACCCTGGTCGGTCGTCACCAGCCACTCGCCATTGGGGCGCTGCGCCAACGCCGTCACACGGGTATGGCGGCGCACTCGGGCGCCCAGAGCCCGCGCCGCCCGGCCCAGCGCCTGGGTCAGCTGCGACGGGTCGATGTCGCCGTCCAGCGGGTCCCACAGCGCGCCCAGCAGATCGTGAGTCTCGATGAACGGGTAACGCTGCCTGAGCTCGGCAGGTGACAGGATTTCATAGTCCAGGCCATTGGCCTTCGCCATGCTCTGCACATGGTGGAACTCGTCCATCCGATTGCGGTTGTGTGCCAGCCGTACCGAGCCGGTAACGTGGTAGTTGATCGGGTTGTCGGCCGATGCGGCAAGCTGGCGGTACAGCGCAGCAGAATACTTCTGCAGCTTGAGCACACTCCAGCTGGTGGAGAACGTTGGCAGGTTGCCCGCCGCGTGCCAGGTCGAGCCGGCGGTCAGTTCGTCACGCTCGATCAAAAGCGCGTCGGTGATGCCCATCTGGGCGAGGTGATAGAGGCAACTGCAGCCGGCCACGCCGCCGCCGATGACTACTACCTGCGCATGCTCCGTCATATCTGTCTCCGTTGGCGGACTTGTGGATCAAGCAAAATTATAGGAACGAATCGCCTGCTTGTGAAATATTGCCAGAAAATTTCACAGAAGTATAATTTTCTGCATTGATTACGTAAACAGGGGCTGTGATGGATTTGCCAAACCGGGCTCGGGTCGTGATTGTCGGCGGTGGCATCGTGGGTTGCAGTGTGGCCTACCACTTGACCCTGCGTGGCTGCACCGACGTGGTGCTGCTGGAGCGCAAACAACTCACCTGCGGCACCACCTGGCACGCTGCCGGTCTGGTGGGGCAATTGCGCGCCACCTACAACATGACGCGCCTGGCGCAATACACCACCGGGTTGTACGCGGGCCTGGAAGCCGAGACCGGCCAGGCTACCGGGTTTCGCCAGACCGGGTCGATCGCGGTGGCCACCAACCCCGCGCGTTTTGAGGAGTTGCGCCGCGGCGCCTCGATGGCCAAGTGTTTCGGCCTCGAGGTGTTTACCCTGACGGCGGCCGAGGTCGCGAATCTGTGGCCCGGCGTGCGCAGTGATGACCTGGTGGGCGGTGTGTTCCTGCCCAAGGACGGGCGCACCAACCCGATCGATACCACCCAGGCACTGGCCAAGGGCGCGCGCAGCCGTGGTGCGCGGATCGTCGAGAACTGCAAGGTGGACGAGATCCTGGTGGAGAACGGACGCGCCGTCGGTGTACGAACGGAGCAGGGGGAATTGCGCGCTGACATCGTCATCAACTGCGCTGGCATGTGGGCGCATGCGCTGGGTGAGCGCGCGGGCACGACCGTGCCGCTGCACGCCGCCGAGCACTTCTATATCGTCACCGAGCCGATGGCCGGTCTCTCCTCCAGCCTGCCGGTGCTGCGCGACCCGGACGGCTGCGCCTATTTCAAGGAAGACGCCGGCAAGCTGCTGGTGGGATGGTTCGAACCGGTCGCCAAACCCTGGGGCATGCGCGGCATACCCGAGACCTTCTGCTTCGACCAGTTGCCGGACGACCTGGACCATATCGAGCCGCTGTTGACAGCGGCTGTGCACCGCACGCCGGCGCTGGCCAATACCGGCATCAACCTGTTCTTCAACGGCCCGGAGAGTTTCACGCCGGACGACCGTTATCTGCTGGGCGAAACCCCGGAGGTGCGCAACCTGTTCGTGGCGGCCGGCTTCAATTCCATCGGAATCCAGTCCGCCGGTGGTGCCGGCCGGGTGCTGGCCGACTGGGTGCTCGACGGCCATCCACCCATGGACCTGTGGGATGTGGATGTGCGCCGCTGCATGCCGTTTCAGCGCAATCGCAGTTACCTGAAGGACCGCACGGTGGAGACGCTGGGCCTGTTGTATGCCATGCACTGGCCGTTTCGCCAGAGCGACACGGCGCGCGGTGTGCGTCGCTCCATCCTGCACGACCGGCTGCTGGCGCAGGGCGCGTGTTTTGGCGAAGTTGCCGGCTGGGAGCGGCCGAACTGGTTCGCCGCACCCGGCACCCGGGCCGAATACGAATACAGCTACGGCCGGCAGAACTGGTTCGCACAAAGCGCCGCAGAACACGCCGCTGTGCGCACGGGTGTCGGCCTGTTCGACCAGTCGTCGTTCGCCAAGTTTGTGCTGCAGGGGCCGGATGCCGAGGCGGTGCTGAACCGCATCTGCGCCAACGATGTGGCGGTGCCGGTGGGCAAGATCGTCTACACCCAGTGGCTCAACGAACGTGGTGGCATCGAGGCCGATCTGACCGTCACCCGCGAGGCGGCGGACCGCTTCCTGATCGTGACCGCCGCCGCCACGCATACCCGGGACTTTGCCTGGTTGCAGCGCCACGTACCCGCCGAGGCGAGGGCCATCGCAGTCGATGTCAGCTCGGGCATGGCGGTGTTGGGCGTGATGGGCCCGCGCTCGCGTGAATTGCTGCTGCGCCTGACGGACGCCGACCTGTCGAATGCCGCATTTCCGTTTGGCACGTCGCGCGTGATCGACCTGGCTTACGCACGGGTGCGCGCCAGCCGCATCACCTATGTCGGCGAGCTGGGCTGGGAGCTGTACATCCCGACCGAGTTTGCGCCAGCGGTGTTCGACGCCCTGATGCGCGAAGGCGAAGGGCTGGGTTTGCGCCTGGCCGGGTACCACGCGCTGAACTCCCTGCGCATGGAAAAATCCTACCGGCACTGGGGCCACGATATCAGCGACGAGGACTCACCCGTGCAGTCGGGGCTGGGTTTTGCCGTGGCCTGGGCCAAGCCCGGTGGCTTCATCGGGCGCGAGGCCCTGCTGGCCCAGAAGGCGCAGGGCGTGCAGCGCCGCCTGGTGCAGTTTGCACTGCACGATCCGCTGCCGCTGCTCTACCACAACGAGCCGGTCTGGCGTGACGGCGTGATTGCCGGGCGCATCACCTCGGGCATGTTCGGCCACACGCTGGGTCGCTCCCTGGGCATGGGGTATGTGGGGCGCGAGGACGGTGTGGCGGATGCGCCGTGGGTGGCTGCCGGCAGTTACGAGATCGAGGTGGCAGGGGAGCGTTATGCCGCCGATGCCTCGCTGGCGCCCTGGTACGACCCGAGCAGCGCGCGCATCAAGGACACCCTCTAGATGGCTATCCAGCCGCTGCTGCAACAGGCTTCCGACGGCTTGCCGGGCCCGGCCAACGACGCCTTGGCCGTGGATCCGGAGGCGGCCATCGGTGAGCAGCTGCGCGAGTTGCGCCAGGTGAAGAACCTGACCCTGCGCCAGGTGGCGGACAAGGCCGGCATTTCGGTGAGCTACCTCAGCCAGCTGGAGCGCAACCAGTCGCGTCTGCCCATTGGTGTGCTTAAAAAACTGGCCGATGCACTCGGCGTGCACATGAACTGGTTCTTCCAGAGCGCCGGTGACGGCGTGGCGGGTGAACGCGACATCGTGGTGCGCAGCGCCAACCGCCGTCGCATGTCGTTCACGGGTCTTGGCATCACGGAAGAACTGCTGTCGCCCAACCTGGCCGGGCCGCTGGAACTGCTGCTCAGCACGATCGCCCCGGGCGCCGACAGTGAGGACTACAGCCATGACGGTGCCGAGGCCGGCATGGTGCTGGGCGGCACACTCGATCTCTGGGTGTCGGGCCGTTATTTCCGCCTTGGCGAAGGCGACAGTTTTTCTTTCAAGAGCACCGAGGTGCACCGCTGCGCCAACCCCGGAGAAGGTCCCACGAGAGTCCTGTGGGTCATCACACCGCCGCACTATTAGGCGCCATCGGGCAGACCGACAACGCCACACCAGGAGAAGCACGCATGCCCACCATCGCCGCCGACCATGTGGATACCGGGCGTTATCCGATCGACACACCGGGCGCGGCGCGGGACGCCCTGCTGCAACGCCTGCGCGACGACCTGCAGGCCGACGGCTGTGCCGTACTGAAGGGTTTTATACGCGCCGACCGGCTGGCTGCTCTGGTGCAGGAGAGTGACCGCGTGGCACAGTACGGCCACCGCAACTTCAGCCGTACCAACGCCTATTTCACGCAGGACCGGCCTGAACTGCCGGCCAGCCACCCACTGCGCCGCTTTTATGAGCGCTCGAACGCGTTTGTGCCGGCGGACCATTTCGGCGCCGACAGCATCTTGCGGGCCATCTACAACTGGGACGCGTTTGCGCCCTTCATCCAGCAGGCGCTGCAGGCGCCACGTTTTTTTCCGTACGCCGACCCACTGGCCGATGTGATCGTCAATCTGGCCGAGGCCGGCAACGGCTTTCCCTGGCATTTCGATACCAACAATTTCACCGTCACGCTGGCCTTGCAGAACGCCGAGAGTGGCGGCGACTTTGAATACAGCGCCCACCTGCGCACGCCGAGCGACGAAAACTATGCCGGTGTGCAAGCGGTGTTGGACGGCGACCCCAGCCTGGTGCGCACACTGCGCCTGGAGCCGGGCGACCTGCAGATATTCAAGGGCCGCTATTCGCTGCACCGGGTCACGCCACTGGCGGGGCCGCAGCCGCGGTATGTGGCGATCTTCAGTTATGTCGAGGAGCCCGGCATGGTCGGCAGCCCGGAGCGCACGCGCCAGTTGTATGGCCGGGTGTTGCCGATCCACCTGGAGCGTGCCGGCTTGCGCAACGACGCGCTGGTGGACTGATGGTTTGCCACCCGTGGCTGG
>JANOTG010000381.1:0-2629 GCA_031416215.1 Betaproteobacteria bacterium
GTGATCCATACCGACTTCGAGAAAGGCTACATCCGCGCGCAGACCATCGCCTTTGACGACTACATCGGCTGCAAGGGCGAGCAAGGCGCCAAGGACGCCGGCAAGATGCGCTCCGAGGGCAAGGAATACGTTGTGAAGGATGGCGACGTGATGAACTTCCTGTTCAGCTCCTGACGCGATCACGTGAATGGTGGGTGTCTAGAGCGGCTCTCGGACCGCGATTTCTTCGAATGCAGGGCCGACGTTCGACCAGAAGCGGCCATCCAGCCTGTGGCAGAAGCAAACGCATGGCCTCCTGCATTTCCGGCCCCGCCCCAAGCCGCTGTTCCGGTCAGGGATCGCCAGTTCCAATCTCCAGGCGGCGCCGGTCCATGTAAGCAGTCAGTTCCTCGCGGATGGCCGCATCCATTGTGGGCTCCTGGTATTCAGTCAGTGCCCGCTGCCACACTGCGGTGGCCCGCTCGGTGGCATCCTTGCCGCCGCCGGCCTGCCAACCTTCATAGTTCTGCCAGTTGGATACGAGTGGCTGGTAGAAAGCATGTTCGTAGCGGGCCATGGTGTGCGCCGAGGCGAAGAAGTGCCCGCCCGTAGCCACGCCCTTGATGGCGTCAAAGCCCAATTCCGCCTCGTTGACTTCAATGGGTTTGAGAAATTCCATCATGTGCTGCAGCATCTCCACGTCCAGCACCAGCTTCTCGTACGACGCGGTGAGGCCCCCTTCCAGCCAGCCCGCCGCGTGATAGATCAGATTGCCGTGACCAAGAACGGCACCCCACAGCGACATCTCGGTTTCGTAGACCGCCTGTGCATCCGCCGCATTGGATGCATTGGCGTTTGATGTGCGGTAGGGCAAGCCATAACGCCGGGCCAATTGCCCACTGGCGATATTCGCCTTGGTGTTCTCGGGCGTGCCAAAGGCAGGTGCGCCACTGCGCATATCGACGTTCGAGGTGAAAGACCCGTACATCACGGGTGTGCCCGGCCGGATCAATTGCGTCAGCACCACCCCCAGCAGTGCCTCGGCGTTTTGCTGCGCCAACGCAGCAGCCAGCGTGACCGGTGCCATGGCACCCATCAGGGTAAACGGTGTGATCACCACCGGTTGGCCATGTTCGGCCATGGCGATCAGGCCATCGGTCATGCTGTCGTCGAAGCGGCGCGGGCTGTTCACCGAGATGATCGTGATGACCCCGGGCGACCGCGCCATCTCCTCTAGGAGTCTGGGCGGCAGAAAAGGAATTTCTTCTGTCGTCGTTTGATAGGGCTTAATCGTTGTGGGTGGCATGAGTACAAGCTACATGCCCTACCTCCCTGAACAGCAACACTTGCTGCCGTGCGCGCTACAGGATTGGCTGCAACCGGGGCACCTGGCGTACTTCATCAGCGACACCGTGGACAGTCTGGAGCTCAAGGCCTTTCATGCCCGATATCAGGGCGGAGGTTCGCGCAACCAGCCGTTTCATCCGGCCATGATGGTCAAGGTGCTGGTGTATGCCTACGCCAGCGGGGTGTTCAGCTCGCGCAAGATTGCCAGCAAGCTGCATGAGGATGTGGCCTTTCGGGTGCTGGCGGCCAACAACTTTCCAGCGCATCGCACGATCCGCGAGTTCCGGGCAGCGCACCTGGCAGAGTTCACCGAGCTGTTCACCCAGGTGGTTCGACTGGCGCGCGAGATGGGACTGGTCAAGCTGGGCACGATCGCTGTGGATGGCACCAAGATCAAGGCCAACGCCAGCCGCCACAAGGCCATGAGTTATGCGCGCATGCAGGCGAGCGAGGCAGAACTCAAGGCGCAGATCGCGGCCCTGTTGAACAAGGCCAATCACACCGACGAGGCGGAAAAGAACGAACCCGAGTTGGACATCCCGGCGGAGATCGAGCGCCGCCAGGCCCGGCTCGATGCCATCGCGGCAGCCAAGGCGCGGCTGGAGGAGCGCCAGCGCCAGGCCGACGCCCAGCGCGGGCGCAGCGAGGACGATGATCGCCGGCCCATGGGTCGCGACGGCAAGCCCAAGGGCGGCAAACCTTACCAGCGTGACTTTGGAGTGCCCGCACCCAAGGCCCAGGACAGCTTCACTGACCCCGAGTCGCGCATCATGAAGCGTGCCGGTGGGGGCTTTGACTACTGCTACAACGCGCAGACGGCGGTGGACGAGGCCGCACACATCATCGTGGCCGCCGAGGTGGTCAACACCAGCTCGGATGTGCACCAACTGCCCATGGTGCTCGATGCCGTGCAATCGCACACCGGGGCACAGGCCAGCCAGGTGCTGGCAGATGCTGGCTACAGGAGTGAGGCGGTGATGCGCGAACTGGCGCAGCGCCAACCAGACACCGAACTGGTAATTGCGCTGGGACGCGAGGGCAAGGCGCAGAGCAAACCGGCCGACGCACAGCGCTACCCTCACACGGTGCCATGCAGGCCAAACTGCAAACTGAGCAGGGCAAGGCCAACTACCGCAAGCGCAAGTGGATCGCCGAGCCGCCAAACGGCTGGATCAAGAACGTGCTGGGCTTCAGGCAGTTCAGCATGCGTGGATTACACAAAGCCCAGGCCGAGTTCAAACTCGTGTGCATGGCGCTGAACTTGCGCCGAATGGGGGCAATGCAGATGGCATAACGGCAAAGA
>JANOTG010000382.1:0-4807 GCA_031416215.1 Betaproteobacteria bacterium
AGCAGGTGCTTGAGGAAATACTCGTGCCCCTTGCCGGAAGAGCCGAGCAGGTTGGAGCGCCAGATGAACATGTTGCGCGGCCAGTTCGCGGGGTGGTCGGGGTCGGTGCAGCTCATCTTCAGTGAGCCATCCTGCAGCGAACGCACCGCGTAGTCCTTCGGGTCGAGCCCGGCGCTGGCTGCGTCACGCAACACCTGCAACGGATTGGTCTGCAACTGGGGCGCCGATGGCAACCAGCCCATGCGTTCGGCGCGCACGTTGTAGTCGATCATGCTGCCGGCGTACATCTTCTTGTCGGCCAGTGGAGATATCACCTCCTCCATGCCGAGCTTTTCGTAGCGCCACTGGTCGGTGTGGGCATAGAAGAAGCTGGTGCTGTTCATCTGGCGCGGCGGGCGGATCCAGTCCAGCGCAAACGCGAGCGCGGTCCAGCCGGTTTGCGGGCGCAGCTTTTCCTGCCCGACATAGTGCGCCCAGCCGCCACCGCTTTGGCCGATGCAACCACACATCATCAGCATGTTGATGATGCCGCGGTAGTTCATGTCGCTGTGGTACCAGTGGTTCATGGCGGCACCGATGATGACCATCGACTTGCCCTGTGTCTTGTCGGCATTCTCGGCAAACTGGCGCGCCACCGTGATCAATTGGGCGCGGGGTGTGCCGGTGATGCGCTCCTGCCATGCCGGCGTGTAGGGCGTGTCGTCGTCAAAACTGCTGGCCGCCATTTCGCCAGGCAGGCCGCGCGCCACGCCATAGTTGGCCACCTGCAAGTCGAATACGGTGGCCACCAGGGCTTCGCGTTTTTCGCCGTCCCGACCCAGGGCGATGCGTTGTACCGGTACGGTGCGCACCAGTACATCGTTCGCGCTGTCGCCGCTGGTGTTGCTGGAGAAGTGTGGTGTGGCGATGCCGCCAAAATAGGGAAAACCCACTCGCGCCGTCAATGTGCTCGGGTTGTCGCCTTCGAGCACCGAGAGTTTGAGGTGTACGTCGTTGCCGTGGCGCGCTTCCTTGGCCTCCAGATTCCACTGCCCCTGATCGGCGCGCCCGTCGGGCCCCCAGCGAAAGCCGATGGCACCCTGGGGCAACACGACCTTTCCGGTGGCGTCGAAGGCCACGGTTTTCCACTCGGGGTTGTTGGCCTGGCCGAGTTTGCCGTTGAAGTCCGACGCACGCACATAACGATCCGGCACCATCACCGTTTCACCGCTGGGCAGTTGCTGCTCTTTGAGCATCACCAGCATCGGCATGTCGGTGTAGCGCCGAACATAGTTGTCGAAATAGGCGCTGCGCTGTTGGCCTGCACCCGGGAAATAGAACTCCTTGAGGATGACGTGGCCCATGGCCATCGCCACGGCGGCGTCAGTGCCCTGCTTGGGGTGCATCCAGATATCGGCCAGTTTGGCGACTTCCGAATAGTCGGGGGTGACGGCGACCGTCTTTGCCCCCTTGTAGCGCACCTCGGTGAAGAAATGCGCATCCGGCGTGCGCGTCTGCGGGACGTTGGAGCCCCAGGCGATGATGAAGCTGGAGTTGTACCAGTCGGCCGACTCCGGCACGTCGGTCTGTTCGCCCCAGACCTGCGGGCTGCTCGGTGGCAGGTCGCAGTACCAGTCGTAAAAACTCATGCAGACGCCGCCGATCAGGCTCAGGTAACGGCTGCCCGCGGCGTAACTCACCATCGACATGGCGGGAATGGGCGAAAAACCGATCACCCGGTCCGGGCCGTGTTTCTTGATGGTGTAGACATTGGCGGCGGCGATGATCTCGATCACCTCGTCCCAGATGGATCGCACCATGCCGCCCAGGCCTCGGATGCTCTGGTAGTTCTAGCGGGTTGCGTCGTTCTCCACGATGGAGGCCCAGGCGTCGACCGGGTCGTGCGCCAGACGCGCCTCGCGCCAGCTCTGGAGCAGCCGTCCGCGCACCATCGGATACTTCACGCGGTTGGCGCTGTAAAGGTACCAGCTGTAGCTGGCGCCGCGGGCACAGCCCCTGGGCTCGTGATTCGGCATGTCCCAGCGTGTGCGCGGGTAGTCGGTCTGCTGGGTTTCCCAGGTGACGATGCCACCCTTGACATAGATCTTCCAGCTGCAGCTTCCGGTGCAATTGACGCCGTGTGTGCTGCGCACGATCTTGTCGTGGGCCCAGCGGTTGCGGTACGCATCCTCCCAGGTACGGTCTTCGCCGGTGGTGACACCGTGGTCACCGGAGAAGCTCTCCTTGGGTTGCGAGAAATGGGTCAGTCGGTCCAGGAAGTGGCTCATGGGGGTCCTCGTGGGAAGGCTGTGGCTGGGAATCAGGGGTTCTTGATCTCGGCACCGGCGCGCAGGTAGAACCACCAGTTCAGGACCAGGCACAGTGCGTAGAAGACGGCGAAGCCATACATGGCGATCTGCGGTGTGCCGGCCTTGATCTGGTTGCCGATGACGATGGGCGCGACGAACGCGCCGTAGGCGGCGATGGCCGAGGTCCAGCCCAGGACCGGACCGGCCTGCTGGCGGTCGAAGATCACGCCGATGGTGCGGAAGGTGGATCCGTTGCCGATGCCGCTGGCTGCGAACAGCAGCACGAACAACAACATGAATGGTGTGAAGTACTGCTC
Source organism: Betaproteobacteria bacterium (assembly GCA_031416215.1). Lineage (GTDB taxonomy): Bacteria > Pseudomonadota > Gammaproteobacteria > Burkholderiales > Burkholderiaceae_C > CAISIP01. The sequence goes on from JANOTG010000382.1 coordinate 2,606, forward strand.
TGGTGTGGCCGACTGGTACGCCTGCATCATGACGTAACCGACCGCCACCGAGGCGACCACCATCACGACCGAGATCACCTGGGTGACGATGGAGCCGCCCACCTTGTCCGATATCCAGCCGCCAATCGGACGGATGGCCGCACCCACAAAGGGGCCGATCCAGGCGTAAGTGAAGGCCGATGGTGCATTGGGGTTCTTCAGGGCGTGCTGCATCACGCCGGCCGCGTCGGCCACATGGCTGATGCCGAAGATCACGGTGATCGACAACGGCAGGGCCATCGAGAAGCCGATGAACGAGCCGAAGGTGACGATGTACAGGGCGGTCAGCGCCCAGGTGTGTTTGTTGCGGAATATCTGGAACTGCTTGGCCACGCCTTCTTTCATCGGGCCGAAGGCAGCGAGTTTCATCACCAGCAGCGCGCTCACGATGTCGAGCGGGATCGCCACCCACATGCTGATCAAGCCCAGGCTGGTGGGCGCCGGCAGGTACAGGTACAGGCCGAGGATGGACGGCACAAAGGCCAGCGTGTAGAGGTAGATGATCTTGGCAAATGCCACCGGCGGACTCCCGGTGTCCGGCGAGACCGATCTGAGGTTGCTCATGCCGAACCAGCACAACACGGACAGTGGTACCAGCGACAGCACCCAGGCAAAGCCGGCGTTCTGAATCCAGGTCGGTGTGCCGGCCTGGATCTTGCCCAGAATCCAGCCGCTGTCCTTCATCAGGGTCATGGACGGTCCACCGTAGTCGCCGAACAGCGCGACCGTCATGACCAGCGGGATCACCACCTGCATGGTGGTCACGCCGAAGTTGCCGATGCCGGCATTCAGGCCCAGGGCGGTGCCCTGCAAACGCTTGGGAAAGAAGGTGCTGATGTTGGACATGGAGCTGGCAAAGTTGCCACCACCCACGCCCGACCACAAGGCCATCAGCTGGAACGCCCACAATGGCCAGTCCTTATGCTGCAAGGCCATGCCCGTGCCGATGGCTGGCGCCAGCAGCATGGCGGTGGTCAGGAAGATCGTGTTGCGCCCGCCGGCCAGGCGAATCAGGAACGACGCCGGGATGCGCATCGTGGCGCCGGAAATGCCGGCAATGGCGGTCAGTGTGAAGAGTTCGGCCTGGGTGAAGGGGAAACCCAGGTTGAGCATCTGCACGGTGATGATGCCCCACATGCCCCAGACGGCGAATCCGCACAACAAGGCGGGCACCGAAATCCACAGGTTGCGGTAGGCGATCTTTTTACCGGTGGCCTCCCAGAAGTCCCGGTCCTCCGGCCGCCAGTCGGTCACGTCGGTGCTGCTGGTGGCATTGGGTTTGCTGTTCATGGTGCTTCCCGGTTATCCGTTGAGGGCGAATTCGGTGGCGTTCTTGCCCATCAGCTCGGTTCGCCGGACTTCGGTCCAGTACATCCAGATCAGCGACACCCAAACAACTCCGTACATCAGCATGAAGGCGCTGGAGCGGATGCCGGTGAGATCCATCAGTGCTCCGAACATGATGGGCAGCACGAAGCCTCCCATGCCGCCAGCCAGGCCGACAATGCCGCTGACGGTGCCGATATTGGTCGGGTAGTCGTCGCTGATGTACTTGAAGACGCTCGCCTTGCCAAAGGCCCAGGCAATGCCCAGGATGAACATCAGTGCCGTGAAGGTGTAAACGTTCAGGCCGATGTGGAACGACTTGGGGCCGTCTACCGTGAGGATGGTGAAATCGGTCTGCGGATAACTGAGCAGGAACAGACAGATCCAGCTGACCCACAGCACCCACCAAGTGACGCTGTGCGCGCCGTATTTGTCCGACATCCAGCCGCCCACCGCGCGCAATACGCCGCCCGGCAGGGAGAAACACGCCGCCAGCAGTGCTGCGGCGCGGATGTCCAGGCCGAACTCGCCCACGTAGTACTGCACCATCCACAATGACAGTGCGACATAACCGCCGAACACGATGGAATAGTACTGGCAGTACTTCAGCACCTTGGGCTCCTTGAGCATCTTGAGCTGGTCGCTGAACTTCGTGTTCGACGGTACCAGGTGCGCCGGGTCGCTGTAGCTGAACATCCAGAACAGGATCAGGGTGCCCAGCATCACCGCGGCATACACCTGTGGCACCATCGCCCAGCCGAAAGCGACCACCAGCGCCGGTGCAACGAACTTGTTCACCGCGGCGCCGGAGTTGCCGGCGCCGTAGACGCCCATCGC
>JANOTG010000383.1:0-1839 GCA_031416215.1 Betaproteobacteria bacterium
GCTACTGCCAGCGCCTTGGGCGCCGCCGGGTATTCACAGATGTGGTGATCGGCCAGGCCGGCGAAGGGCTGCAACGAGGCACTCAGCGCCAGATGCGAGGTGAAGGTGTGGTTCACATAGGTCACGCCCCGCGCCACTGCATGGTCGGCCACCTGCTTGGCGGGACCGATGCCACCGATGCGGCCGCAATCGATCTGCACGAAGCCGACACCGCCGTAGTCGATCAGATGGCGCGCCATCGACACGTTGTGCGCTCCCTCGCCACCGGCCAGTTTCACGCCCTGACAACGCGCCGCCAGGGCGCCGTATTCCTGCAGCGCGCTGGCATGAAACGGCTCCTCCAGCCAGACCGCGCGCGTTTGCTGCAGGGCGTCGAGCCGCAAAGCCGCGCGTTCCACATCATCGACAAAGATCTGCCCCACGTCGACCAGCAGGATGCCGTCGGCACCCAGCCCTTCGCGGGCGGCGAAAAACTGTTCGGCATCTTGCTGCGCAGAGCCGCGGCCGATCGGGCCCCAGCCGAGCTTGGCGGCCTTGAAACCACGGCGCATGGCATCACGAACGCACTCCAGCGTCTGCTGCGGCGTGTCGCCGAACAACAACGAGGCATAGGGTGTCTTGGGATGCGACGCACCATAACCCAGCAACGTCCACACCGGCTCACCACGCGCCCGGCCCAGGATGTCCCACAGCGCCATCTCGATGCCGGAAAAGGTATGGGCCGCCTGCAGCACATCCATGCTGTTGTAGGCCACGTCGGCGGCAATCGCTGCGATGTCCGCTGGTGAATCGAGCGACCGCCCCAACACCGATGCCGACACCGGCTGGCAGGCGCCATGCGACAGCGGGCAGACAAAGGCGGCAATCGACGGCAGCGGCGCCGCCTCACATTCACCGTAACCGACGAAGCCGCCGGCAGCAACGCGCACCAGCAGGGCATCCTGGCTGCCATCCGCCTCCAGCGTCACCTGGGGCATGGACAGGTAAAAAAAGTCTACCGCCTCGATCTTCATGGCGTGCGCCCCGGGGTCTGGCTCAACTGCGGTAAATGGTTGCCACCGGCTCGAATGTCACGTCGGCGTCCAGCGGATACAGGGGTCGGGCGCAGAGGGTGTGACCGAGCGAGCGCACATTGGCCGAGGTGGCGCCGGGCACGTCGACGTTGAAGTTGTTTTCCACCCACTGGTCGTACATGTGGTGCTCGGTGTGCGGCGACTTCACCACCGTCAGGTCGAAGTCTTTCGGGTCCAGCCCATTGGCGTAGTACATCGCACGATCAAACAGACTGAGCGTCTTGCTGAACACCACGACGGTGAAATTGTCGAACTCCAGCACTGCCGTGGGGCCGGCATCGAGGCCGGTCTTCATCGTCTCCAGGCGCGCCTGGCCGTCCGACAACAGGCGCACGGTGGCGGTGACCTTCATTGGCTTGAAGCGTTGCGCGTCGATCGCGCCGCCGAGCGTCACCTTGATCGCGGCGCCCACACCGGCCTTGTGGGCCGCCTTGGCCGCCCCCGGGTCCACGATCTGCGCCAACACGCGTTTGCCGTAACCGGCACTGCGCAAGCCCTGCAGGATCAGGTTGGAGTCGCCGGTCGCCCCGGACGACGTGGCGTCTGCGGCATCGGTGAAGATCACCGGGCCGCGCACGCTGGCAGCCTGCGCGATGGCCCGTTGCAACGACACCAGTTTGCCCTGCATGCGGTGGCGCAGTGGCCAGAACTCGCGCGCCAGCAGCAGCGCTTCGGCCTTGGCCAGTTCGGCGTCACCCTCGGTGGCCACCACGACCTGGCAACACAACTCCGGCACATCGGTAAACGGGTTGCCGATCATGATGCC
>JANOTG010000384.1:0-5059 GCA_031416215.1 Betaproteobacteria bacterium
AGCACCCGGGCCTGGTCGTTGATGCGCAGCGGTGTGGACGGGCGTCCGAGTCCGTCGGCTGCCACCGGCGCGCTGGCTTCGCTCAACCAGCGCTCGTCCACCAGTTCGCGCACCAGCACGCTGACGGTGGATTTGGTCAGCCCGCTGTGTTGCGCCAGCCGGGCCCGCGACAACCCCGGTTGACCGCGCACGAGTCGCAGCAACACGCTGCGATTGATGCGTTTGAGCAACTGCTGGTCGCCGGTTGTTCTCATGGCATGGAAGGCTGGCCGACCGATCGCCGCCGGTCAGACTGCGGGACGTTCGAATTGGGTCTTGCCGGTTGGCTGCTTGCCCAGGATGATCATGCCCAGCACTTCGTCTTCAGTTACATCCTGGGTGCGGTAGGTGCCTACCAGCTTGCCGTTCTTCATGACGGACAAGCGGTCGCTCAGTGCAAACACGTCGTGCATGTCATGGCTGATCAGGAAGATGCCGACACCTTCTGCCTTGAGCTGCTGGATCAGGTTGCCCACCATGGCGGTTTCTTCCGGGCCCAGTGCGGCGGTAGGCTCGTCCATGATCAGTATCTGCGCATTGAAGTAGATCGCCCGCGAGATCGCCACCACCTGCCGCTGGCCACCCGACAAGCGCCGTACCGGGATGCGGACATTGGTGAAATTCTTGTTCAGCCGGTGGAAGACCTTGCGCGCTTCCGCGTCCATGCGGTGGTCGTCCAGCGTGCGCCATCTGGTCAACAACTCGCGCCCGAGAAACAGGTTGGCAACCGAGTCGAGATTGTCCGCCAGGGCCAAGGTCTGGTAGATGGACTCGATGCCCAGGCGTTGTGCATCGGCCGGGGTACGCACCTGCACTTTTTCCCCAGCAATCAGCACATCCCCGCTGTCGATAGGGTAAGCGCCGGCCAGCATCTTCATCAGCGTCGACTTGCCGGCGCCGTTATGGCCCAGCACCGCCACCACTTCACCGGGGTACAGGTTCAGGCTGACATCGTCAACCGCATGAACCCCGCCAAAGGCCTTCTTGATGTTGCGCAGTTCGACCAGGCACTTGGAGGTGTCGACAACGCGACTGGTTGTAATGCTCATCAGGGGACCTCCGCGCAAGGCGCTGCGGTGCGAGATTCTTTGGGGCGGCCCGGCACGGCGCTCACTGGAGTACCTTCGCCCTGTCGCGCTGCGGTGCGAGCTTGCTTGGGGCGGCCCGGCACGGCGCTCACACCACCTCCCCGGTCCACTTGCGGTAGGCCACGTCAAACACGACCGCAGCGATCAACACCTGACCGATGATCACGTAGCGGGTGCCAATCGAAATGTCCAGCAACAACATGCCGCTGTCGATGGACTGCATGATCAAGGCGCCCAGCACCGAGCCGATGATGGTGCCACTGCCGCCGGCCAGTGCCGTGCCGCCGATGACCGTGGCGGCAATGACCAGCAGTTCCAGGTTGTTGCCCAGGGAGTTGGTGCCTGCATTCAGACGCGATATGGCAACGATGGCGGCAATGGTGGTCAATACCGCCAGCAGCAGAAACAACAGGATGGTGACCTTGCGCACCGGAATGCCCACCAGTGCCGCCGCGTCCGGGTTGCCGCCCATGGCAAAGATGTAGCGCCCAAAACGGGTGCGGTGCACCAGGAATGAAATCACCATGGCCACCACACCCCAGATCAGGACCGGAATCGGAATGCCTTGCGCCTCGGGCTTGTTGGGAATCTGGTAAGCATTCATGACCGCCACGAAGGCCAGTACGATGACGATCGGAATCAGCACGATGACACCATCCACCACCGCCGAGTTGGTGGGCACACCATAGATCTTTTTTGCACGGCGTTTGTTGATCGTGGCCAGAACCAGTCCGAGGCTGATCACGCCACCGATCACCCAGCTGGCTGTGGTCCCGATGCCGCCATTGAAGCCGCCGCCCAGCATCAGGAAAAACGGGTCTGTCAGTGGCTGTGTCTTGCCGTCCGCCACCAGGTAGGCGGCACCGCGAAACGACATCAGGCCGCCCAGTGTGACGACAAATGCAGGCACGCCCAGAAAGGCAACCAGCGCACCCTGGTACACCGCCACCACGATGGCTGCGGCTAGGCCGACCAGGCAGGCGGCCTGCCATGACCAGTCCGCCGAATACATCAGATAGGCGATCAGCACGCCGATAAAGCCCATCACGGAGCCCACCGACAAATCGATGTGCCGGGTCACGATGATCAGCACCATGACGGTGGCCAGTATGCCGACGACGGCGGTCTGCTGCGCGATGTTGTACAGGTTCTCCGCCGACAGGAAGATGCCGTCCGAGAGAATATTGAATACCAGTGCGATGGCGACCAATACGCCGGACATCAACACCATGCGCCAGTCGACCTGGGCACGGTGCAGCGCCTCTTTCATGCTGCCCATCAACTTCTCCTTGTGACTGCGCTGCCGCGAGGCCCAAACGACACCGCGGGCCTTCAGCCCGCGGTGCACAACCCGGTCATCGGAAGGTCAGCCGCCTATTTGCAGACTGCAACCTTGGTGGCGTCGACACCTTTGCACAGCGCTTCCTTCTTGATGTACCCGGCTTTCAGGACCACGTCCAGGTTGTCCTTGGTGAGTGGAACCGGTTTCAGGAAAATCGATTTCAGGGTCATCTTCTTGGGGCCGCCGGACCAGTCAGCGGCTCCCGTCACCGGTTTGCCGGCACCAAGTTCCACGGCGGCTTTGGCAGCAGCCGTGCCCAGATCGGCCGAATTTTTCCAGACCGACACGGTTTGGGTTCCCAGCGCGACGCGGTTCAGCGCAGCGTGGTCGCCGTCCTGGCCTGAGACCGGGATGCCCTTGAGGCCCTTGGCGGCCAACGCGGCCACAACACCTCCGGCCATGCCGTCGTTCTGTGCCACCACGGCATCGACCTTGTTGGCGTTCTTGGTCAGGATTTGCTCCATGTTTTTCTGGGCGTTCTGCGGGTTCCAGCCCGACGTAAACTCTTCACCGACGATCTTCACGTCACCCTTCTTGATGGCGTCCGCCAGCACTTCTCCCTGGCCTTCGCGCAGGAATGCGGCGTTGTTGTCGCCCGGGTCCCCCTTGATGATGGCGTAGTTGCCTTTCGGTTTGACCGCCAGGATGGCGCGTGCGGTCATGCGGCCCACTTCCTTGTTGTCAAACGTGATGTAGGTCACACCGGGCGCTTCGAACAGTCGGTCATAGGCGATCACGGGAATCTTCTGCTGCGCGGCCTTGTTGACGGCCGGCAGGATGGCGTCTTTGTCCTTGCCCAGGATGATCAGCACTTTGGCACCTTTGGCGATCAGGCCGTCGATGTCAGCGAGTTGTTTTTCCGACGACGCACCAGCGTCCGCCATGATGTATTTGGCACCCGACTTGGCCAACTCCGCCTTGATGGCGGCCTCGTCTGTTTTCCAGCGTTCTTCCTGGAATGCGTCGTAACTGACGCCCACCACAAGTTGTGCAAAGGAGCCGGCGGCGGAGAAGCCCAGGGCGAGGGCGATGACGGTGCGTTTGAATAACATGTGTGTGTCTCCAGTTGAAGCCTGTGAAGGGCGATTTGAATAGAGCCGGATGGCGATTTAGTTCGAATGAAAAACGAAGTGTCCGGATTTTGTCGTTGGTGCGGTATTGGGGGAAACACTAGGAGCCCGACAGGCTCCCAGGCCCCGGTCGGGGCTGCCTTGCTGGCGCAAGTCACGCCACATCGCCAGCCACCAGTCCGGTTGTCTCATCACGAGGCCTGAGGCAAGTGGCTACGTGATGCCTGGTGTGCCTCGCGACGCCTGCGCATCAGCAGGTAAGCCGCGGGAATAACAAACATCGACAGCAGCGGTGCGGTAATCATGCCGCCGACCATGGGCGCGGCGATGCGCTGCATCACCTCGGATCCGGTACCAGTACCCCACATGATGGGGAACAGACCGGCCAGGATGACCGCGACCGTCATCGCCTTGGGCCGCACGCGCAACACGGCGCCTTCGCGGATTGCGTCCAGCAGGTCGGCCTGGCTTGTCTTGCCGTGGGCGACCCGCGCGTCCCAAGCCTGGTTCAGATAAAGCAGCATGATCACACCAAACTCGGCGGACACGCCAGCCAGTGCGATGAAACCCACGGCCCCGGCTACCGACAGGTTGTAGTTGAGCAGCCAGAGCAGCCAGATACCGCCGACCAGCGCAAAAGGCAGCGTGGCCATGACCAGCAAAGCGTCGTCGAAGCGCTTGAAGGTCAGATAGAGCAGCAGGAAAATGATCAGCAACGTGAACGGCACCACAACCTTCAGCTTTGCCGTGGCGCGCTCCAGGAATTCGAACTGGCCCGACCACGAAATCGAGTAACCCGCCGGCAAGACGACCTTTTCGGCGACCACGCGCTGCATGTCCTTCACTGCCGAACGCAGGTCGCGGCCACGAATGTCCACGTATACCCAGCCAGAGAGACGCGCGTTCTCGCTGCGCAGCATCGGTGGACCATCGGTGATGCGGATGTCGGCCACGTCCGAGAGCACCAGCCGTGCGCCTTTCTCGGTGACGATGGGCAGCACACGCAGCTTTTCCAGCGAATCGCGTGTCTCCCGGGGATACCGCAGGTTGATGGGGAAGCGCTGCAAGCCTTCCACCGTCTCGCCGATGTTGTCGCCGCCCACCGCCGAGGTGATGACGGACTGCACGTCGGCGATGTTCAGGCCAAAGCGTGCCGCGGCATCGCGGTTGATTGTCACGTCCACATAACGCCCGCCGGTCAGGCGCTCGGCCAGTGCGCTGCTGACACCCGGCACATCCTTCAGAGCGCGCTCGATCTGCGCGGTCACGCGGTCGATCACGGCGAGGTCGGCACCGGCCACCTTGACCCCGACGGGGCTCTTGATACCCGTGGCCAGCATGTCGATACGGTTGCGGATCGGCGGCACCCAGATGTTGGCCAGCCCCGGCACCCTGACGATGCGGTCCAGTTCATCAACCAGCTTGTCCTGTGTCATGCCCGGGCGCCACTGGTCCTTCGGCTTGAACTGGATCGTGCTCTCGAACATCTCCATCGGAGCCGGGTCCGTCGCGGTCTCGGC
>JANOTG010000385.1:0-12964 GCA_031416215.1 Betaproteobacteria bacterium
CATCGCGCACCGCGGCCGCTGGGCCGCCAAGTCGCTGCCCTTTGTCTTCGGCGCGCTGTGGCTGCTCGCGCTGGCGAGTTCTCTGCAACGTTAGCGACTCTTTCATACACAACACTTTGCCGGTCTTGACCGGCGCACGGAACCCAGCCATGACTGACACCGGTACCAGCACAAGCCGTCGCGTCCCCTTTGGTCACAAGGTCGCCTTCGGCCTGGGCATGCTCGCCAACCAGATGTTCCCTGCCGCCCTGGGCATCTTCATGGTGGTGCTGGTGCAGGACATGGGGTTCCCGACCTGGATGTGGGGCATCCTGTTTTTCCTGCCGCGGGCCTACGACGCCATCCTCGACCCGATCATGGGTTTTATCTCCGACAACACGCGCTCCAGGTGGGGCCGGCGCCGGCAGTACGTGTTCATCGGCGCCATCATGCTGGGCATCAGCTTCGTGGCGATGTGGCAGCTGCACCGTGCCGACGGCATCCCCTACAACTTCGCCTACTTCCTGTTCTGGTCGCTGGTCTTCTTCACCGGGCTGACCGTCTTCAGCATCCCCTACGTGGCCATGGGCTACGAGATGAGCGACGACTTCCACGAACGCACCAGCATCATGGCCGTCGCGCAGTGGATCGGTCAATGGGCCTGGGTCATCGCGCCGTGGTTCTGGGTCGTGATGTACGACCCGAAATGGTTTCCCAACGCAGACTCGGCCGCGCGCAGCCTGTCGGTCTGGGTCGGCGTCGCCTGCATGCTGCTGGCCATGGTGCCTGCCATCTTCCTTCCCAGCCGCTCGACCAAGGACGATACCCACCTCATCCCCTTGACCTTGTCCAACGTGGGCATGGGTTTCAAGGAGATGCTCGACGGCTTCAAGGAGGCATTCGGCTGCGTTCCGTTCCGCAAGCTGTGTTTCTCCACCTTCCTGATCTTCAACGCCTTCAACACGGTGGCGGCGTTCTCGTTCTTCATCGTCGTCTACCACCTGTTCAACGGCAACACGGCGGCGGCCGGCATCTGGCCCACGCTGTTTGGCAGCATCGGCGCACTGGTCACCACCTTTGCGGTGATCCCCACCGTGGCCTGGATGTCGCGCAAGGTGGGCAAGAAGAAGGCCTTCATGATCTCGCAGGGCATCTCCCTGCTCGGCTACGTGCTGCTGTGGTTCCTGATGGTGCCCGGCAAGCCATGGATGTTCATGTTCGCACTGCCTTTTTTCTCATTTGGCATTGGCGGCCTGTTCACCTTGATGATGTCGATGACTGCGGACGTGTGCGACCTGGACGAACTGGCCACCGGCAAACGACGCGAAGGCATCTTTGGCGCGATCTACTGGTGGATGGTGAAGCTGGGCTTTGCCGTGGCCGGCCTGCTCAGCGGGGCCATCATGGCGTTTGTGGCCTTCACGCCGGGTGCCGCCGTGCAGCCCGCCGGCGCGGTGGACGGGCTGCGCCTGTTCTACTCCGGCGTGCCGATCCTGGGCACGCTGCTGGCCATGTGGTTCATGCGCGACTACGACCTCGACGAGAAACGTGCCCTGGAGGTAAACGCTGAGCTCGAACGACGCAGGCAACGCCCCGCCGGGTCGTCGTCGGGTTCGGGTGGCCGCCCCTGGCTGGCACAGCGCGGCCTGCTGCTGCCGGGCGTCGATCCTTCGCCGCTGGCCGGCAAGACGGCCGACGAGATCAAGACACTTTATGCAGAACAGTTCCAGAGCGGAATGTACGGCTTGAGCTTCAGTGCCTACGCCGAAGGACAAGGCGCGGGTGACCAGCTGCTGGCATCCATCGTCGGCCGGCGTATCGACCTCATCGCGCCCCATACACGTTGGGTGCGCTCCTTCGCCTGTACCGAGGGGCATGAGGCCATTCCGCGGCTGGCCCACACCAAGGGCCTCAAGACGATGGTGGGGGCATGGATCAGCCAGGACCGCGAGCGCAATGCGCGCGAGATTCAGGCCTTGATCGGATTGGCAAAAGACGGCATGGTGAACATTGCGGTGGTGGGCAACGAGGTGCTGTTGCGGGAGGAGCTGCCCGAGGCAGAACTGCTGGCCTACCTACAGCAAGTGAAGGCGGCGGTGCCGCAGGACGTGCAGGTGGGCTGCGTTGACGCCTACTACCAGTTCCTCGAGCGACCAGCACTCACCGCCGCCTGCGACGTGCTGCTGCCCAACTGTTACCCGTTCTGGGAGGGCGCCGACATCGACATGGCGGCGCAATACCTGCGGCGCATGCACGGGCTGGTGAAAGCGGCCGGCGGCGAGAAACCTGTCGTCGTCGCCGAGACCGGTTGGCCCGGCAAAGGCCAGCCGGTGGCAGGTGCCGTGCCGTCGGCCGAAAACGCGATGAAGTACTTCGTCGACGTGCAGCAGTGGGCCAAGGGCGAAGGCGTCAAGCTGTTCTACTTCGCCTCTTTCGACGAGCCGTGGAAACTCGCACAGGAAGGCGAGGCGGGTACGCAATGGGGCCTGTGGGACAAGGACGGAAAGCCCAAGTATTCATGACCGACACGGCATCCAACACGCTCGACGCCGACGGCTTCCACAGCGAGGACTTCAACAGCGCCCGACCTTTCTCGGGTTTCCTGCCCGGCATTGCCGGCGCCTACGGCAAGCCTTTGTGGGTCTTTTATGCAAACCGCGGGCAATGTGTCGCCAGTTTTGGCATCGGCGACAAGAACGGCGCCATGTTGGAGTTTCACGCCGCCAACAAGGCCTACACGCTGACGCCACTGCTGGGTTTTCGCACCTTCATGAGGCTGGCCCACTCTGCGGGCGACGTGTTGTACGAGCCGTTTCAATGCCCGCCGGCGCAGGCCACGCAGCAGAGCCTGACGGTGCGGCCGTCGGAGATAGCGATCACAGACACCAACACTGCGCTTGGCTTGCGCACCCGGGTCGTGTATTTCACCCTGGCGCACGAAAACCTGCCGGCGCTGGTGCGGCGGGTCACGGTGGAAAACATCGGGCCAAGCACCATCTGTGCCGCCGTGCTGGACGGCCTGCCCCAGGTCGTGCCTTTTGGTCTGGAAGAAAAACTGCTCAAGCTGATGTCGCGCACCATGGAGGCGTTTGCCGAGGTCCGCCACGTCGAGCAGCAGTTGCCATTTTTCAAACTCAAAGTCGAACCGTCTGACAAACCGGAGATATCGTGGATCCACGGCGGCTTTTTTGCCTTCACCCTGCAGCATGGGGCAGCCGTGCCGCTGGTCGCCGACCCGGACCTGGTATTTGGCATGGACACCAGCATGCGCCGTCCGATGGCGTTCTTGCGCGACCCGACGATCGCGGCAAACTCCGGCCGCAGCGAAACCCTGACGGCCTGCGCCTTTGCGCAACTGCAGCTCAATCTGGCGCCGGGCGCCAGCACCGGCTGGGACTCCTATTTCGGCCAGGCGGCGGATTGGTCCGCGGCCAAGGCGTTGCGGGATCGGGTGGTCGCAGACGCACAGTACACCTCGCGCAAACGCGACGAAAACACCCGGCTCATCGCCGACCTGGGTGCACAGTTCGCCTTGCTTGCCGGGCCAAAGCAGCTCGATGCCTACACCCGCCAGGCCTTCCTCGACAACACGTTGCGGGGTGGCCAGCCGGTGCGGATAGAGGGGCCACGCGGAGCGCGGGTGTTCCATACCTTCACCCGCAAACACGGTGACATGGAGCGCGACTACAACTTCTTCGAGTTGGCGCCGACCTATTGGTCACAGGGCAATGGCAACTTTCGCGATGTGAACCAGAACCGGCGCTCGGAGAACTTCACCTTCGCCGGGGTGGAAGCATCGAACATCGAGACATTTTTTGAGCTGATCCAGATCGATGGCAACAACCCGCTGGTGATCCAGGCCGAGAAGTTCGTTGTGGCCTCCCAGCAGTTGGAGTCCTTGTGGGCGCTGTGGCATGCCGGCCATACACCGGCATGGCAGCAACGGCTGGTGCATCCATTCAGCCCGGGGCAGTTGCTCGACTGGCTGATCGCCGACTACGGCACGCCCGAGGCGGCGCGTCCCTGGTTCGACCACGTCGTTGGTCATGCCGACAAGTTGCAGGGTGCGCTGCACGGCGAAGGTTATTGGGTTGACCACTGGACCTACAACCTCGACCTGCTCGACAGTTTTGCCGCCTTGTACCCGGACCGGATGGCACATTTGCTGTTGGGCCGACGCGATTTCAGCTACTTCGACAACGACCATGTGGTGCTGCCACGCGACCACAAATATGTGTTGCGCGCCGATGGCTCGGTGCGACAGCTGCATGCGGTGGTACAGGACACGGAAAAGTCGGCGCTGATCGCCTCACGCAGCCACGATCGGCAGCGCATGCGCGCGGACCACGGCAAGGGCTCCGTCTACCGCACCACCCTGCTGGCCAAGATCGTCGGTCTGCTGGCGGTGAAATCGACACTGTTCGACCCCTTCGGCATCGGGTTGGAAATGGAAGCCGAAAAGCCGGGCTGGTGCGACGCCCTCAACGGCCTGCCAGGCCTGATCGGCTCGTCCACGCACGAGGCCTTCGCGCTGCAACGCGGGCTGGTATTCACGCAGGCGTGTGTGGCAGAGCACCTCGCAGCAGGCGAACAGCTCGAGTTGCCGGTAGAAGTGGCCGAACTGCTGCGTTCTGTCAACAGCATCCTGGGCCAGGCCGACCCGCAGCAATTTTTTGCCACCTGGGAACAACTGGCAACGCGACGCGAAAGCTTTCGCGCGCAGGTGCGGCTGGGCGTCTGCGGCGCCGTGACAGCGCTGGACAAGACCGAGCTCGCCCGCTTCCTGTCCTGCGTGGCCAGCACCTTGGACAGCGGTCTGGCCAAGGCGTTTTCCTCCGACGGCCTGCCGGTGAGTTACTACACCCACACCATGACTGCCTACGACCGGCTGCCGAACAGCGACGCTGCGGACAAACCGGTGGCAACCCATGTGCGAGCACGCGCCTTCACACACAAGCCGATCAACGCGTTTCTCGAAGGCGCCGTGCATGCCCTGCGTGTGTCCCGGGACCCGGCCAGGGCGCGGGCACTGTACTCCGCGGTGCGCGGGTCCGCCTTGTTCGACCAGAAGCTGGGCATGTACCGCGTCAACGCCCCACTGGACGATGAGAGCTTCGAGATCGGGCGCAGCAGGGTTTTTTCACCCGGTTGGCTGGAGAACGAATCGATTTTCCTGCACATGCACTACAAGTTCCTGCTCGAGACCTTGCGCAGCGGGCTGGCGGCAGAATTTTTTGCCGACCTGCGCCGTGGTCTGGTGGCCTTCATGGACCCGGCGATCTATGGCCGTTCACCGCTGGAGAATTCGTCTTTTATCGCCTCCAGCCGGTTTCCGGACCAGAGTGCGCACGGCGTCGGATTTGTGGCCCGGCTCAGTGGCGCCACCGCCGAGTGGATCAGCATGGTGCTGCACATGGGGCTGGGTGCGGCACCGTTTCGGGTGGTGGACGGGGCGCTGCGGTTTGAGCCGCGCCCGACCCTGGCCGACTGGTTGTTCACGGATGCAGAATGCACCGGATTCGCCGCTGGCAGTTTCGGCTTCAAGCTGTTTGGCAGCAGCTGGATTGTCTACGACAACCCGAAGCGGGCCAATACCTTTGGCGCCAAAGCCGTTGCGCCGGTGTCCTTCAGTCTGCATTACCACGATGGCCACACGGCCAGCCACAGGGGCGGCTGGTTGCCCAGCGTGCTGGCGTCCGATGTGCGTGATGGCAAGCTCAGCAGCTTGGTGATCCACCTGGATTGACACGCGAGCCAGTGCGGCCGGGCAGCCCCACCGTACGCCAGAGCGCGGTGGCTCAACGAACGCTGTCGCACAGGTAGGTGGCCATGGAGCGCGCGGGCAGCTGCGCCGTGAACTCCTGGCCGGCAATCGACAGGTTGAATGCGACGTTGTGGTCGGTGCGATTGAGCACCACCGTGGCCACCGAGCCATCCGGATTGGCAAACGCGGTTGCCTCCAGATCCTGCCGTGACGCCGCGCACAATACGCGCTGCGCGCCGGGCTGCACGAAGCGGCTGAAGTGCCCGATGTAGTAATACGAGCTCTGGTGCATCAGGCTGGAATGCGCGGTATCGGCCAACACCGGCGCGCTGCACAGATTGCCCACATGGTTCGGCCCGCCGGTCTCGTCCAGCACCAGGTTCCAGTCGATCCATCCTACCGTCCAGCGGTTCAGGTCGTTGATCATGGAGTGTGCGTAACGCTCACCCAGCTCCCAGGAGCCGGTGTGCGGCCCGCCCTCCTGGCAACCCTCGGTGAAAAGCAGCTTCTTTTCCGGCCAGGCGTCGTGCAGCAGTTGCACCTGCTCGAAATGGTTTTCCCCATACCAGTGAAAACCGCTGCCCCAGACATAACGCGCCGCCAACGGGTCTGACAACACGGTGCTGGCGCGTTCCACCAGCTGGTCGCGGTTATGGTCCCAAATGATGATGCGCACATCATCCAGGCCGGCCGCTGCCAGTTCGGGGCCGAGGTGGTCGCGTACAAAATCGCGCTCTTCCTGGGCGCTGTAGATGCAGGAATCCCAGCGCTGGGTGGCGGCAGGCTCGTTCTGCACCGACACCCCCCACACCGGAACGCCGTGACGGGCGTACTCCTGGATGAAGCGCACAAAACAGCGTGCCCAGGCCTGCCGGTACTGCGGCAGCAGGGTGCCACCGTGGTTCATCTGGCCGTTGCTCTTCATCCAGCCGGGCGGGCTCCAGGGCGAGACCAGCAGTTTGATCGGCCGTCGCGCCACCGCCTGCGCCGCCTGGATGAATGGCAACAGAGCCTGCTGGTCGCGTTGTATCGAAAAACTCTCCAATGCGGTATCGCCCGCCTGCTCCACATGGGCATAGTTGCCGAGCGCGAAATCGGCACTGTTCATGTGCACCCGGCACAGGCTGTAGCCATGCCCCTGCTCCGGGTCGAAATAGTCGCACAGCAGCTGCGTGCGCTGTGCCGGGGCCAATTTCAGCCAGGTGACGGCCGCCGCCTCGGTGAATGCCCCGCCAAAACCTTCGATGGTCTGGAACACGCGTTGTGGCTGCACATAGACCCGCGGCAATCCTGCATCGCCGGCCCCCATCCGCAGGGGCGGCTGCACGCCAAGGCGCTGGCCACCCTCGCGGCTGGTCAGAAAACAGCGGAGCACCGATGCATCGGCCATGACAGTGGGGCGAGTGTTGCGACCCGTGGAGTCAGTGGCCCAGCGCGGCCAGCATGGACTTGGTCACCAGCGTGATGCCGTTGTCGGTGCAAAAGAATCGCTGCGCGTCCAGCACCGGGTCTTCACCGATCACCATGCCGTCGGGAATGTGGCAGCCGCGGTCCACCACCACGCGCTTGAGCCGCACATGGCGACCGATCTCGACCTGGGGCAGCAGCACCGACCATTCGACCTGCGACCAGGAATGCACGCGCACACTGGAAAACAGCACCGAGCGCAACACGCTGCCCGAAATGATGCTGCCGCCCGACACCAGTGACTCGACTGCCATGCCGCAGCGACCCTCCTGGTTGTGCACGAACTTGGCCGGCGCCAGCTGCGGCTGGTAGGTCCAGATCGGCCAGCGGGTGTCGTACAGGTTGAGCTGCGGCTCGGTGGCGGTAAGGTCGATGTTGGCGTCCCAGAACGAGTCGATGGTGCCGACATCGCGCCAGTAGGCCGCTTCGCCCTCCTTGTTGCCAACGCAGCTCAGCGCGAACGGGTGCGCCGCAGCCTGCCCCAGCCGCACCGCGCGCGGGATGATGTCCTTGCCGAAGTCATGCGTCGACTGCGTGTCGGCAGCGTCACGCGCCAACTCCTCGTCGAGGAACTTGGCATTGAAGATATAGATGCCCATGCTGGCCAGCGCATGGTCCGCACGCCCAGGCACACAGGGCGGGTCGGCGGGCTTTTCGACAAAGTCGGTGATGTTCCAGTCGGCGTCCACCGCCATCACGCCAAAGGCGCGGGCTTCGTCGCGCGGCACCTCGATGCAGGCGACGGTACATTGCCGTCCCTTGGCCACATGGTCGGCCAGCATCAGCGCGTAATTCATCTTGTAGATGTGGTCACCACCGAGCACCACCACATACTCGGCGTCGTAACTGTCCAGGATGTCCTGGTTTTGCGACACCGCATCGGCTGTGCCGCGGTACCAGAACTCCTCGTTCATGCGCTGCTGCGCTGGCAGCAGGTCGACGAACTCGTTCATCTCGGTTTTCAGAAACGCCCATCCACGCTGCAGGTGCCGCAACAGGCTATGGCTCTTGTACTGGGTGATGACACCGATGCGCCGGATACCGGAATTCAGGCAGTTGGACAACGCAAAGTCGATGATGCGGAACTTGCCGCCGAAATACACCGCCGGCTTGGCGCGCCGGTCGGTCAGGTGGTGCAGCCGGCTGCCACGTCCCCCTGCCAGCACCAGCGCAACGGCGCGTTTGGGCAGATCGAGGCCCTGCGCGAGATCGTGGGTGGGCATCACTGCTCCCTGTCACTTGGTCAGGCGCATGACGTCGCCGGGCTACCGACGGCGCCATGCGCGGCGGGTGTTGTTATGGCTTGGTCCAGAAGATGGCATCGACGTTGAGCTTGGTCGTGATGCCCGAGCTCTGGTCCTTGCCGGTACGATCGTAGCGGTCGGCAATCAGGAACGGGATGGTCACCTTGCTCAGGTCCAGCACGGCGTCGGGCGAGTTCTTCAGATCGTCGCCAAAACCCTTGGCACCGAATGGAATCAACGCGCTGATTGGGATCGACACCTGGTGCCATTGGCCATCGTTCAGGTAACCGAACTGGCCCGGGCTGAGCGGCATGATGACATCGAACAGGTCGGTGGTCGCTTTGCTGCCGGTGGAAAAACCAATCTCGATCTTGCCCGGATACAGCGTCTTGATGCTGAAATTCAGCGTGCCGCCGGAGAAATTCGACATGTCCTCGGCCAGCGCCGTGTTGGCCAGGTTCACCACCACACCCCAGCCGTAGGTCTCCGGTGTCGGCGAGATCTCGATCCCGGTGCCGCCATCCGCTGGTTCGGCAGCGCCGACGGTCAGCGGCACGGCGGCAGTCACACCAATCCCGTTGTTGCGGGCAAAGGTTTTGATGGACAGGGTCGGGAACACATTCACCGCACCCGGCACGACGGCGTCACCAAACACTGTGTAGCGGTTCGCCGCGATGACCGGGTTCGGCACCAGCGGTTTGAAGAACAGCGCGTCGGCGCCGGTGAACGCTCCCGGCTCGTAGACCCAGTCGACACTCGGCGGGTTCAGGTTCTGAATCACAAGGCGCGCCTGGCGACTGACGTTGAACAGGCCCCACTTGTCGTCGCCACCTTTCCACGGCTCATCGAAGGCCTCGAAGTAGAAGATATTGGCCGGTCCGGCGCCAGTGGTGCGGGCGGTCTGGCGCCAGTTCGCCAACGCGTTGAAATACATCTTCTGGTTCACCGGGTGTGCGCGGAAACTCAACACACCCACGTTCACCGCATTCCAGCCGGTTTCGCCAATCACGATCGGCATGCTGCTCAGGCCCTTGCGGTCGAATGCGTCACGCACGGCCTGGTATTCGTACTGGGCACGCGCTATTGCCGCGTTCATCATCGCCGTGGCACGTTGCGGCACGCCGTCCACGCCCAGCGCGGTGGATACGCCAAGTTGTTTCCAGTCCCACAACACCGGGTTGAAGACGCTGTCCAGCTCAGGGTAGGTGTGCATGGCCACAAAGTCGATGTTGTCCGTCACGGCCTTGGGTGGATCGGCGTACAGCGCCCAGTTGTCGTCGGTGGTGACGGGCTGGGTGATCTGGCTACGCACGGTCGCCAGGTAAGTTCCCATCACCAGCGGGTTGATCGGGTTGAACGACCAGCTGACCATGGTCTCGTTGCCCACGCTCACCGCCAGCACGATGCTGCGAAAATTATTGGCCAGGGCAACACAACGTGCCATTTCCGCCTGGTTGTAGGCAGCGATGCCAGGCTTGGCCGCCGCCGTGGCGAAGGCATCACCCTGCATATACGCGCCCAGCATGACCTTGATGTCCAGGTTGTTGTCGCGTATCACTTCCAGCACCAGTTTGGCTACCTTGTCAGAGCTGTCGAACAAGCGGATCAGCTTGAAGTTGCCCAGCACCAGCAGGTCCAGGTCCTGCTTGACCATGATGGAGGTGATCACCTCGGTGTCCCGGTCAGCGACGTTCATGGCAGTGCGAAATGGCGAATACGACACCGCCTTGCGGGCCAGGAACTCCGGGTCCAACGCACGCGGCGCGATCACAGACACGGCGCTCTTGGGCGGATCGACCACCACCTCACCGCCGCCGCCGCAGGCTGATAACAGCGCCGCAGCAGCAATGACCAGAGCCACGCGCCATGCGCCCAGGAGTTGCCGCACTGGGCTTGCCGTTTGATTCGATTTCATGGTGATTTCCTTGGGGCGTGTGTCGCTCAGAACCGGTACTTGACGCCGACGCTGATCCCGTTGCTGGCCTTGGCCACCCGGGAGTCGTGCAGCGAGAAGTTGTGGGCCGGCATCGACAACGGCGCCAGGCCCTTGTTGCGGAAGTGGACCATCGAGGCGCCAACGTTGAATTCGAGATTCTCGTTGTAGTTGTAGCTGGCACCAATGGTGTTGAGCAGCGCGCTGTTGTTCTGCCCGCGGTCGCTCGGGTTCTTGGTGCTGGCCTTGCCGTAATAGAGCATGCCCGTGGAGAACACCCATTTGTCCATGCGATAGCGCGCTCCCACGACAAATTCGGTCGACCGCGCTGGGTAACCGGGATTGGCGACGCCGTTCAACGTGCCACCCCAGTCGACGTTGAACGGGTTATTCCACTGCTCCAATAGCTGTGTGCCGGGAACCACGATGGCCGCGTAGGCGCCGCTCCAGCGGTTGTGCCGCACACCCGCCGATAACTCAAGCGCCGGATTTGCCCGGTAAGTCGTCTGCAGCACCACGACGCTTTGCCCGTTGCCACCGATCTTGCTGTCCGCGATGGGCGAGTAGAAAGGCCCCTTGAACACTCCGGCACCAAATGCCGACGGGGTGCCGTTGCGCGTGTCCTGCACCATGGCATCGAACAACCAGTCGCCCCTGCCATAACGCGCCCACAGTTCCAGAAAGCGCGGCTTGTGTATCTTGAAGGCGGTGTCGCCGCGGTCATAGGTGGCTTCCAGAACCAGGTCGCCTTCCGCCACATCGAGCACGCGCGCGGTGTAGCGCACCGCCTGCGTCAGGATGCGATATCCGGCGCCATACCCTGCCCACGGGCTCGACAGGCCGATGTTGGAGCCAAACGGGTAGTCGGCGAAACCCCAGGCGCGCGTGGTCATGTGCCCCACGGTCAGCGTGCCATATTCTTCATGGCTCAGCGCGACGTTCTTTTCGCGCCAGAAACCCGGCGTGTCGGCCGTGCCGTCGCGCCAGTTCTGACTCAGCGAACCAGCGATCTTGAAGCCGTTGGGGAGATCGTGTTTCGCCTTCAGCCAGAGCTGCGTCTGGTTGAACACGGTGCCCTTGGTGCTGAGCTTGCGGCCCGGCACGACGTCGTCGGTCCAGATGAATGCACGGTTGCTCTCGGCGTCAAACTGACAGCCGAACGACGGACACTGGTTGGTGTTCTGCGATACCGTCAGTTCATGGAAACCCGTCAGGCTGAACATGCCGTCCGGGCCGAAATCCAGCGCCTGGCCAGCCGTCGGCAGCACCAGCGACAGCAGCATCGCACCCCGCGGCACCCAGCCGGAGCACGGAGCAGCATGCCGGAGTGCCTGGGTTCGCCTTGCGGTACGGGACGTGCTGGAATGGGTGTTCATGGTGGGATGCCCGGAGTGGTGTTGAAAGCGCTTTCAGAAGTGTAGTGGCTGGCAAGCAGGATCGTCAACGACCACCACCCCCGTGTTTTCCCTAGTCACGCACACATTTCGTTCGCGGGAAAAACACACACGGGTTAACCACTACGGGTAAACCTGAGGGTGCAATATGAAAGCGCTTTCAATATCATCACCAGGTGCGCCACCATGCGCCGCCAAGGAACACACCATGCGAATCATCACCCGCAGCGCCATCTCACTCTGCCTCGCGGTCAGCGCCCTCGCCGGTGCCCATGCACAAACGGTCAAGGTCGGTGCCGGTGCTTACCTCGCGGCCCCCAAAGCAGGCGACAAGCCGCCCCCTGCCGCACCCCACCGCACCGAAGCCTTGCTCAAACTGGCGGCGCCGACCACCCAGTGGTATTCGACGCTGATCTTCAACCCCAAGCCCGAAGCACTGTTCGCCCACCCGCTGACAGTCAAGGCCACGCCTGCCGGGCTGGAGTTGGCCCTGCCCAGCAAACAGGTGGTGCCGACCGACTTCAGCACCACCGAAATCCATTACCCGCACAAAGACGCGCTGGTGATCTCCCCGGTGGCATTCGAGCCGGGCGCCGCCAAGCTGGCACGGACGTCGGATTGGGCGATCGACATCGCCATGGACCGCGGCAACGACCAGATGCAGGTGACGGTGGCGCATGGCAGCCCGTACGCGCACATCACGCTGTCGCGTGGTGACGTGCGCATCAAGCTGCCGTCGGCCGGTGAGCGCGTCGCCGCCGCCGCAGACGCACGGGTGCTGGCATTGCGGATCGGGGGCAAGTCGTACGCGATATTCGGCCCCACCGGCGTGCGCTGGGAGCAGGTATCGCCGACTGAATGGATCGGTCGCCTGCCGGCCGGCGCGGGTTATCTCTCGGCCGCTGCCCTGCCTGATGACAGTGCGCAATCCCTCGCGCTGTTGACCCGCCACGCCTATGCGTTCCTGCAAGACACCCGCGTTGACTGGCGCTTCGACCCCGCGACCAGCAAGGTCGAGACCACCTTCACTGCCAAGACACGTGTCATGGAAGGCCCCGACAACGGACCGCTGCTCGGCCTGTACCCGCACCAGTGGTTCAGGAACGCCGCTCTCGAAGGCAAGCTCGGCCCGTCCTACGACAGTATCCGCGGCAAGATCCGGCTGCTGGCGGCCAGCCAGTTC
>JANOTG010000386.1:0-2254 GCA_031416215.1 Betaproteobacteria bacterium
TGAGCCGACCTCGTAACCCACCAGCACCGCGGACAGGAACACCGCGGCATCCGCGCGCCTTTCCTCACACAGGGCCAGCGCAGCCGGAATCACGTGCACCGCCGGATGGCCGCGCGAAAAACGGTTGCCTTCGTCCATCTCAAGAAAGGTACCCGCAGTGCCGTTCACGAGCGCCGCCGCGTCAGCGCTGCCACTGCGCCCCAGGCCAGCCAAGGTGGCACGCCCCGGCGCTGTCTGGGTGGCTGCCAGTGCACGCAGTTCGGGCTCGGCCGAACCGCCGACGATCGACGCAAGGGTGTCTGCAAGAATCCAGCCAAGCTGATCCCGGACCGGCGCGGGCACGGCGTTGATGTCGAGGTCGGCCGCGAACCGGCTGAAGCTATCGAGGTAGTCCATGACCAGGCTCCTGAACCAGGAATGACAACAGATCGGTCGGTGTTGCCCACAACACGTCGGGCTGCGCGCGCAGGCGCGCCAGCAGCGCACGCAATGCGCCGATACGGCTGGGCATGCCGCACAGCCAGGGGTGCAGGCCCAGCGCGAACACTGCCGTGCGCCCTTGCTGGCGACACTCCAGATGCAGCCGCTCGAACGCAGCAGCGGCGAGCTCCGCATGGGCCCGCGGCTCCAGGTTGCGCAGCCACTGGCACTGCACGTCGTCCCATTCGGAAGACAGCGGCACCCCCAGCAGGGGTGGCACGGTGCGCAGCCAGTAGGGCTGGTCGTCGTTCGACCAGTCCAGGGTGTAGCGCAGGCCAGCCTCGGCGAGCAACTGCGCCGTGTCGGGCGTGGTTCCCCAGTCCTGGCTGATCCACCCCAATGCCCGCTTGCCTGTGGCAAGTTCGATCGCTGCCAGCGACCCGGCGATGTGCGCGCGCTGGTCCTCCAGCGGCATGGCCGAGTGCAGCATGCGCGTCGCCGAGATACCGTGGCCGAGCCACTCGCAACCCCATTCATTGAAGGTCTGCACCAGCCGCGGCAAGCGCTGCAACGCCATGGCATTGGCGGCGATCACCGGACGCATGCCGGATTGCTGCAACGCATCGATGACACGGAAGATACCCACGCGCAAACCGTACTCGCGCTGCGACCAGCTGCGGTAGTCGGGCGAAAAGCTGCCGAACTCTCCCACCATGCGCGGGTCGCGCAGAGCGCCGTCTGGCGGCTCGGCCTCCCAATGCTCCAGGAACAGCACCACAAACGCAGCCAGTCCCTGACCTCCCGACCAACTACCGCGCGGCCTTGCGGGAAGCGCCGAATAGTCATAGAGCGTGTGGTCCATCAAAAACAATCGGAAATCAGTCGGCGCGCGCGCAGGGAAATATCACAAAAAGTTGACTTGCCGACCGTATGCATGCATAGTCTACGGCAATTGTTCTACTTATGGAACAATATTCCCATCAACCCCATGAGGACAACCATGACCACCACCTCCCCTCTGTCGCGCCGATTGATTCTCCAGGCGGGCGCCGCCACTGCCGTTCTGGGTGCGCCCGGCCTGTTGCTGGCGCAATCCAGACCCGTCAAGGTCGGCCTGCTGCACCCGGTCAGCGGTGCACTCGCGTACAGCGGCGGGCAGTCGCGCATGGGCGCTCAGCTGGCCATCGACGAGATCAACGCCGCCGGCGGCATCAAGTCCATGGGAGGCGCGAAGCTCGAGGCACTGCTGGGCGATTCCCAGTCGCGCCCCGAGGTGGGCGTGAGCGAGGTCGAGCGCATGCAACAGGAGGGTGTGTCGGCCTATATCGGCTGCTTCTCCAGCGCAATCGCGCTGCCGGCCACGCAAGCCGCGGCCAAGTACAACACGCCGTTTCTGATCGACGTGGGTGTGTCCGACGCCCTGGTCAGCCGTGGCCTGAAGAACGTGTTCCGGCTCGCTCCGGGCAACGGCAAGTGCGTCGACGATGCCTTCGCCGGGCTGTCCGAGGTCAACAAGGCTGCGGGCGGTATCGCCAAGACCGCCGTGCTGGTGCACGAAGACTCCGAGTTCGGCACCAGCACCGCCAAGCTGCTGACGTCCAAGATCGCCGGCATCGGGCTGGAGGTCAAGGAGGCGCTGCCCCACGCCTCGCCCACGCGCGACTTCACCAACCTGGTACTGCGCATCAAGTCGATCAAGCCCGACATCGTGATCATGAGCAACTACCAGAACGAATACGTGCTGATGGCGCGCACCATCTTCCAGCAAAAGGTAGAGCTGGCTGGCATGTTCAGCGTGCTGGGTGGCGGCTTCAACTACAAATTTGTCAAAGAG
>JANOTG010000387.1:0-6571 GCA_031416215.1 Betaproteobacteria bacterium
CGCCGCGCAGCTAGGCTTCTCGGTCGCCTGTATCGACGAGTGGAAAAACGCCAAGGGTGGCCCGGCGCCCGGAGGCACCTGCACCAACGTCGGTTGTATTCCGTCCAAGGCGCTGCTGCAGTCGTCCGAGCATTTCGAGAATGCGGGGCATCATTTCGCCGACCATGGCATCGAGGTCAAGGGCCTGGGGCTGGACCTGGCAAAAATGGTGGCGCGCAAGGACGCCGTGGTGAAGCAGAACAACGATGGCATCCTGTATCTTTTGAAGAAGAACAAGATCACGTTTTTCCATGGTCGCGGGTCGTTCACCAAACCCGCGACCAATGGGGTGTACGACATCGCGGTGACTGGTGCGACGGCACAGACGCTGAGCGGAAAACACATCGTCGTCGCCACCGGATCCAGCGCACGTGCACTGGCCGGCGCGCCCTTCGATGAGGAAAACATACTCTCGAACGATGGTGCACTGCGCCTGACGACCGTGCCAAAGAAGCTCGGTCTGATCGGCTCCGGCGTGATCGGGCTGGAGATGGGGTCGGTGTGGCGCCGGCTCGGCGCTGAGGTAACCGTGCTGGAGGGTTTGCCGACTTTTTTGGGGGCGGTGGACGAACAGATCGCGAAGGAAGCGAAGAAGGCGTTTGACAAGCAAGGGTTGCGCATCGCTCTGGGCGTCAAGGTCGGCGCGATCAGCAGCGGCAAGAAAGGCGTCAAGGTGGAGTACAGCGACGCCAATGGTGCGGCGCAGCTGCTCGAAGTGGACAAGCTGATCGTGTCGATCGGCCGGGTTCCGAATACCGTTGGCCTGGATACTGCGGCCGTGCAGCTGGCACTCGATGACCGTGGTGCGGTGCTGGTGGATGAAGCATGCAAAACCAACCTGCCCAATGTCTGGGCGATTGGTGATGTCGTGCGCGGCCCGATGCTGGCGCACAAGGCGGAGGAGGAGGGCGTTGCGGTGGCCGAGCGTATCGCCGGCCAGCATGGCCATGTGAACTTCAACACCATCCCCTGGGTGATCTATACCAGCCCGGAGATTGCCTGGGTTGGACAGACCGAGCAGCAGCTCAAGGCGGCAGGCCGGGCCTACCGCTCGGGCACGTTTCCATTCCTGGCAAACGGCCGCGCGCGCGCTTTGGGTGACACCACAGGCATGGTGAAAATGCTCGCCGACGCGGTGACCGACGAAATTCTGGGCGTGCATATCGTCGGCCCCATGGCCAGCGAACTGATTGCCGAGTGTGTGGTGGCGATGGAGTTTCGCGCCAGCAGCGAGGACATCGCGCGCATTTGCCACGCCCACCCGTCGCTCAGTGAGTCGACCAAGGAAGCGGCGCTCGCAGTGGACCGGCGCACGCTCAATTTCTGAGCACGGGCTGATCGCTTGTCCAGTGACGGCGCACAGTCGCAGATGAGCACGGTGCGTGCGGCCTACGAGCGCGAACTGGCGCAGCGTGGTTATGCCAGCGACCCGGGTCAGTTGGCTGCAGTGGCGGCGCTGGAGCGTTGTGTACAGGAATGGGCGGACTACCGCGCCCAGCGTTCCAACGCCCTGAAAAAACTCATCAACCGCCCTGACATACCGCGTGGCGTCTATCTGTACGGTGGTGTGGGACGCGGCAAGAGTTTCCTGATGGATTGCTTTTATGGCGTCGTGCCGATCCGGCGCAAGACACGCCTGCACTTTCACGAATTCATGCGTGAGGTGCACCGTGAACTGGCAAACCTGCAAGGCACGGTGAACCCACTGGACGAACTGGCGAAACAGATCGCCCAAAAGTATCGCTTGATATGTTTCGACGAGTTCCACGTCGCCGACATCACGGACGCCATGATCCTGCACCGCCTGCTGGCGGCACTTTTTGCCCAGGGTGTCGGTTTTGTGACCACGTCCAACTTCCGACCCGATGACCTGTACCCGGGCGGACTGCACCGCGACCGCATTCTGCCGGCAATCGCCTTGCTCAACACGCGGTTGGAGGTGGTGGCCATTGGCGCCGGGGCCGACTACCGTCGCCGCGTCATGGCGCAGGTACGGTTCTACCACGTACCCTGTGGGGATGCCGCCGAGCGCGAGATGCGCGAAGCCTTCGAGCACATTGCTGAAACAAAGGACGGCGACCCTGTTTTGCATGTTGAAGCGCGCCAGATTCGCGCGCTCAGGCGCGCGGGAGGTGTTGTGTGGTTTGACTTCAAGGCCTTGTGTGGCGGCCCGAGGTCACAAAACGACTACCTGGAGATAGCCACGCAGTTCCACACGGTGTTTCTCAGTGGGGTACCGGCCATGCCGGTGCGTATGGCCTCGGAGGCCCGGCGTTTCACCTGGCTGGTGGACGTTTTGTACGACCGGCGGGTCAAGCTGGTTGTCTGCGCAGCGGTTGTGCCCGAGCTTCTGTATACCGAAGGGCCGCTGGCGCACGAGTTCGTACGTACCGCATCGCGTCTGCATGAGATGCAAACCAGGGCCTTTGTGGAGCAGGAACGCCGAATCGTGGATACTTTGCTGACATGAGAAACATCTGCTGCGCCCTGGTTCTGCTCGTCGTCTCGCCTTGGGGCATGACACAGTTCGACGCCGAGTCCACGCTGGCTGGCCGCGAAGCGCTGGAACACCAACGCATCCGTCAGGACCGCGCTGAGGCCATGGGTCGGTTCGCCGCGCGTGACGTCGGCTGTTATCAAAGGTTTGCCGTCAACGATTGCCTGGCCGATGTGCGCAGCGAGCGGCGCATGCTGCTGGCCGACTTGCGACGCCAGGAGATCTCACTCAACGACGGGCAGAGAAAACGGCGTGCTGCCGACCAATTGCTGCGTGCCGATGAAAAGGCGGCAGGTCGGCCCTGACCACTGTCAGGAGTCCAGCGGTTCGAGCTTGACGATAACCACAGACAGGTTGTCGCCACCGCCCTGTGCGCGGACTCGGGCCTTTTCGATCAGGGACTCGGTCGCCTCGCGTGCCGACAGGTTGGCCAGAATCTCGCCCATCTCCTCATCGGTGAAGTAGTGCCAGACGCCGTCGCTGCAGGCCATCAGGCAATCGCCGCTGCGCAGCTTGGGGATGAAATGCACATCGACGGGCGGGTCAGCCTCGGTGCCCAGGCAACCCATCAGGATATTGGACTGCGGATGCGAGTTGGCCTGCTCTGCCGTGATGTCGCCGCGCTTGACCAGGAGTTGCACATAGGAGTGGTCAAGCGTCTTGCGTACCAGTTTGCCGTGATGGTAGTGGTACACGCGCGAGTCACCGGCATGGGCCCAGTGGCAATCGCCCCCTGCGTTGATGACAAAGGCCGCGAAGGTACTGTGTGGCTCTTCCTCCGACGAGATGGCGGTGAGCTTGATCACGACATGCGCCTCGCGCGCAATCTGCATCAACATTGCAGCTGCATCGTCCACTTCCGGCGCATAACGTTCGAACAGCTGGCGCGCTGTCATGATGGCCTGGTCCGACGCCTTGCGTCCGCCACTGCGGCCTCCCATGCCATCTGCCACCACAGCCAGGATACAGCCATTGACCCGGCCGTGGTTGAGCACTGTCACCCTGTCCTGCTGGTAGTCCCGGTCTCCCTTGTGTATACCTGTGGCAGCGGTGAGTCGGTAACCTTTGGTCATTTTTTCCTGGAGGTGGCGGTCAATCCGCACAGTGTGTGCGTTAACACGTATTATGAGAGCCGGCGGATGCTTCGCACCATGCCAACCCGCAAACGATTTTAGACCCTGGCCTTTGGACCTGAATCTTCATTCCCTGGATCGCCGGCTCATCGAGCTGACGATGGAGCATGCCGACCTCGATGCCATGATAGACCGCACGGCGCTGATCCAGCCGGTGGATGAGCTGATGCTGCGCCGACTCAAGAAGCGCCGCCTGGCACTGAAGGACGAGATGGCGCGGGTGCGGTCGCAGCTGACACCCGACGGGCCCGCCTGACCAGCATGGGATTGGTCCTGCAGGTTGAACAGGCCTTTGGCCCCGACAGTCCGTTGGCCCGCACTGTGCAGGAATTCAGTGCGCGCAGTGGCCAGACCGAAATGGCGGTAGCGATTGCACAGACCATGGAAAGTGGCGGTGTGCTGGTGGTCGAAGCGGGCACCGGCGTCGGCAAGACCTATTCCTACCTGGTGCCTGCACTGCTCAGCGGCGCACGCGTCCTGGTGTCGACAGCGACCAAGGCCTTGCAGGATCAGCTTTTCTCCCGCGATTTGCCGCAGCTGGTGCGGGCGCTTGGTTTGCCGGTGCGAACCGCACTGCTCAAGGGTCGCTCCAGTTATCTGTGTCTTCAGCGGTTGGAAACTGCGCGTCAGGTGCCAGCCATGGCCGAGCGCTTCGCTGCACGCACTCTCGCCAAGGTCGAGCAATGGGCCCAGTCGACGTCGGCCGGAGATCTGTCTGAGCTGACAGGATTGGACGAGCGCTCACCGGTTTTGCCTTACATCACGTCGACGCGTGACAACTGCCTGGGCGCCCAATGTCCTCAAGCGCGTGCTTGCCATGTCAATCTGGCCCGGCGTGAAGCGCTGGCGGCCGACGTGGTCGTGGTCAACCACCACCTGTTTTTCGCCGATCTCGCAGTACGCGAATCGGGGGTGGCAGAGCTGCTGCCGACGGTACAGACCGTCATATTTGACGAGGCGCACCAGATCAATGAAACCGGCTTGCAGTTTCTGGGTCGTCAGCTTTCCAACAGCCAGGTGCTGGATTTTGCGCGCGACCTTCAGGTGGCAGGGCTGCAGCATGCGCGCGGACTGGCGGACTGGAGCGGGCTGGCGGGTGACATCGAACTCGCCGCGCGTGATCTGCGTTTGGTGGTTGGCGGCTCCGCGGCCGCGACCCGGCTACGCTGGAGCAGCGCCGCGCCGCATGGTGTGCCAGAGCAAGCCTGGCGCGACACGTTGCAGCACCTCGCGCTGGCCTGTGATGATGCCGCAACGGTGCTCGCACGGCTCGCTGAGCTGGGGCCTGAGATACAACGCCTTGCCGAGCGTGCGGCAGCTCTGGCCGTGCTGGCCCAGTCCTTCTTGCAGGAGCGGGACACTGGCTGCGTCCGGTGGCTTGACGTTGGTGCCCAACTGCGGCTGGTTGAGTCGCCATTGGACATCGCCGATGCAGTGAAGCAGAAAATGCTCAAGACACTGGACGACCCGGACAATCGACGCTCCTGGATTTTTACCTCTGCCACGCTGGGCGACGATGCACGGCTGAGTTGGTTTACAGAGCCTTGCGGCCTGGGTGACGCCCGCACTTTGCGGGTACACAGCCCGTTCGATTACCACAACCAGGCCTGTGTCTATGTGGCCCGCGATCTGCCGAAACCGGCCGACAGTGGCCATGCCGGGGCAGTGGCCGCGTTGGTGGCACGGCTGGCCGGTGCGCTTGGAGGTCGCACCATGGTGCTGACCACCACCTTGCGTGCCCTTCGCAGCATCAGCGAGGCACTGGAAGCGTTATGCAGCGGCGTGCCGGCGCTGCAGTTGTTGGTTCAGGGTCAGGGTCCGAAACACGAGCTGATGGAGCGCCTGCGCAACGGCGCGACGTCGCAGGGCGGCGGATACATCCTCGTGGCGTCGGCCTCGTTTTGGGAAGGTGTTGACATACCGGGTAATGCCTTGCAGCTGGTGGTGATCGACAAGCTGCCATTCCCGCCCCCCAATGACCCCCTGGTCGAGGCCCGAAGCCAACGGCTGGAAGCGGCAGGCAGGAGCGCGTTCAACGACTACTTTGTCGCCGAAGCCGCCGTGGCCTTGAAGCAGGGCGCCGGGCGATTGATCCGTCGTGAATCAGACCGTGGTGTGCTGGTGTTGTGTGACACCCGGCTGGCTTCCATGGGTTACGGGCGCCGGTTGATGGCGGCCTTGCCGCCGATGCGCCGTCTGCACAGCGAGGCCGAGCTCATGGCCGAGCTGAAGGCACTTACCAGAACTTCCACCATGGTGTAGACGAGGCGCGAAAGCCGTTGGTCGTGAATTCACCGTTCGGATAACTGGCCTGCAGGATGCGGCGTGCGTCATCGCGCAACTGCGCCATCCCGAGCGCGTCGTAGGATTTCACCATGATGAAGAGCGCTTCCTCCAGCGCCGGCACGTCGCGGTAGTCGGCAACGGCGGTCTGGGCCCGATTGACCGCAGCCAGATACGCACCCCGCTTGAAGTAATACCGCGCCACGTGAACTTCGTACTCGGCCAGAGAATTCACGATGTAGGTCATGCGCAGGCGCGCATCGGTGACATAACGCGAAGACGGAAACCGGGAAACCAGCTCCTTGAAGGACTCAAACGACTCTTTGGCGGCTTTCTGATCGCGTTCGGACAAGTCCTGCCGCGTGAGGAACGATAACCAGCCAAGATCGTCGTTGAAGTTGATCACGCCCTTCAGATACAGGGCATAGTCGATCGCCGGGCTGGCAGGATTGAGCTTCATGAAGCGATCCAGCGAGGCCAAGGCCTGGGCTGATTCTCCGCCTTTGTACTGGGCATAGGCCTTTTCCAGCTGCGCCTGTTGGGCCAGCGTGGTTCCTGCCGCCCGACCCTCGAGTTTCTCAAACAGCGGTATCGCTTTGTCGTAGGCGCCGGAGTTCAG
>JANOTG010000388.1:0-2384 GCA_031416215.1 Betaproteobacteria bacterium
CCGACGGCGCGGCGGCCGTGACGATCTTGGCATTGTGTTTGACCTGGCTCGGTACGCCGTCTTTTTGCACGAAGGCAATTGCAGCCAGCACATCGGCCGAGGTGAACTTGGCCCCGTTGTGGAACAACACGTCGGTTCGAAGGTCCAGTGTCAGGGTCTTCTGATCGTCGGACATTTTCCAGGAACTGGCCAGTGAGGGCTTGGGCTCCATGGTTTTGGGGTCGTACTCCGTGAGGGTGTTGAAGATCACGCGCATGATCGACAAATTGGGGTTGTTCTGCGCCATCATGGTGCCGGTCTGGAAGTCCGAGCTCTGCGTCATCACCAGGGTCTTGACGCCCGATGCCTTGCCCCCGGTTGCGGCTTCCTTCACGGCACTGCGGTCGCAGCCCGGCAACGCCAGCAGGGCGAGCGCACCGGCACTACCCATCAGCAGTTGGCGACGCGAGGAGGAAATGATTGCGGTTCTTGGAACGGTGATCTTTGGCATGGTGTCTCCAGTGTGATGAGGAAGGGTGGGAGGGGGTGCAGTGTTATCGCGTTTGGCAGGGGAACGGCGGCTCGGCCAGGCCTTGCACGCCTGGGCGCAGGGCCAGCAAGGCGCCTGCAAGTGGCTCGGCCGCAAGGGCCTCGGGTGGCAGGCGCTGGGTTGCGCTTGTGACGAACAGCGTGTCCAGGTTCGGGCCACCGAACGAGCATGAAGTAGGTTGAGATACCGGCAAGCGGATCAGGCGGTCCAGCTTGCCCTGCGGCGTGAAGCGCGCAAGGCAGCCCGCGCCGAAACGCGTGTTCCAGATGCAGCCTTCGGCATCCACGGTGTTGCCATCGGGCTTGCCGGGCGCCGCATCGGCACCGACCAGAATGCTCCACGGGCCGGGAATGCCGGCGCCGGTGTCGTACACGGCACTTTCGATGCAGCCCGTCGACGTATCGACGAAGACCATGCGCCGGCCGTCGGGCGAGAAGCCGATGCCGTTGGGGATACTTACCCCGCTGCGCACCTTGCGCGTTTCAAGGTCGGTGGCAACACGATACAGCCCGCCGGTGGGGTGTTTGCCGAAGTCCCACATGCTGCCGCACCAAAGCCGGCCCTGGCGGTCGCATTTGGCTTCGTTCAGACGGTGTTCGGTGTGGCCGGTTTCCAGCGTGGCCAGCGGCGCCAGAGTGCCGGTGCGCGGGTCGAGCAAGCGGATACCGGCGCGCAGCGCCACCACCACCGCGTCCCCGGTCGTGGGCACCACGGCACCACACAGTTCGGGCATGGTCCAGACATCGATGGCACCGGTGGTGCTGTTCCAGCGCTTGACCTGTGGCGCACGGATGTCGATCCACCACAACATCTGCGTGCGTACGCACCAGGATGCGCTTTCGCCCAGGATCTGCCCCGGCGGTGCGATGACTTCGAACGGCAGTGATTCCATTTCCATCAGTGTCTCCAGCTGCGCACCGGGCGCTCGGCATGCCGGTGCAGGGTAGCCTCGTCGAGTGCGACGCCGAGGCCGCTTCCGGCGGGCAGCACGGTCTGCCCGCCCAGCACGGGCCCAAAAGGCGCGTGCACCAAAACATCGAACAGTGGGCTCTCGTCGAATTGCAGCTCCAGCATATCGAAGGCATCCAGCGCGGCCGAAACCTGCAGGCTGGCAGCATGGCAGATCGGGCCGCTCGGGTTGTGCGGGGCCACCTGGATGCCGAGCGACGCGCAACCGGCGCTGATGGCCTGCATCTGGTGGATACCGCCGGCATATTTCATGTCGGGCATCACCACGTCGTAGGCGCCGCCCTCGCAATACGGACGGAAGCTGTCCCAGCCGATGCCCATCTCCAGCCCCGCCTGCAACATGCCCAGCCCGTTGGCCTGATGGCGCAGCCCAGCCAGCGCGGGGATGTTGTCCGGCACCTCGGGCAGCGGACATTCGATCCAGTACACACCCAGGCGCCCCACCGCCTCATTGAGCTGGCGCGCCGTGGCTTCGTCGAAACGCCAGTGGCAGTCGACCATGACGCGCGCATCGGACCCCACAGCTTCGCGCACGGCTGCCACGCGTGCCAGTCCGGTAAGCATCGCCTGCGGCCCCTGGCCTTGCGAACACACGGACGTGTTGACCTCGTCGAATGGGCCAGCTTGAAGGCCACGTGGCCAGCCGCCACAGCCGCACATGCGCTGGCAGCGAACCCTTCCGGTGTGCGCAGTCCGGTACGCCGGTTGATATTGGCATATACCGGCACCTGGTTGCGCCGCGCGCCCAATACATGGGCCAGCGACTGGCCGGCACGCTGCGCATGAAGGCTCCACAGCGCCTGGTCCAGCGCACTCACGATGCCGGCCTCCCGGATGTCGGCCGGCGTGTGCTGCAGCGCAAAACCACCGGGCGACTCGGGTGTGG
>JANOTG010000389.1:0-13705 GCA_031416215.1 Betaproteobacteria bacterium
GAAGTCTGGAAGTCGCCCACCTGTGGCTGCTGCCGCGACTGGATCGTGCATTTGCAGGCCAATGGGTTCCAGGTCACGGTGCATGATGTGAGCGAGGCGGCCAAGGCAGGTCAGCGGCTCAAGCTTGGCCTGGCCGACAAATTCGGCTCCTGCCACACGGGACTGGTTGATGGTTATGTGGTCGAGGGCCATGTACCGGCGCGCGATATTGCCCGTCTGCTCAAGGAGCGGCCGAAGGTTGTGGGTCTTGCCGTGCCGGGCATGCCGGTGGGCTCGCCGGGCATGGATGGCCCGCTGTACCAGGGGCGCAAGGATGCCTATGCGGTGCTGCTGGTCCAGAAGGATGGCAATGCGTCGGTCTACCAGGCGTACCGGTGAGCGGCCGCGCCTGTGGGGCTTCAGCCTGATTCGGGTGACTTATGACCGCGCCGCATGGGTCAAAAGGACGTTGGCATCAACAATAACCTTCAAACTTGACGGCGCTGACCGGGACCGCATCGCGTCCTTGGCCACGCTCAAGAAGCGTATACCTCACTACCGCATGAAAGAGGCAATTCTTGAATATGTGAAAAGGGAAGACGCGCGGCAAAATATCATCGCCGCTGCAGAGGCTTCCTTTGAGCACTACAAGGAAACCGGGCTTCACATCTCCTTCGATGAGTTCAGCACCTGGGTTGACGAAGCTCAACAGGGTCCGGGTGCGCGTGTTCCTGCATGTCACACGCAAGGCTTTCAGCGCGGGCCCAATCTGACTTGGCCCGCCTGCAGACATTTCTCGCCAACAAGCATATCAACGCGGCCAAGCGGGGCGACTCCGGGTCGCGCCTCCAGTCACCAAGGATACTGTCAGCGGCTTTGTGCCGAGGCCGACACCAGCAGCTCAGCTTGCGCGGGCCGCGACCTGGAACTGTAATCTGCAGTCGGCACCGCTGCGTGCCGATTCCAGAATGGCCAGGCAAACCTCGGTGGTGGCGCGTGCCCATTCGCCGCTGTGCAACGCCGGTGTACCTTCGGTGACGCAGCGGCACAACTCGTCAATCACCTCGACGCGCGGCACCGTGGGTGGGGGCAAGGCCTCGACCAGTTGCGCTTCATCACCGTGAATCTCAATGCCTGCAGGGGTGGGGCGCAGGTCGGCTTTGTCGCAGCTGACAAGCATGTGGCCGAAGTGCTGATGCAACATGCCTTCTGCCAGAGCGGGGGGCGTGTACAGGCTGCCACCGTAGTTGCGTGAGGCCTTCAGCTGCGCCTCGTCGTTCGCTGAGTTCGCCAATGCCAGTCGGCGTCGCGCGGCGCCATAGTCCGCGCGTTTCTTGGGAAAGCCGTTTTCACCGATGTTGTCCAGCAGTACGTCGCTGTCGTAATGCGCGTAACCGCTGTAGGTGGCGCTGCAAAACGCGCCGCCCTCGAAGCCCAGCAGTGCGCTGTAGGCGCCTTCGGTCGGGCGCGTGGTGTCCCAATTGCCAGTGAAGGCGCGCACCGTGCGCACCAGGCCGCCACCGATCAGGCGCACGATGTCCACCTGGTGCGCGCCCTGGCTGAACACCACACCACCACCGCAGCGGGTATCCAGTTCCTCCGGACGTCGCGGGCGGTACAGAAAGTCGGTGTAGTTGCTGGCCGTGATCATCCGCACGCTGCCATATTTGCCGCTAGTGACCAGCGCGCGCAGGTGAAGAATGGGCAAGTCGAAGCTGTGGCTGTGTCCGACGATCAAATGCACACCGGCCGTGCGACAGGCCCGCACCATGGTTGAGCAATCTTCCAGCGTGATGGCCATGGGTTTTTCCACCAGCACGTGTTTGCCGTGGGCTGCCGCCATGCAGACATGTTGGCAATGCGACTGGTGCGGCGTGGCCACGTAGACCACCTGCACCTGTGGATCAGCGCACAGCGCTTCCACCGAGCTGTGCACCGTGCCGCCAAAGTCCGAAACAAAGCGGGCGCTGGCCTGGGCCTGCGGGTCGGTGGCGGCGACCAGTCTGACCCGGGAGTCCTGGGTGAAGGTCGGCAGCATGATGGAGAAAGCGCGACCGAGTCCGGCGATGCCGATGCGTAGCGGTGGAGCGTTCATGTAGCCATGGGCGGATTGGACCGGAGTGGCCATGGTAGTCGACGCTATGGGTGTTCAGGGACACCTTGTGCCGATGCACTGTGGCGAAACTTAGAATACAGCGAGGTCCGGTGTTGCTGCCTTGCGACGAACCGGGATCCCGCCATTCCCATGGAGACCACCATGCCCTCTGCGAACACATTCCTGCAGGCGCGGGATTTTTTGATCCGCCACCGCGAGGACTATGAGGTTGCATACCGCGACTTCGAGTGGCCACGCGAGAGCCATTTCAATTGGGCGCTGGACTACTTTGATGCCCAGGCGCGCGGTAACGAGCGACCGGCCCTGTGGATCGTGAACGATGATGGCGCCGCATCCCGACTCAGCTTTGCACAAGCCAGCGAACGCTCCAATCGCGTTGCGAACTATCTGCGCGGCCTCGGCGTCAAACGCGGCGACCGTGTGCTGGTCATGCTGCCCAATGTGCTGCCGTTATGGGAATTGACGCTGGCCATCATCAAGCTGGGTGCGGTCATCAGCCCGGCGGCTACGCTGCTGACGCGTCTGGAACTGGAGGACCGGGTCGAGCGTGGCGACATGGCCTTTCTGGTCACCGACCATGCGCGGGCCCCGATGTGTGAAGGGCTGCAGCCGGGGCTTGGTCGCATCATCGTTGGCGGTGCGCTGCCGGGCTGGTCGGATTTCGACCTGGCACAGGCCTGCGGTGTCGATTTCCAGCCCGACGGCACCACGGCGTCGACCGACCCCTTGCTGCTGTACTTCACGTCCGGTACCACGGCCAAGGCCAAGATGGTCCTGCACACGCATGCCAGTTACCCGGTGGGCCATCTGTCGACCATGTATTGGACCGGCTTGCGGGCCGATGACCTGCACTGGAATATCAGTTCGCCGGGTTGGGCCAAACATGCCTGGAGTTGTTTCTTCGCGCCGTGGAATGCCGGTGCGGGTGTATTCATCTTCGAGCAGGCGCGCTTCGATGCCAAACGCACACTCGACATGATCGTGCGTTGTGGTGTCACCAGCCTGTGCGCACCACCCACGGTGTGGCGTGCCTTCGCGTTGCTGGACCTGGCCAGTTACCCGGTCCGGTTGCGCGAGGTTCTGGCGGCCGGCGAGCCGCTCAATCCAGAGATCATCGACAAAATCCGCAACGCCTGGGGGCTCACCATACGGGACGGATATGGTCAGACCGAAACCACCTGCATCATCGGTAATTCGCCGGGCCAAGCCGTCAAGTCCGGCTCCATGGGGCGGCCCATGCCGGGATACCAGGTGGTACTGCTCGACACCGAGGGCGGGGAAAGTGCCGAAGGTGAAGTCAGTGTGGTGCTGAAACCGGCACCCGTGTCCATCATGCACGGTTATGCGGGTGACGCGCAACGTACCGCGAACGCCCTGGGTGGAAGTCATTACCGCACCTCGGACGTCGCAATAAAGGACGCACAGGGTTACTACACTTTTGTCGGCCGCACCGATGATGTATTCAAAAGCTCGGGATATCGGGTCAGCCCGTTCGAGCTCGAAAGCATCCTGATCGAGCACCCTTCGGTGGCCGAAGCGGCGGTGGTGCCAAGCCCGGATGCCAACCGGCTGGCGGTACCCAAGGGATTTGTGGTGCTCAAGCCCGGCCTGGCCCCGGATGCCGCTGCGGCGCGCGCCTTGTTCGTGTTTCTCAAGGAGCGGGTTGCGCCCTTCAAGCGTATCCGGCGCTTGCAGTTCAGCGAATTGCCCAAGACCATTTCCGGCAAGATTCGGCGCGTCGAGTTACGCCATGCCGAGGCGGCACGCCATGCGTCTGGCCAACGCGACAGTCATGAGTACTGGGATGATGACTTCAAAGACCTGTAGCCTGATCGCGGCACACCGGAGCTTCTGCGGTGTCGGGGCAGATGATGGGCGCTGATTTTTTGCCTTTGCTGGTTTCCTGCCGGGAGCAGGTGGCTACAGGCACTTTCCTGCTTGAGTTGCGTGATCCGGCAGGCGGCGAGTTGCCCGCGTTCACCCCGGGCTCGCATCTGACAGTGGTGGCGCCCAATGGTGCGCGGCGCAACTATTCCATTTGCAGCGACCCGGCACAGCGGCAGTGTTATCAGCTGGCGATCAAACGCGATTCGGCTGGTCGGGGCGGCTCGCTCAGCATGTGCGACGACGTGGCAGAGGGCCAACTGCTGATGGTCAGTCAGCCGCGCAACAATTTTCTGCTGACCGAGCGGGCACGCAAATTCCTGTTTGTGGCCGGCGGCATCGGCATCACACCGATTCTGTCGATGATGCGCCACCTTCGACACGTCGATGGTGCTGCGATGCAACTGATCTACCTGACGCGGAACGTGCAAGACACTGCATTCCTGCGCGAACTGCAAACCGAGTTCGCCGGGCAGGTGACGGTGCACCACGACCAGGGCCTGCCAGACCAGGCGTTGGACTTGTGGCCGCTTTTTGAGAAACCGACCAACGCGCATATCTACTGTTGTGGTCCCAAGGGCCTGATGGATGGCGTGCACGACATGACCGGACACTGGAGTTCTGGCACCGTGCATTTCGAGAGTTTTGGGGTGGACGCCGCCGTGCACGCCCAGAACACGCCGTTCCAGGTCCGCCTGCAGCGTTCCGGCATGCGGCTGCAGGTGGGCGCGCGTCAGAGCATTCTGGAAGTGTTGCGCGCCCAGGGTTGTCGCGTGCCCAGCTCGTGCGAGAGCGGCACCTGCGGCTCCTGCAAGACCGTGCTGCTGGGAGGAGAGCCGGAACATCGGGACATGGTCTTGGCCGACAATGAGCAGTCGACCCACATCATGGTCTGTGTGTCCAGAGCGAGATCGGCAGAATTGTTGCTCGATCTCTGACGTGGGGTCGCGACTGTAACAACCTCCAATCTGATTCCAGGAGATACATCATGAAATTGACCCTTGAGCAGCGTGCCCAGTTTGAGCGCGACGGTTATCTGTTTTTCCCCGGTCTGTTCTCGGCCGATGAGACGGCCGGCCTGGTGGATGAAGTGCCGCGACTGTACGAACACCAAGCCGACTACAACGTGCGCGAGAAGGGCAAAACCGCCGTGCGAACCAACTTTGCGGCGCACCTGTACAGCGCGCCTTTCGCCCGGCTGGCACGCCATCCACGCATGATCGAGCCAGTGGAGGATCTGCTGGGCGAGCCGCTCTACATGCACCAGTTCAAGATCAACGGCAAGACGGCATTCGAGGGCGATGTATGGCAGTGGCACCAGGATTACGGCACCTGGCTCAATGACGACATGATGCCGACAGAGCGCGCCATGAACATCGCGATCTTTCTGGACGATGTGACCGAACACAACGGTCCGCTGATGTTCATACCCGGCAGCCACAAGAAGGGCGTAGTCGAAGCCAGCCACGACCTGACCACCACCAGTTACCCGCTATGGACGGTCGACAACGACCTGATCCGCCAATTGGTGCAACGTGCCGGTGGCAAGAATGGCGGCATCGTGAGTCCCAAAGGCCCGGCCGGCTCGATGATCCTGTTCCACTCCTGCCTGGTGCATGCTTCTGGAAGCAACCTGTCACCGTTCAACCGGGTGGCGGTCTACCTCAGCCTGTGCGCGGTCAGCAACCATATCAGGCGCCACAAGCGCCCGGAGTACATCGCACACCGCGACTTCACTGCCATCACCTGCCTGCCGGACGATTGCCTGCTCAAGGACTACCCGGTGCATCTGCCGTGGAAAGACGGAGTGCCTGCGACCGCCATGCAGACATCGATGGACGAGATACCGCCGCAGCGCAGGGCGGCCTGAGCACTGGCGACCATGAATCTTTACCACAAACTGCAGCGGCGCGCGGCCGACAACAAGCCGGTACGGGTAGGCCTGATCGGCGCCGGCAAGTTCGGTGCGATGTATCTGGCACAGGTTCCGCGTACACCGGGCGTGCATCTGGTGGCCATCGCCGACCTGTCACCGGCGGGCGCGCGTGCCAACCTTGCGCGCGTCGGTTGGCAGTCGCAGCAGGCCGACGCCGCGTCGCTCGACAAGGCCATCCAGAGCGGTACTACCTGGGTCACCGAGGACTGGCGGGCCGTTGTCACGCACCCGCAGATCGATATCGTCGTGGAGTGCACCGGCAACCCGGTGGCAGCGGTGGAGCATTGCCTGCAGGCATTCGCCCACGGCAAACATGTGGTCAACGTCACGGTCGAAGCCGACGCATTTTGCGGTCCGCTGCTGGCGCTCAGGGCGGCACAGGCCGGCGTCGTGTATTCACTCGCCTTTGGCGACCAGCCAGCACTGATTTGTGACCTGGTGGACTGGGCGCGCACCTGTGGTTTTCCGGTGGTGGCGGCCGGCCGCGGGCACAAATGGTTGCCGCATTTTTGCGAGTCAACCCCCGACACGGTGTGGGGCAATTACGGCCTGACGCCTGAGCAGGCAGAACGCGGCGGCCTGAATCCGAAGATGTTCAACAGCTTCCTGGATGGCTCCAAACCCAGCATCGAATCCACCGCCGTGGCCAATGCCACCGGTTTGACGGTGCCAGCCAATGGCTTGTTGTACCCCCCTGCGAGTGTGGAGGACATTCCCTTTGTCACTCGGCCGATTTCGGACGGCGGCGTGCTGGAGCGCAAGGGCATGGTGGAGGTGATTTCGTCGCTGGAGGCCAACGGCCGCAAGATACCGTACGACATTCGCATGGGCGTCTGGGTGACGGTGGAGGCCGAAACGGACTACATCAAGAACTGTTTTGAGGAATACAACGCCCATACCGACCCGAGCGGACGCTATTTCACGCTCTACAAGCGCTGGCACCTGATCGGACTGGAGGTGGGCGTGTCGGTAGCTTCCGTGGCGCTGCGTGGCGAGCCCACCGGAGTGGCAACCTGCTGGAATGCCGATGTGGTGGCCACGGCCAAGAAAGACCTGCATCCTGGCGACATGCTGGATGGAGAGGGCGGCTACACCGTGTGGGGCAAGCTGCTGCCGTCCAGCACCTCGGTTGCGATGGGCGGTCTGCCGCTGGGATTGGCCCACCAGGTGAAGGTGGTGCGAGCCGTGCGCAAGGGTCAGAGCCTGTGCTGGGACGATGTGGCGATGGACACCGCAACACCAGCCTATGCCATACGGCGCGAGATGGAAGCCCTGTTTGCGCCGCCTGCAGTCAGGCCATAACCAGCGAGAGGTCCGTCATGTTGACAGCCGAAGAGAACGATTTGTTGTGCCGCGTCGTGGGTGACGCTCCCATGGGTCAGTTGATGCGCCGGCACTGGACGCCGGTGTGTCTGATCGAGGAGGTCAGCGAGCCCGATGGTACGCCGGTGCAGGCGCGGCTGTTCGGCGAAGACCTGGTCGTGTTCCGCGACACCGATGGGCGGGTCGGCGTGATGGACGAATATTGCCCGCACCGGGGTGCTTCACTGGTATTGGGGCGCAACGAAAACGGCGGTCTTCGTTGCCTCTACCACGGCTGGAAGATGGATGTCAGCGGCCAGGTGCTGGAAATGGTGTCTGAACCACCCGCCAGTTGCCTGGCGCAAAAGGTCCGACACCGCGCCTATGCAGTCCAGGAGTGGGGTGGTTTTGTCTGGGCCTACATGGGGCTGGCCGAGACCCAGCCCGCGTTTGTTCCTCCGCCTTGGGCGCCGAGCGCCGATACCCGTGTCACCATTGCCAAAGCCTTGCTGCCGTGCAACTGGGCGCAAGTGTTGGAGGGTGCGATCGACTCGGCCCATAGTTCCAGCCTGCATTCCTCCGACATGGTTCCGGCGCGCGTCGATTCGGCCAGAACGACTGGAACCAACTGGCTGCGGCCATCCACCGACAAGGCGCCGCGCCTGCAGGTGGAACTGGCAGCCTATGGTTTCCGGTATGCAGCGATACGGCGCCCGATCAGCAACGCCGCCAACACGGATTACGTGCGTGCGACCGTGTTCGTGGCACCGGCCACTGCGCTGATCCCGCCCAACAACCTGTACAACGTGGCGAATATCAACGTGCCGATGGACGATACCCATACCGCGTTTTATTTCATCGCCTGGGGCCATCCGCAGCACACCCCGGACACCGCCAGCTGGCGCAAGTTTTTGGGCCACGAATTGGGCATTGACCTGGACGCGCGTTACCGGCCATTGCGCAATCGCGACAACCTGTTCTGGCAAGACCGCGCGGCCATGAAGAATGGCAACTTCACCGGCATCACGGGTTTCCCGAACCAGGATGTGGCAATGTGGGTCACCATGGGGCCGATAGCCAATCGCACGCGCGACCGGCTGGGCGCCAGTGATCTGGCCATCGTCGAGTTCCGCAAACAGATGGTGGCAGCGGCGCGCGCCTTTTCGGAAGGCGGCGAAGCAATTGGCACGGGTGCCTCGCGCATTCCTGCATCAGTGTGTTCGTTTCAGGCGATTGTCCCCAAGTCCACCGACTGGCGCGGATTTGAAGCCCGCACTGTTTGGGACGAGAATGGACCGGCGCTGGAGCCATCCTATTCGACCCCGGC
The DNA here is from genome assembly GCA_031416215.1 of Betaproteobacteria bacterium. Lineage (GTDB taxonomy): Bacteria > Pseudomonadota > Gammaproteobacteria > Burkholderiales > Burkholderiaceae_C > CAISIP01. The sequence continues at coordinate 8,545 of JANOTG010000389.1, forward strand.
CTCCTGATACCGCTTGCGCACCCCGCTGACCCCATTATTCTGGAGACATGCCATGACACCACGCCGCACCTTGTTGACCACGGCCGCGTCGATGCTCGCCGCTGCCTTGCTGTTGCCCAGTGCCGCACTGGCGCAATCGGCCTATCCCAACAAACCGATCAAGTTCGTCGTGCCCTACGCTGCCGGTGGCTTGCCCGATACGGTGGCGCGCATATTCGCGCAGCGGCTCACGGACCGTCTCGGCCAGTCGGTGGTGGTGGAGAACAAGCCTGGTGCCAACGGCGTCGTGGCGGCACAGGTGATTGCATCGAGCCCGGCCGACGGCTACACATTTCTCGTGACCGACGGTTCCATGTTTTCCATCAATCCGGCCATCTACAAGGCCCTGAGTTACGAGTACAAACGCGACTTTGTGCCGGTGGCCCTGGCGGCACGCGCACCACTTTACCTTGCGGTGCACCCGAAGACCGGTGTCAACACATTGCAGGAGTTCGTGGCTCTGGCCAAGTCCAAGCCCGGCACGCTGAACTATGGCTCATCGGGCATCGGTAGTTCGCACCACCTGACGATGGAGGCAATGAAAGCGGCGCTTGGCCTCGATATCCAGCATGTGCCGTTCAGGGGCTCGGCGTTGTCGGTGCCGGCACTGATCGGAGGCCAGGTCGATGTGGCATTTTCTGCCTTGCCGTCCCTGTCGGGGTTTGTGAAGAACAATCAGGTCAAGCTGCTCGCCACCAACGCGGCAGCACGCTCGGCGGCAGCACCCGGCACCCCCGCGATTGCCGAGATCGTGCCCGGGTTTGACTTCGCTGTCATCGTCGGTGTGTTGGCCGCAACCGGCACACCAGCGGCGGCGGTGGAGCGCATCAGTGCCGAGATCGACAAGATTGCCAAGACGCCGGAGACGATCCAACTGCTGGCCAATGCCGGTATCGAGGCGGTGGGTAGCAGCCCCGCTGATTATGGGCGCGCGATCACCGATGAAAACGACCGCCTGGCACGGGCAATCAGGATTGCCGGCATCAAGCAGGAGTAGGGTGGCGATGTCCAGGATGAAACTTACTTTCGGGTGCTGGAACTACGACCGCACCCGGGCCCTGATGGACGGTTCGGTGGTACCCGACGGCATCGACCTGAACTACCTCAACATGCCGGTGGAAGAAACGTTTTTTCGCATGTTGCGGCACCAGGAGTTCGACCTCGCGGAGCTCTCACTCTCCTCCTACACGGTGTCGATGTTCAAGCCAGAGCGTCCTTTTGTGGCGATCCCGGCCTTTCCGTCGCGGTTTTTCCGCCACTCCTGCATCTATGTCAACGCCAACGCGGGTATCCGCGAGGCGCGCGACCTGATCGGCCGGCGCGTCGGCAACCCGGAGTACCAGATGACCGCGCCGGTGTGGATCCGCGGCATCTTGTCTGACCACTATGGCGTGCCCGTGGACAGCGTGACCTATATGACAGGGGGCGAAGAGCAGCCAGGGCGCTCAGAGAAACTCAAGCTCGATCTGCCGCCGAACATTCGTGTGCAGGGCATCGGGCCGCAGCAGACCCTGTCGCAGATGTTGTTTGATGGCGAGATCGATGCCCTGTACACGGCGCGCATGCCCTCGAGTTTCCTGCGTGGTGGCGGGAGGGTGAGGCGCCTTTTTGAAGACTACGAGCAGGTGGAGCGCAACTACTTCAAGGAAACCGGGCTGTTCCCGATCATGCACACGGTAGCCATGCGCCGTGATGTCTACGAGTCGAATCGCTGGATTGCGCAAGCCATGATGAAAGCCCTGTGGGAGTCTCAACGGCGCAGTTACCAGGACTTGTACGAGACGGCCGCACTCAAGACCATGTTGCCCTGGCTGACCTCGCATGTGGAGCAGGTCAAGCGTGAGATGGGCGACGACTTCTGGCCCTATGGCTTTGTGAAGAATGAAGCCACATTGCGAACCTTCCTGCGCTACCACTTCGAGCAGGGCCTGTCAAAGCGGCTTCTCGAGCCGCGAGAGCTGTTTGCCCCCGAGTCGCTGGAGGCTTACACGATTTAGCGGCCAAAGCCGTGGCGCTTCCAAAATTGTTCGACAATATCGGCAGCGGCCCGGGTGGTGAAATTGGTAGACACAGCGGACTTAAAATCCGCCGCTTTCCTGCATAAGGGGCGTACCGGTTCGATTCCGGTCCCGGGCACCACTACACTTTGACCATGCCACGTACCAACGCACCATTCGAGATCCACATCCACGGCGAAGTGTTGCTGCGCGACCAGGTGAAATTCGAGCAGATACAGGACGCACTCAAGCCGCTGTGGAAGTATGCCGGCGCCCGTTCACTCGCCGACGGCGCGCGCAGCTCCTATGAGGACGAGCCTGGCATCAAGTTCGATGCGCCCGAACACATGTTGCAGTTGTGCTGGACGGTGGCCGGCGATGAGGATTTTCGCCAGACATTGGACGAGATGTGCATGAACCTCAACGAGCTGGCCGAAACCGGTGCCGCCATCGAGGTGAGTTTCTACGACACCGAGTTTGACGAAGATGATGAAGAGGAGCAATGGGCCGAGTCGCGCGACGATTTCACCATGCTGTTTGTCGGCCCCAACCCGGCCGCCATCATGCAGGTGCAGCGCGACCTGCTGGTGCAGGATGTGGTCGGCATGATGGAGCGCCACTTCGATGGCGCCGAGTTGTCAGGTGTGGTGGGCGAGATCGACAAGTTGTTCGCGCAACGTTTTGACGCGCTGGCCAATTCGCTCGACATCGGAAAACGCCCGCGCGGCGGCGGTGGCCATGGCTCGTCCGGCCATGGTGGTGGTCGCAAGCCCAGACACTTGCACTGAATCACCCCAACACAAAGCGCAGGAGTGACCCGCAACCATGGCTTCGGCAACTGCCTCCACTCCTGAACCCGTACGACCCGCGCCCGGCCGACCGGAGAAGCTGCGCCTGGGTGATGTGCTGGTCCAGCAGCGACTGATCTCGCAGGAGCAGTTGCAACAAACCCTGGAATTGCAACGCCAGACCGGCAAGAAGACGGGTCGGCTGCTGATCGAGAGCGGCATCATCACCGACGAGTTGCTGGCCAACGGCCTGGCGCGACAGCTGCGTATTCCGTTCGTCAACCTGAAGACCTTTCCTTTTCGTGCCGATGTGGTCAAGCTGCTACCGGAGTCGGCAGCGCGGCGCTTTCGCGCGCTGGTACTGGAGGACAAGGGCGACAGCCTGCTCGTGGCGCTGGCCGATCCGCTGGACCTGGCAGCCTACGACGAACTCACCCGTCTGCTCAAGCGCAACATCGGTATCGCCGCAGTGCCGGAGAGCCAGTTGCCGCTGGCGCTGGACCGCTTGTACCGGCGCACCGAAGAAATCAGTGGTCTGGCGCGGGCGCTCGAGAAAGACCTGGGCGACGCGGTCGATTTTGGCGAACTGACGGCGAACGCCGGTCTGGAAGGTGCGCCAGTGGTGCGCCTGCTGCAGTCGATGTTCGAAGATGCCATGCAGGTCGGCGCGTCCGACGTGCATATCGAGCCGCAGGAGTCCGGTTTGCAGATCCGGGTGCGGGTGGACGGAGTGCTGCAAACCCAGACCGAGGCCGACAAACGTGTCGGCCCGCCGCTGGCACAACGCCTCAAGCTGATGGCCGGGCTGGACATCTCCGAAAAGCGTTTGCCGCAGGATGGACGCTTCAGCGTGCGGCTGAAGGACGCCACCATCGACGTGCGCCTGTCCACTCTGCCAACCAACTACGGCGAGTCGGTGGTGATGCGTCTGCTCAACCAGGGCAGTGGTATGCGCCGCCTTGATGCGATTGGCATGCCCGCCGACATGCTGCGACGGTTTCGCGAGGTGCTCGGGCGCAGTTCCGGCCTGGTGCTGGTGACCGGTCCCACCGGTTCCGGCAAGACCTCGACCCTGTATGCGGCGCTGGCCGAGATCAACGCCGCCGAGCTCAAGGTCATCACGGTCGAGGACCCGGTGGAGTACCGCCTGCCGGGCCTTTCGCAGGTGCAGGTCAACGACAAGATCGAACTCACCTTCGCGCGCGTGCTGCGCGCCTGCCTGCGCCAGGACCCGGATGTCATCCTGGTGGGTGAGATGCGCGACTCCGAGACCGCCGAGATCGGTCTGCGTGCTGCCATCACCGGCCATCTGGTGCTGTCCACACTGCACACCCGCGACGCGGTCAGCACGCCGTTTCGCCTGCTGGACATGGGTGTGCCGCCCTTCATGGTCGCCACCTCGCTGCAGGCCGTGATTGCCCAACGCCTGGTGCGGTTGAACTGCGATGTCTGCGCCGAGCCCCATGCGCCCAGCGCCCAGGAGCACGCCTGGCTGCTGGCCATCGCGCCGCCCGGTGAGCAGATCATTCCCAAGCGCGGCCGCGGTTGCTCGGCCTGTAACGGCACCGGTTATGCGGGTCGCCAGGGTGTCTACGAATTGCTCGAGATGGACGCCGTTCTGACGGCCGCCGCCACCCGGGGTGAACCTGCGGTGTTCATGCAGGCCGGGCGCGAGCGGATGCAGGGCCACACCATCGCGCACCACGCGCTGGACCTCGTGCGCCAGGGCAAGACTTCGGTGTCCGAGGCCTTGCGCGTCGGACAGGATTTCGACGTCTAGGCCGGCGCGCGCATGGCAAGTTTTGCTTGGCGCGGGCGCAACGGCCGCGGCGAACTGGTTCAAGGGCACCTGGATGCTGCGGGCGAGTCTGCAGTTGCTGACCAACTGGTGGCCATGGGCGTGGCCCCGGTGTATATCGCCGCTGCAGCCGAGGTGGCGACGCAAGCGCAGGATAACTGGTGGGTACGGCTCAACCGCAAGGCCATCACGGTCGAGGACATCCTGGTTTTCTCGCGCCAGATGTACACCCTGAACAAGGCTGGAGTGCCGATACTGCGGGCGTTTGGCGGTTTGCAGGCTTCCGCAGTGAAGCCGGCCATGGTGGAGATGCTGCAGGACGTGCGCAACAGCCTGGACCAGGGACGTGAGTTGTCCGTGGCCCTGGCGCGGCACATCGACTATTTCGGCGCCTTCTACATATCGATGATCCGTGTTGGTGAGATGACCGGTCGCTTGACCGAGGTGTTTCTGCGGCTCAACGAACACCTGGAGTTCGAGCGGGATGTGCGCGAACGCATCAAGCAGGCCATGCGTTATCCGACCTTCGTCATCATCGC
>JANOTG010000390.1:0-2209 GCA_031416215.1 Betaproteobacteria bacterium
CAGCACGCCAGACTGCAGGCGGGCCAGCGGGTCGCTGGGCAGGGGGTCGCCGCCCGCGCTGCGGAACAGGCCGTCGTCGCCGCGCCGGAGCTGGTCTTCGGCCGTGGGCGACACCATCTTCAGCCGGCCGATGGCGCTGGAGCGTTGTCCAGCCACCTTGGCGCTGAGTGTGCCGTCGCCGCCAATTGTCAATTCGGCATTTGCCGGCACGCTGATCGGAGCGCCGCCATCGGACAAGACGACCAGCCCGTTGCTGGTCTGCAGGGTGCCGTCGGCGGCGATCTGCAACGAGCCGTTGCGGGTATAGGACTCGGTGCCGTCCAGCCCCTGCACGGCGAACCAGGCATTGCGCATGGCCATGATGTCCAGGTTGCGTCCGGTGACCTGCGCTGCGCCGGGTGTGTCCAGATGGCCCGACGTGGCTTCAAGGGCAAACACGCGCGTGGTGGCGCCGTCGCCGCGCAATGGCACCGAGCGGTAGGTTGACAACTCGGCGCGAAAGCCGTTGGTCGACGCGTTGGCCAGGTTGTTCGACAACACGGCCTGCCGGTGGGCTGCCGCATTGGCGCCGGTCATGGCGGTATAGATCAGGCGGTCCATGGTCTGTTGTGCGGGTGTGCGGTGCTGCCGGATGCTGCGTCGGTCAACGCAGGTTGGTCAGGGTGGACAACACCTGGTCCTGGGTCTTGATGGTCTGTGCGTTGGCCTGGTAGGTGCGCTGCGCCGTCATCATGTTGACCAGTTCGGAGGTCAGGTCGACGTTGGACTCCTCCAGGGCACCCGCCCGCAAAGCACCGAACTTGCCCTGGCCGGGCGAGCCCAGGATGGGCTGGCCGGAGGCCACGGTTTCGACCCAGTTTCCCTGGGCCGACGGCTTGAGACCCTGCACGTTGCGAAAGTCGGACAAGGCCACCTGGCCGGCTGCCTGGATCTGGCCGTTCGAATAACGCGCTGTGATGACTCCTGCTTCGTCGATCTTGAGCGACACGAAGTCGCCTGGTGCGAAACCATCCTGCAACAGGTCGGTGACAGCGAAGGCGGTCGCATACTGGGTTGAGGATGTCACGTCCAGGCTGGCGGTGAAGGGTCCGATGTTCGGATTGGGCGAGTTCAGCGTGATGGTGGGCGCGGCAGGCACTGAACCGGTGAGTTGACCGTTCACGCCATACGTCAATGTGGCGATGGTGCTGGCGGTGGCAGTCGCGGGCGATGTCGGGTCAGTAAATACCTCCCAGGTGTCGGCAGCCGTCTTGCGCATGTTAAACGAGGCCGTGATCGGCGTTCCCTGCGAGTCGTATGTCACCAGGGAGGTGCCGTAGGTGGTGAGTGGTGTCGGCGGTACCGGCACGTTCCAGATGGCGGCGTTGGCGTCCAGGTTGAACTCGGCGGTGATGGCCGTCGTGGCGCGGGCTGCGATCGGGGTCGAGGTCGGCAACTGCAGCGGCTGCAACGTGCTGCTGGTTGCAACGCCCGCCGTCGTGGTGGGGAAGCCCATCACGTTGGCGCCGGCGTTGCTGACGATGTAACCCTGCGTGTCGAGCTTGAATTCGCCGGCACGGGTATAGGCGGTGGTGCCGTCCGGCAGGGTGAGAGTGAAAAAGCCGCCACCATTGATGGCCAGGTCCAGGTTGCCACCGGTGACATTCACGCCGCCTTGCGTGAACTGCTGTGATACGGTGGCCACTTCGACACCAATGCCCTCGGTGCGGCCGGTGGCGGCGATGGTCGAAGCGGCGACGATTTCGGAGAACTCGGCGCGTGACACCTTGGCGCCCACGGTGTTCGCATTGGCGATGTTGTTGCCGATCACATCGAGGTTGCGGCTGGCTGCATTGAGGCCGGAGAGGCCGGTTTGAAATGACATGGTGTGTTCCTGTCCAGGTTACAAAATGGCTTTGATGGCGCTGTAGCCGAAGCTGCCCAGGCGCTGCAACTGCAGGTGCATGCTGCCGTTGTCAGAACTGACGGAATCCACCCGGTCCTTGACCAGTGGTGTGGCGGGTATCGGTTTGCCCCCATTGCTGGCAGTGACACGGTAGCTGGCCGAAACCACTCCCGGGTGTTTGCTGGCGTCCCATTCGAAGGGGTGGCGCCCAGCCTCGAGTTGCCCCAGGTCGATGGTCTCGATCACCTTGCCGCCGACAGACAGGATCTCGATCTTCGCGCTGTTGGCGCGCCCGTCGATGTCGATTGCACCAGCGGCTTTGCC
>JANOTG010000391.1:0-9143 GCA_031416215.1 Betaproteobacteria bacterium
CAACGCCGAGCCGCTGACACTCCAGACGTCCGCACGCTGCAGGGCGTCTTCACCCAGTGCGGCCAGCGCCTGTGGTCCAGCACACTCCAGGTACAGGTCGACCGGAATCCGGAAGAAGGTGGACGGGTCGGTATGGTGCCCGTGCGCCTCGGCGGCGGCTGCGCCGCGCGTCAGGACGGCAGCCAGATCCCATCCACCTGCGCGCCCGCTCACGATCGCCTGCGCTACGGCGTGGCCGATGCGTCCATGACCGATCAGTCCGACGCGGCGCGGTGGGTTTGGGAACATGAAGGCTGCTTGTCGGCAGACGCCGAAGTTGCCGCCATTTTCAACGATTGCAATCACGCGAGGTAGTGCGCCCATGGCCAGACCACATGAAAACCACCGCGAAGACGTCGCCGGGCGGGCCAACGTCGAAGACACGCCCGAACTGCTGGCTTATTACGACGAACTCGACCGTTTCCATGCCGGTGCCCTGTGGACCGTGGCCAACAAGATCGAGCCGTGGCAGCCGGTGTCGCAGTCCGTGCCCGTGGTCTGGCGTTATCTTGATCTGCGCGCACACGTGCTGCGCTCGCTCGACCTCGTGACGCCGGAAAAGGCCGGGCGCAGGGTCATCTACCTGAACAACCCCGGGCGGCGCGACGTGTCAGCGGCGGTCGGATGGATATATGCCGGTCTGCAGGTCATGCAGCCAGGCGAGGTCGCCAGCGCGCACCGGCACTCCGCATCGGCGATTCGTTTCATCATGGAAGGCGCTGGCGCCTACACCGTGGTCGATGGGCACAAGATGACACTGGGTGCGAATGATTTCGTGTTGACGCCGAATGGCACCTGGCACGAACACGCGGTCGCAGCGGACGGCAGCACCTGCATCTGGCAGGACGGCCTGGACATCCCTTTCGTCAACGCGATGGAGGCGAACTTTTACGAGGTGCACCCGGACCTGTCGCAAGCCGTGACCCACGAGGTCGACGACATGACCAAGACCTGGGGCAACGCGGGACTGACCCCGGCCGGTGGCGCGTGGACCCATGGCTACAGTCCGATGTTCAAGTACGAGTGGCTGGCAACCTACGACGCGCTCGGCAAATATGCCAGCTGCAGCGACGGCTCACCCTTCGACGGCGTGTTGATGGAGTATGTCAACCCGGCCACCAATGGCCCGGTGATGCGCACGATGGGTGCCTCCATGCAGATGCTGCGCCCCGGGGAACACACGCAGGCACATCGCCACACCGGCAGTTACCTGTACCACGTGGCCAAAGGGCAGGGCCATTCGGTGATCAACGGCAAGCGTTACGACTGGCGTGAACGCGACATCTTCTGCGTGCCAAGCTGGGCCTGGCACGAACACGTGAACAGCTCCGCCACAGATGACGCCTGCCTTTTTTGCCTGTCCGACCTGCCAGTGATGCGTGCCCTGAGCCTGTACCGCGAACAGGCGTTCGGCGACAACGGTGGGCGGCAACCCCTGATCGACTGAAAGCAGACCATGAAACTCGTGACCTACCGTGCCAATGTGGAGTCGGCCGCCCGACTCGGAGTTCTGGAAGGCGCACTGGTGATCGACGTGGCGCGCCTGTATGCGGCCAACAGTGTGACCGGGCCGGACTCCATGCTGGCCCTGATCGACCAGGGGCCGGCCGGGCTGATGGCCTTGCGCAGCCTTTTGAAACGGCAAGCCGGCGCTTTTCCATTGGGTGTCTCGACCGCACTTGCCAATGTGACCCTGCTGGCCCCGATACCGCGCCCACGCAAGAATATTTTCGGCATCGGCCTGAATTATGTGGAGCACGTGGCGGAGAGCGCGAAGGCGCTTGATACCGCCACCGAATTGCCCAAGCAACCGGTGATTTTCTCCAAGCCCCCCACAGCCGTGGTCGGTCCGGGCGCGCCCATCGAGCACAACAGCGCCATCACGCGACAGCTGGATTGGGAGGTCGAGCTCGCCGTGATCATCGGCAGCACGGCACGGCGCGTCGCCAAAGCGGATGCGATCGGCCACGTGTTCGGTTATTCCGTGATGATCGATGTCTCGGCACGCGACAACCGCAGGGCCGGGCAATGGATCTATGCCAAGGGACAGGATACCTACGCGCCGTTCGGCCCGTGCATCGTCACCACAGACGACATCGCCGACCCGCAGCTGCTGGATCTCTGGCTGACCGTCAACGGTGTGGAAAAACAGCGTTCCAATACCCGCCACATGCTGTTCAAGGTAGACCACCTGATCGCCGACATTTCCGCCGGTATCACGCTGGAGCCGGGTGACATCATCGCCACCGGCACGCCATCGGGAGTTGGTGCCGGCCGTACACCGCAGGAGTGGTTATGGCCGGGGGACGTGGTCGTCGCAGGTGTCGAGGGCATTGGCACGATCCGGCACTGCGTGGTCAACGCCACGCCCTGACGCCGGCTCAGCCATGCGCTTCGACCTGGAGCAGATCGAGACCGCGGTGGTCTACAAGCTGCTGGCCGCTACCGTGGTACCGCGGCCCATTGCCTGGGTGACGACCGTGAACCGGCAGGGGCAGGTGAATGCGGCGCCCTACAGCTTCTTCAATGTCATGGGCGCGGCGCCACCCACGCTGGTGCTGGGTCTGATGGCCGATGCGCAGCGTGGCTTCAAGGACACCGCGCGCAACATCATGGAGACCGGCGAGTTCGTGGTGAACCTGGTGCCGCATGCACTGGTCCAACAGATGAACATCACCGCAGTGGATGCGCCCGCCGATATCAACGAGCTGGATTTGGCCGGGCTGGAGCAGACCGCGTCGACCCATGTACGTGCGCCGCGCATTGCCGCCAGCCCGGTATCGTTCGAATGCCTGAACCATGCGGCCATCGTCACCGGCCCGCACCAGACGGTCGTGATTGGGCGCATCGTGGCCGTGCATATTGCCGACGCGTTTGTGCGGGATGCCGAGCGCGGCCACATCGAGACGCTGGACCTGGACCTGGTCGCTCGCACCTTCGGCTCCGGTTACGTGCGCACGCGCGACACCTTCGATCTGGTGCGCCCGACCTGGGCCGGCTGGTTGGCAACACAGGCAGAGCAGCACCCGCCCGCACCGTCGACGTCCGACCCTGGAGCAACACCATGACAGAACCATCCGGCAGTGCCAGGACGCAACCGCAATTCGACTACGCCTACCACCTGCAGCTGGACCAGTTGTTGTCGTCCATGCGGCGCATCACCACACACCCCGAGGAGCACCTCTTCCTGACCACGCACCATGTGCTGGAGTTGTGGTTCAAGCACCTCATCTTCGACCTCAAACGCATCGTGCCGCTGCTCGACAGCGATGATCTGGCGCAGGCCAACTGGTTGATCCGCCGCCTGGCCGAGATACTGAAACTGGCCGAGGCGCACTGGACCGTTCTGGAGACCTTGACAGCGGCTGATTTTGCCGAGTTCCGCGGCGAGCTCACCGGTGCGTCCGGCATGCAATCGCGGCAGTTTCGCGAAGTCGAGGTCATGATTGGCCTGGGCCAGACCGCCGGCACGGAATACACGCAACGCGTTGAACAGCTGTGGCCGGGCCTGCTGGCCGAACATCCGCGCACCTTGCGCGACGCATTTTTCGAAGCCTTCCGCCGCCGGGACAAGACCCTGCTGGAGGTCTACCGCAAACGCTGGGCCGAGCATGAGCTGTTTCAACTGGCTGAAAACGCCTTCGAGGTGGATCGTCGCTTCCAGTCCTGGCGGCACAACCACATCCTGATGGTGCGCCGGCAGATTGGCATCCGGGCCAGGGGCACCGGCGGAACATTCTTCAAGGATTACCTGGCGACGACCACCAATTACTATTTTTTTCCGGAGCTGTTCGAGTTCCGCAACGACCTCACGCTGGACGCGGGCGGTGAAGTAATGCCACCCGAACCCGGCGCAGGCGATGGCCCGGCAAGGTGCCCGTTTTGAACACCGACCATGACACGGCCCGGGCGGCTGAACCCGACGCAGCCGGCCCCTGTGGTGGCATAACCTGAGCTGTAGCCTGCCTGCCGTTGTGATTCGGCGTTGCCGATTGCCTAAAACGGGATCACCGGCAACACGATATGCGACGCCCGCGCTGCGTCGGTATACACGGTCTGGTGCGCCACCACCTGGTGCGTGTGACGGCCCATCGGCTCACCGGTGTTGGGGTTCACATCCAGACGCGGCCAGTTCGACGACGAGATGTCCACCCGGATGCGGTGGCCGACATCGAACAGGTTGCTGGTGGGCGGCAGTGTGATCGTCACCGGCACCGGCACCCCGGGCTGCAGCAGCACCTCGCGATCGAACCCCTCCCGGTAGCGACACCGGATGACCGAGTCGTTGAGCAGCATGTCAAAACCTTGTGGATAGTCGTCGTTGGCAGGATGTACATCGATCAGCTTGGCGGTGAAGTCGGTGTCCAGCGCACTCGAAGATACCCACAGGTGCACCACCATCGGCCCGGTCACTTCCAGTGCCGCGTCGAGCGGCTCGGTCTGGAACACCAGCACATCGGGCCGTTGTGACAGCCGCGGGTAGGGCGGCTCCGATCCAAAAAAGGCGGCCGACTCCTTCTGGTCCACCGGCCCCGGCGTGAGCAGGTCACGCAAACGCAGCACCGGGCTGAGAAAACGCGCCCAGGCTGGCTCCATGCCAGCGCCACCGGCGGGCAACTCGCCCATCGAGCAGTACAGGCCACCGAGTGTGGGCGCCGGATGCGCCGGATCAAAGCTGAATTGCCGCGGCAGCGCGTCCCTGGGCGGCGCCGCCGTGGTGAGTGACCCGCCGGACTGCAGATAAAACGGCGTCGGTACGGCACGCTGCAGTGGCCACTGCCACTCGTCTCGCCAGCGGCCGCCGTGGTCCAGTTTGCCGAGCGCGGTCTTGCGGCCGCTGCCACCACCCATCACAAAAATACGCACCGGGGCCTCGGCCCGGGGGTGCCCGGGGGCGTTGTCTGGCAACCAACGGTCAAAAAACGCCAGTTGCTCCTCGAAGCAACGCTGCACACCCCATACGCTTTGCGGGCCGAAGTCGACCTCGTGACAGTAGCTGGCGTCACCGCGCATGCCAACATGGCTCCACGGGCCGACCACCAGCCGCTGTGGGGAGCTGTTCTTGGCGGTCATCGCCGTGAAGTACTCGGTGTCGGCGGTCGGGAAAGGGTCGTACCAGCCGGTCGACAGGGTGGCCGGAATGTCGGCGTGCTGGTCCCAGAACTTCGTGTAGTTGTGCTCGATGCGGTCCCAGTAGGCGTCGTAGCTGCCCCGGGTGTAATAGTCGATCAGCGTGTCCTCCAGCGTGGGCACATGCCGCAATGCGGTCTGCCCGCGCTGCCAGGGCGTGGCGCGAAAGAGCTGGCGCAGGTCACGCAGGTTGTTCCAGACATCCTCCTGCTTGCGCGGGTCATCGGCGATCTCGCGTGCGTCCTGGGCATGGATGAACAACGCCCAGAACATGTGCTGCTGCATCGCTCCGCCTTCACGACACTGGTTCTGGTAGCTGTTGGTGGGCACCACATCGGGCCAGATGGCAGTGAGATGCGGCGGCCGCTCCAGGGCGGTGCGCACCTGGGTGATCGCGGCATACGAGCTGCCGACGGTTCCGATACGTCCGTTCGACCAGGGCTGGGCCGCAATCCATTCGCAGATGTCGTAGCCGTCGCGCCCGGTGTGTGGCGTGGCGGCGTGGTAATACTCCCCCGACGCCTCGGAGCAGTAGCGGTCGCGCAGGTCGACCAGCACCACGTTGTAGCCTTTGGGCACAAAGAAGTCGGCGATCTCGCTGTAGCGCTTGTCCGCCTTGTTGTACGGCGTGTGCAGCATGATGGTCGGGAAACGGCCCGTAGCGAAGCCACCGTCCAGCGCCGGGCGGTAGATGTCGAAGGCCAGCCGCAGGCCGTCGCGCATGGCGATCATGACGTTTTTGGCGAGCACGATCCCGTGCCCTGCCCTCAGATCTGCTTGTCCCATCGCCGCTCCACGGTGTTCAACAGTGGCCTGCACACATTTCGGAATCTGCTTGCCCAAAACGTCGGGCAAATCACCAAAGTTGTCGAACGACCTTGCCAACAGCTTTCGTATATTGTATACATGCGTTGATGTGTGCCGTTGTCACGAGACTGCGGTTCGATCCGTTATCGACCGGCGGCCCAGGTGCGCAGTGAATCCGACATCGCAGAATGCGACAACAAAGCCTGCACAAACCCACGCTCGCTGCGCCCGGCCTTGGCACGGGCCAGGGGCAGCAGCAGTTGATGGTCGTGCCGGCTCCAGCGGCTGGTGTCCAGCACCGTCAGCAGCGGCAGCAGGCGCCGCCAGGCTTCGCGAGCGTCCGCGGAGAAACTGCTCAGCCCGGGCAACCCGGCACGGCGCAGGGCCTGTGCGCCCAGGAGCTCCAGTGCCGTGTCACGTGCCGCCCCGCCCAGCGCCGAGAGCGCGGCACCACACTGCAGGCCGAGTTCCACCAGGTCCAGATGGGGCTGCGGGTGGTCGGGATCGAGATCGAAAAACAGATGCCGCCGCGCCAGCCGCTCCAGTGTCGCGCGGCTGCTGCGGTGGCCGGGCTCACGTGTGATCCGGGCCTGTTCGCGCGCCGACACTGCCACCGCGTCGGCGGCGCGCGGCGCAAATCCCAGCCGCGCATAAAACCACCAGGCACCGGAGTCCAGCGCCTCGTCGTTATCGCGTCCGAGCTGATACGGTTCGATCGAAAACGCCAGGCAACCATAGACCCGGTGCAAGGCGGCAAGCCAGCGTGCAAACAGATGTGCCGACTCGCCACCGCGAAAGGTCTCGAAGGTATTGAAGGACAGCGCCGCACTGCGCTCGACGATGTCTGCCTGCAGGTAACCCACCGGGACACCATTACGCAGCAACAGGCCGCCGACCAAGGTCGCCAGCGCATGGCGCCGCTCTGGCACCAGGCCGCACAGGCCGATCGCCAGGCCGTCACCGTCGTCCACCAGCCAGGTATCACGCGCATCGGCGAAGGAGAATGCCTCCAGCGACCGCGCGCGTGTGACCATGGCCGCCCGCGCCAGATCGATCAGCGCCTCACCCTCGAGCAGCGGCAAACGGCGCACTGCACGCGGCGCCCGACTGATGGACTGGCGCAAGTCGGGACGCTCCCGTGGTGGTGCCCGGTCGCGAAAAACAACCGGCGCCGGCGCGAAGCAGGCCAGGGTCCGGCACGGTGTCCCTACACCCGGCGTGAGCACCATGGCGGCGTCCATGGTGTCGATCAGCGCCTCGCGCGAGTAGCTGTTGCCCGACATCGCCGCCGAGCGCTGCAACAAAAAAACGGCGTCGGTCTGTTTGTCGCCGCGCAGCCGGTCGAGCACCTCGTAACCGGGGCGTCCGAGTTCACGCAGGGCGTATTGCTCTATCGGTGTCAGCAGCTCGGGCAACACCTTGGCCACGCGCTGCTCGGTGCCGGCATCGCTGCGATCCAGCTGCAACCGACGCGGCCAGCGCTGCGCCAGCCACTGTGCCTGCCCGGCGAAGAAGCGGTAATGGATGGCGGTGCCGGCGATACCACTGTCGGCCAGCGCTGCGCGATAACGCCGCAGATCGCGCCTGCGCTCGAAACCCTGCAACAAGGCACAGGTAACGCGCAGCAGCGCAGCGTTGTCCGGATAGGCGCGCAGAAAACACAACAGCTCGTGCAGCCGGGCCAGCGCCGCCGCGCTCGGCATGTCGGCCGCTGCAAGGCGCCGCAGCACAGTCTGCTTGTGGCCGGCTGCCTGCGGCCCGAATTGCAGGCGCAGGCGCTCAAGGGTCAACAGGTCACGCACAGGAGAAGGCATGGCACACCATGGTAGCCGCTGCATCGGCGCTGAGCTTGCAGAATGACTCGTGCCGCCTGTTGGTAGGATGTATCGATGAGACTTGCTGTCTTGACCGATATTCACGCCAACCGTGAGGCGTTTGCGGCAGTGCTGGCCGATGTGGCAGCGCGCGGCGCAGACCGAATCGTGCTGCTGGGCGATCTGGTGGGTTACGGCCCTGATCCCGAATGGTGCGTTGACACGGCCGCCAGCCTGGTGGCGATGGGGGCAGTTTGTGTTCAGGGCAACCACGACAGTGCAGCTGTGGGCGGGGTCAACTCGTTGCGGGCCAATGCCACCAAGGCGTTGGTCTGGACCCAGGCCCGGCTGACTGACGCGCACCGGGCATTCCTGGCCGGATTGCCCTTGACCGTCCTGGAGGGGGATATGCTTTTTGTCCATGCCTCCGCCAATGACCCGGGGTCCTGGATCTATGTGACATCTGCCAACATGGCACGGGCGGCGTTCCGATCTTGTAAGGCCCGCGTCATTTTGTGCGGGCATGTGCATGTGCCCTTGCTGGCCAGCATGGACATGGCTGGGAAGGCGCGGGTGCAAACGTTCCGCATGGCGACGCCGATTCCCCTTGTTCGCTCGCGCCGGTGGCTGGCCGTGGTGGGTTCGGTTGGCCAACCGCGCGACGGATGTGTGCAGGCGGGTTACGCGATGCTTGACATCGGGAGCAACGAGCTGACTTTTCGCCGGGTTTCCTATGACGCGGCAAAAACCGTGCAAAAGATGCGCGCGGCCGGACTGCCCGAAGACCTGGCACTGCGCTTGATGAGAGGGGATTGAGATGCCGACGCGGCCACATGCCGGTATGGAGATCGACGGTTTTCACCTGGGCGAAAAACTTCAAGAAGGCGCCTTCGCCACCATTTGGGAGGTCAAGCACCCCGCACATCGCACACCCATGGTGATGAAGGTCCCCATCATCATGGACGGCTTTGACGGCCCCACTATCGTCGGCTTCGAAGTGGAGCAGATGATCATGCCGCGCCTGTCCGGGCCCCATGTACCGCAGGTGATGGGCGTGGGAGACTTTTCGGCAATGCCCTACATCGTGACCGAAAAGATAGCGGGTGGGTCGCTACTTGGTGTGGTCAAGGGTGCGCCCCTGCCGCTGTCAGATATGCTGGAAATCAGCGCGCGTATGGTGCACGCGGTGGCCGAATTGCACCGTCAGCATGTGATTCACCTGGACCTGAAGCCGGAAAATTTGATGCAACGACCGGTTTCTCAAGGGTCGGGCGGTGAAATCGTGCTGATCGACTTTGGTCTGAGCCGCCATGACCAGTTGCCGGACCTTCTGGCTGAGGAGTTTTCCATACC
>JANOTG010000392.1:0-3276 GCA_031416215.1 Betaproteobacteria bacterium
AACGGCGGCTTTGTCATGCATTAGGAGTCTCACCATGAACACACAGCTTGCTGCCAACCAACCCGTCTTCAATCCGCGCGGTTTGCTCGACGCCAACATCGCACCCGAAGCCGATATCCAGAAGAGCATGCTGCAGGCCGAAGGGCAGAGCTTCAGCCAGTGGCTGGAGAGCCGGGTTGCGCGTTACGCAAGCCGTCGTTACGACTGGGATGCGTTGAAGTTTCAGGCCGACTACGACCCCAAATACCGCCGCGCCCAGATGCGCTACGTGGGTACCGGTGGCACCGGCGTGGCGAGCGACAGCAGCACCGTACCGGCGGCCCACTTCACCTTCTCCACCATGGTGATTCCGGCCGGGCATATCGGCCCATCCCACATCCATTACGACGTGGAGGAGGTCTTTTTTGTCATGCGTGGCACCATGCAGCTGATTTGCGAAAAGGACGGCCAGCGTTGGGAAGCCACGCTCAAGGAGCGTGATCTGGTGTCGGTGCCGCCCGGTGTGTACCGGGAGGAACGCAACATCGGCGAAGAAGACGCACTGATGTGTGTGATGCTGGGCTCGCCGAAGCCGATTACACCGGTTTACCCGCCCGACAGCCCGCTGTCCAAGATCAAACGCAACTAGGACGCGTGTTCGATTCCGTCGCCATGGAAAATGCCACAACGCCGCTGGGGGAGCTGCTCAGGCTGTTTCCTGCCACCGCCGTTGCCACCGCGGCTGGCGTGGTGTACTGCCGCCGCGCATGTTCACCCGACCACCACGGCGCGGTGACCCATGTGTTGCTGCACGGCATCGGTTCCGGGTCCGGCAGTTGGCTGGCACAACTGGAGCAGGCGCGCCGCGGCACACAGCGGCCCTGCCATGTGGTGGCGTGGGACGCACCGGGTTATGGCGGCAGCACCGCCTTGGTGCCGAACGCACCCCGCGCCGCAGACTATGCCCGGCGGTTCTGGTCCTGGCTGGACTCCCTGCCATATGACAACACACAGCCTTTCACGCTCGTCGGTCATTCGCTGGGCGCCCTGATGGCCGCGGCCGCCGCTGTGCAGCGCCCGGTGCGGGTGCACCGGCTCGTTCTGTTGTCCCCGGCCCAGGGTTATGCACGCGCCAGTGGCGCCGTGCGCGACAAAAAGCTCTCCGACCGACTCGCCGCCCTGGCCCAGTTCGGCCCGGCAGGCATGGCGCATCAACGGGCTCGTGCCATGTTGTCGCCGCATGCCGATGCGCAGCAGGCCGCCTTCGTCGAACAGGTGATGGCTGGCATCGAGCCGCACGGCTATGCCCAGGCTACGCGCATGTTGGCCCACGCAGACATCCTGGCCGACCTGACGCAATTGCGCTGCCCGGTGACCGTTGCCAGTGGCGCGGCAGACACGGTAACGCCGATGGATGCCTGCCGCGCACTGGCGTTGCAGATTGGCGCGCCCTATGTGTCCCTTGGCGAGGTAGGGCACAGTTGTGCACTCGAGGCCGGTGCGACGGTGAATGCACTGCTTGGCATGGGCGAGAATTCCTGATGAGCGCCGCGCCGGGCCGCCCCGAGCAAGCTCGCACCGCAGCCCGGCCGGGCGAAGGTTCTCCAGTGAGCGCTGCATCGAGCGATGCCCGTTACCAGGTGCCGGCATTGCAGCGCGGCATACAGTTGCTGAGCCAGTTTTCGCGCGATCAGCGCGAACTCACCGGGGCCGAGTTGTCGCGCCGCCTGTCATTGCCTCGCGCATCGGTATTTCGCCTGCTGCAGACACTGGAGCAAATGGGTTTCATCGAACGTGTCGGTGAAGGCCCCAGCTACAAGCTGGGCATCGCCGTGTTGCGCCTGGGGTTCGAGTACCTGGCGTCGATGGAGTTGACAGAACACGGGCGCCCGATCCTGGATGAGCTGTGCGCCGCGACCGGTTTGTCGGCACACCTGGCGGTGCGAGATGGCCGAGAAGTCGTGGTGGTGGCCAAGTCTGCCGGGCGCTCGGTCATGTTCAATTCGATCCAGGTCGGGGCGCGCTTGCCAGCCCATGCCACGGTACTGGGGCGGGTGTTGTTGGCCGACCTGACGGCGCAGGAACTGCAGGATTTGTACGCCGGCGTGACACTCGAAACTTTTTCCGCCCACACTCCCACCACCGTGGCAGCCCTCAAGCACATGATCGACGCCGACGCCCAGCGCGGTTACGGCATCAGCCAGGGCAGCTACGACGCCGGCATCTCCACCGTGGCGGCGCCGGTATTCAGTGAGCGGCAGCATGTCGCCGCGGTGATCAACGTCACGGTGTCGGCCAACCGTATCGCCGCAGCCAGCATGGATCCCTTGGTTGCCGAGGTCTGTCGGGCCGCCAGGAATTTGTCGCAACGCCTGAACCATGTGCCGCCAGCCGCAACCAGGAACACCACCGCATGACAGACAGCGCCATCCGCATCACCGTGGGCGAACTCGTCGTCCGCTTCCTTGAGCAATGTGGCACCCGTGCTGCATTCGGCGTGATCTCGATCCACAACATGCCGATCCTGGATGCCTTCCACACGCGGCAGAACATCCGCTTCGTGTCGGCGCGTGGCGAGGCCGGTGCCTGCAACATGGCAGACGCCTATGCGCGGGTGTCTGGCTGTCTTGGTGTGTGCGTCACCAGCACCGGCACCGGCTCGGGCAACGCCGCTGGCGCCATGGTCGAGGCACTGACCGCCGGCACACCGATGCTGCACCTGACCGGGCAGATCGAGTCGCCGTTCCTGGACCGCGACCTGGGTTATATCCACGAACATCCGGCACAGCTGGCCATGCTCAAGGCCGTTGGCAAGGAAGCATTTCGACTCCGCAACCCGTCCACCGCCCTGGCGACCCTGCGCGAGGCGGTGCGTATCGCGCAGACCCCGCCCTGTGGGCCGGTCAGCATCGAGATTCCGATCGACGTACAGAAGTTGCTGCTGGATCTGCCTGCCGACATCGCTCCTCTGCCCCGGGCCGTAGTGCAGCCGGGAGCTGCGGCGCTGGATGTTTTGGCAGACCGCCTGGCGGTTGCCCGACGCCCGTTGTTATGGCTGGGCGGGGGCGCCCGGGGTGCGGCCGATGCGGCCCGGCGTCTGGTCGACATGGGGTGGGCGGTGGTGAGCTCGGTGCAGGGGCGCGGCATCGTGCCGGAAGATCATCCGCAAACACTGGGCAGTTACAACCTGCAAAAGCCGGCTGAAGATTTTTACGGTACGGTGGATGCCATGCTGACCGTGGGATCGCGCCTGCGCAGCAACGAGACCCTCAACTACCGGCTGCATCTGCCGCAGCG
>JANOTG010000393.1:0-3345 GCA_031416215.1 Betaproteobacteria bacterium
TACCGCGAGTCGCGCCTGATCGTGGCGCCGCTGCGCCGCGACGACTGTTGCCTGGTGTCCGACGGTGCCGCGGCCGTGGTTTTGATGAGCGCCCGCAAGGCGGCGCAACTCAAGGTCGCCAAACCGGTTCCGGTGCTCGGCTTTGGTCAGGGGCAGACCTCCTGGGATGTGGCCTTGCGGCCCGACCTCACCACCACGGCTGCCAGGGTGTCGGCACAAACCGCCTTTGCGATGGCCGGCTTGCAACCCGCGGACGTGGACGTGGCGCAGATCTACGACTGCTTCACCATCGCCGTGCTGATGACGTTGGAAGACTACGGTTTCTGCGCAAAGGGACAGGGCGGTCATTTCGTGCAGGACGGGCGCATCGAGCTCGGCGGTGATCTGCCGGTCAACACCTCGGGCGGCCTGTTGTCCGAGACCGGCATGCCGGGGCTGCAACTGGTGATCGAGGGCGTGCGCCAGATGCGCGGCGAATCGGTCAATCAGGTGCGTGGCGCGCGCAATTGTGTGGTCAGCAACCAGGGCGGCATCATGCACACGCATGCCACGCTGCTGCTGGGCCAATAGCGGGGACAACCAGCGATATGGAAACCGCAACCGTGCCAGCGCCCGAACGCGATGCACTCAACACGCCGTATTGGGACAGTCTGGCCCAGGGCGCGCTGTTGTTCCAGCGCTGCACACCGTGTGGCCACGCCTGGCTGCCGGTGCGCAGCGAATGCCCGCATTGCCTGGCGGCCGACTGGGCCTGGGAGCAGGCCGCTGGCGGTGCCAGGCTGATCAGCTGGGTCGTGTACCACACCGCCTACCACCCGGCTTTTGCCGACCGCCTGCCGTATACCGTGGCGGTGGTCGAACTCGACGAGGGGCCACGTTTGATCAGCAACCTGACCGGCATGGACGCCGCAGTGCCGCTCAGGATCGAGCAGCGCCTGCGTCTGGTCGTGCAGGATGAGGGTGGAACCGCCGTGCCACGTTTCACGCCGGCCTGAGCGCAATCGACGGCTGCACCACAACCACCTCGGGAGACACCCATGAAACTTGACAAATCCGGCAACCGAAAATCCGCGCTTGCAGCGCTCGCTGTGTTGTTTGCCGCCACCGCACTGGGCGCGATGGCCCAGGCGCAGGTGGCAGGATTTCCGAACAAACCCATCAAGATTGTGGTTCCGACCTCAGCTGGCAGCGGTTCGGACACCACGGCGCGTTATTTCGGTGAAGCCCTGAGCAATGCCCTGGGCCAGCCGGTTCTCATAGAAAACAAGCCCGGCGCGAACGGCGTGATCGCGGCGATGACTGTCAAGCAGGCGCCAGCCGACGGCTACACCATCTTCCTGGGCACCAACACGCATATGGCGGTGAACCCGTCGGTGGTGAAGGACATTCCCTACGACGGCCTCAAGGACTTCCGCCCCGTGACGGGCCTTGCGCGTGGACTGATGGTCTTCGTGGCGCCTGCGAACTCCCGCCTGGGCTCGATCCAGGATCTGGTGGCGGCCTCGAAGGCCGCGAGTCAGCAGCTCAACGTGGGGTCTTACACGGCGGGCTTCCAGCTTTCGGCGGAGTGGTTTGCCAATGTGGCGGGCACCAAGAGCGTCTACGTGCCGTACCGGGGCGCGCCGGAGGTTTTCACTGCGCTGATGGGCAACCAGCTCGACTGGGCGGTCAGCGACCTCATCGCCGCCATGCCGCAGGTCAAGGGCGGAAAACTCAAGGCGCTGGGGGTTTCCGGCGACCGGCGGCATCCTGACTATCCCGAGATTGCGACGATCAAGGAGAGCGGGTATGCCGATTACGTGAACTACACCTGGACGTCGATGTACATCCGTTCGGAAACACCCGACCCGGTGGCCAACCGGCTGGTGGATGCGATGCAGAAGATCCTGGCCACGCCGGGTGCCAGGGAGTTCATCGCCAAGATCGGCTCCGACCCCATGGCACTGGGCCCGGTGGAGATGCGCCGGTTCCAGATCAGCGAAACCGAACGCTTCCGGCGCATTGCCGACAGCGCCGGTATCAAGCCGGAATAAGTGGCTGGCAGCGGTGACGGCACAGGAACAGACTATGGACAACTATTGGCTGGGCAAGGCGGCGGTGGTCACCGGTGGTGCGCGCGGGCAGGGCGCCTGCATTACGCGCATGCTGGCACAGGGCGGCGCCCATGTTTTCGTGATGGACAGTCTGGGGGCGGCGGAGCCAGCCTGGGCGCAGTTGCGCCAAAGCTGCGCCAGCTTGCCGGGATCCATCGGCTGCATGGAACTCGATGTCGGCGACGCGCAGGCATGGGACGCGGTGGCCGCTGCTGTGCGCGAGCACGGCAAACCGCTGGCGGCCCTGGTGAACAACGCCGGCATTACCGGTCCGCGCAATACCGTCACGCACACGGTGCTGGATGATTGGGAGCGCGTCATGCGCATCAATCTGAGCGGTGCCATGTTGGGCATACGCGCCCTGGCGCCGCTGATGCCGCGTGGTGGCGCGATCGTGAACACCGCGTCGACGGTCGGCATGACCGGATACTTTTCTGCCGCCTACTCCACCAGCAAGTGGGCCTTG
The DNA here is from genome assembly GCA_031416215.1 of Betaproteobacteria bacterium. Classification (GTDB taxonomy): domain Bacteria; phylum Pseudomonadota; class Gammaproteobacteria; order Burkholderiales; family Burkholderiaceae_C; genus CAISIP01. Next base: position 2,560 of record JANOTG010000393.1, read on the forward strand.
CGCGGCCTGACGCGCAGTGCCGCGCTGGAGCTGGCCACGGCGGGGGTGCGGGTGAACTGCATTTGCCCGGGTGTGGTGGACACCGACATGATCCGCAGCAACATCAAGCTGTTTGATGCCTTGCAGGGCATCACGCCGCTGGGCCACATGGCTGCGCCGGAGCAGATTGCCGACGTGGTGATGTTCCTGCTCGGGCCGCAGTCGTCGTATGTCACCGGTACCGACATTGCGGCCGACGGCGGTGTGACCGGGGGCGGTATTTTCTGGCCGGTCGGCCGCGCGGTGGGAGCCTTGGCATGAGCGGGCCACGCCGGTATTGCACAGCAGAGGTCTTGCGGCATGTGCGACGTTCACATGCCGCGGCGACATGGGAAAACGTCACTAACTTGATTCAACCAAAGGAGATAGTCATGGGAACTTTGAGAAAGATCGCGGGCCTGGCCCTGGTCGCCAGCGCGGCCCTGGCCACGCAGGTGGTTGCGCAACAGACCATCAAGATCGGGGCACTCAACCCGTACAGCGGCCCGCTCGCGTTGTACGGCACCGAGGTGACCCGTGGTTATGAACTGGCCGCCGACAAGGTCAACGCGGCCGGCGGGGTGCTGGGCAAGAAGCTCGAACTCATCCGCGGCGACGTGACCAACGCGCAGCAGGGCATTACGACGGTCGAGCAACTGGTCAACAAGGAAAAGGTCGACATGTTTGTCGGCACCTACATCAGCGGCATCTCGCTCACCGCCAGTGACGCCGCCCTGCGCTACAACAAGCTTTACTGGGAAACCAATG
>JANOTG010000394.1:0-2346 GCA_031416215.1 Betaproteobacteria bacterium
CACTTGGCGACGCGTTTGGCGACATTGCGGATGCGCTCGGTCGAGCCCATCGACGTGCCGCCGTATTTGTGAACTATCAATGCCATGGGGTGGTCGCAAACTCACAGTGGTGGGGCTCGCAGACAGCCTGCTGGCATCTGCGCCCGGTGCCGAGGTCGGCCAAAATGACTCAGCCGGCGGCTCCCGGTTCGGAGGCAGAATTGTACCAAGCCAGGTCGACGCCGTGACGCACCGCCACCCCGTTGCCCACCTTGATGTGTATCTGCTGGCCACGGGTGGTACAGGCGATGACCTGGTCCTGCAATTCGGCCAGTTGGGCCGCACTGGCCGAGGTGCCGTGATCGGACTTCAGCCAGTGCCGCAGCAGATTCGCCAGACGCGGCAACGAGAGCAGGCGCAGACCGGCAATCGTCAGCGTGCCGGGTGCTTTGCCGCGGAGCAACAGCAGGTCCTGTTGCGCCACTTCGTCCAGCAGCAACTGGGCTTGTGCCGCATGGTTTGCACTGCGTGCAAAGGTCACGCGGGCTTGCTCAAAGGTGGCATGCAACGCGGGCAGCAAGCGGGCGCGAATGCGGTTGCGCGTAAAGCCCTCGTCGCGGTTGCTCGGGTCGTCGACAAAGGCAAGCCCCGAGGCCGCCAGCCAGCTGCGAATGTCGCTTGCTGCCACCTGCAACAACGGCCGATAGTAGGTGACGCCGTCCACAACCCAGGTGGCTCGCATGCCCGACAAACCCGGCAGCCCGGCACCACGGCTGAGCGCAAGCAAGACTGTTTCCAGTTGATCGTCGGCATGCTGCGCCAATGCCAGGCTTTTGCACTGCAGGCCGCCCACCGGTGCACGCAGCGCCAGCGCCAGGGCAGCATAACGCGCGTCGCGTGCGACCTCCTCCGGGCTTTGGCCAGTCGCGTGGCGGGCATCGACGCGCTGAACCGCCAGCGGCACGGCCAGCGACGTGCAGGTGTGTGCGCAATGCCGCTCGAAATCGTCTGCGGCGACCTGCAGTCCGTGGTGCACATGAATGGCCGCCACCTGGCCCGGCCAGCGACGTGCGCACCATACCAGCAAGGCGGTGGAATCCGCACCACCGCTGTAGGCCACCGCGAGCGGCAGCGTCGGAGAAAACGAGGCCAGTGCCCGGGTCAGCGCGTCGGCAGGCCTATTTGCTGCTGGCCTTGGCATCGGCCTTGGTGTCGGTGAAACGGCCATAACTCTGCAGCCGCTCGTACCGGCGATCGACCAGCTCGCGCGGTTTCAGGTCGCTCAGCTGGCGAAATGCATCGGCCAGCGCCCGCTTCAGGAACGCCGCCATCTGCTTGTGGTCGCGGTGCGCGCCACCCACCGGCTCGTTGACGATCTTGTCCACCAGGCCCAACGCCTTGAGGCGGTGCGCCGTGATGCCCAGTGCGTCAGCCGCATCCTGCGCCCTGTCCGAAGTCTTCCAGAGAATGGAGGCGCAGCCTTCGGGGCTGATCACCGAATAGACCGCGTATTGCAACATCAGCACCTGATCCCCGACCGAGATCGCCAGCGCGCCACCCGAGCCGCCTTCTCCGATGATGGTGGTGACGATCGGCACCTCGAGCTGCGCCATCTCGAAGATATTGCGCCCGATCGCCTCGGACTGGCCGCGTTCCTCGGCGTCGATGCCCGGGTAGGCGCCCGGCGTGTCGACAAAGGTAAACACCGGCAGCTTGAACTTTTCGGCGGTCTTCATCAGGCGCAGCGCCTTGCGGTAACCCTCCGGCTTGCACATGCCGAAGTTGCGCAGCGCGCGCTCCTTGGTATCGCGCCCTTTTTGCTGGCCGATCACCATGCAGGGCGTTCCATTGAAGCGCGCCAGCCCGCCCACGATGCTCAGGTCGTCGGCGAAATGGCGGTCTCCGTGCATCTCCACGAAATCAGTGAAGATCTCGTTCACATAATCCAGCGTATACGGCCGCTCGGCGTGGCGCGCTATCTTCGTGATCTGCCACGGCGTCAGATCGCTGTAGATGTCTTTTGTCAGCTGCTGGCTCTTCTTGCTGAGCTGATCGATCTCGGTGGATATGTCCACCGCGGACTCGTTCTGCACATACCGCAACTCGTCGATCTTTGTTTCCAGCTCGGCGATCGGTTGCTCGAAATCCAGGAACACACGTTTGGCCATTACTTTGCTCCAGTCACTCAGGCTTGCAGGGCCAAGGTTGATTCAGTAGGCCACTGGCATCGGGTCCAGCGAGCGCCAAATATACCAAGTCGCCACGCTGCAAAAGGGCGTCCAGGCGCCGGCCACCTCGCGCGCGTCGCTGCGGCTGACAACCTCGCCGGAAAAATAGTTCCTGCTGATGCCGCTGATCAAACCGACG